>JBGOTT010000138.1:0-9878 GCA_041476585.1 Gammaproteobacteria bacterium | reverse complement strand
TGACGCGGTCGCCTTTCTTGAACTCGCGCGCGAAATCCTCCCAGGGATTCGGCAGGCACTGCTTCATGCCGAGCGAAATGCGGCGGCGCTCCTCGTCGATCTCGAGGATCATCACCTCGACCTCGTCGCCGACCTGCACCACCTTGGACGGATGCACGTTCTTGTTGGTCCAGTCCATCTCCGAGACATGCACCAGGCCTTCGATGCCGGCCTCGACTTCGACGAATGCGCCGTAGTCGGTGAGATTGGTGACCTTGCCGAACAGGCGCGTGCCCTGCGGGTAGCGGCGCGAGATGCCGACCCAGGGATCCTCGCCCAACTGCTTCAGTCCGAGCGAAACGCGATTCTTCTCGGTATCGAACTTGAGGACCTTGGCGGTGACTTCGTCGCCGACGTTCACCACTTCGGAAGGGTGCTTGACGCGGCGCCAGGCCAGGTCGGTGATGTGGAGCAGGCCGTCGATTCCGCCCAGGTCGACGAACGCGCCGTAATCGGTAATGTTCTTGACGATGCCCTTCACCACTGCGCCCTCGGCGAGCGTCGAGAGCAGCGCGTCGCGCTCGGCACCCGCCGTCGCCTCGAGCACCGCGCGCCGCGACACCACCACGTTGTTCCTCTTGCGGTCGAGCTTGATGACCTTGAACTCCATCTCCTTGCCTTCGAACGGCGTCGTGTCCTTCACCGGCCGCAGGTCCACCAGCGAACCCGGCAGGAACGCGCGGATGCCGTTGACCATCACCGTGAGGCCGCCCTTGACCTTGCCGGTGATCATCCCCTGGACCTTTTCGCCCTGCTCGAGCGCTTTTTCCAGGTCGAGCCAGGCCGCAAGCCGCTTGGCCTTTTCGCGCGACAGGCGCGTCTCGCCAAAACCGTCTTCGAGCGCCTCGATCGAGACGCTGACGAAATCGCCGGGTTTGACTTCGACCTGGCCCTGCTCATTGCGGAATTCCTCGACCGCGATGAAGCTCTCGGACTTGAGGCCGGCGTTGACCACGACGACGTTCTGGTCGACGCGCACGACTTCGGCGGTGATCACCTCGCCGATGCGCATCTCCTTGAGGGTAAGGCTTTCCTCGAACAGCGCGGCGAAGGATTCCTGGGTGGGAGGGTTTGCAACTGCGGGGTTGGAAACTGCGGGGGAGAGACTGGCCATGTTGTGGTTGAAGGACCTAGTTCAGCCGCCGGCCGGATGAACGGCGCGGGCGGGTTGGGTTGCAAACACGGGCGCCACCGCGGGGATTGCGGCGCGCCCACCTGTAACAGCGCGAGATTTCCTGTTTATTCGTTCCAAATCAGACTACTTGATCGTTGCCTTGCGTTCCAGCCACCACGCTACGATGCGCGCGGCCACTTCCTCGATCGACAGTTCGGTCGAGTCCAGTTCAACCGCGTCGCATGCCGGTTTGAGCGGCGCTACGGCGCGATTGGCGTCTTGGGCGTCGCGCGCCTCTAGGTCGCGGGAAAGGGCGGCAAGATTAGCATCGAAACCTTTTTCTTTCAACTGCTTATACCGGCGCTCTGCGCGTGCGGGAACGCTTGCCGTCAGGAACACCTTCAGGACGGCGTCAGGGAACACCACCGTGCCCATGTCGCGCCCGTCGGCCACCAGACCCGGCGGCACCCGGAAATCGCGCTGGCGCTCGAGCAGCGCGGTGCGCACGGCCGGCAGACCGGCGATAGCAGAGGCGCGTTGGGCACAATTTTCAGTGTATAGATGGAGGCTAACTTCCTGATTTTCAAGATAGATATCGTCACCCCGAAAACGTGCATCGAGCCTGGCGGCGAGTTCAGCCAAGCGTGGCTCATCGTCGTCGGCCACGCTTTTGCGCTGCGATGACAGCGCCACCAACCGGTACAGGGCACCGCTTTCCAGATAGTGAAAACCCAGTTGCGCGGCGACCTGGCGGGACACGGTGCCCTTGCCGGAGGCAGAAGGGCCATCGATTGCGATGACGGGGCTATTCAATGGAATATCCAGCTTCACGCTGGCTGCGCACCGCAAGGACCAGAACCGTGTCGATCTCGGCCATGTATCGGTACAACGCGACATATCCAAATGACCTGCGCCCGATGATCAACTCCCGGTTGCCTTCCGGAGCGGACCGACCAATCAAGGGATTGTGCTCGAGAACGCCGATGGCTTTGATGATTTCTTGAATACGCGCCGGAATGTTGCTGGCATCGTGGCTTGCGAGGTGATCAAAGATTCGGTCGAGATCGTCACCTACCCCGGATGCCAGCTCGATGCGCGACACCTTCAGCGTGCCATCTTGCGTGCAGCCCGACGCGCAGGCTTGCCTCCGGCGACCCGCGCCTCGAGATAGCACCGCATGTCGTCCCACGCGATGGTCTTGCCCGTTGCCGCAATATTGGCAAAGCGCGCGCCGGCCTCGTCGTGAAAGTCGGCCCGCCTCTCGTCGTGAGCCGCCTTCTCGGCGATCGCCTCAAGAATGTATCCGTGCGGCGTCGTCTTCGCCCGCTTGGCTGCGCGCGCGACTTTGGCCTTCAATTCATCGGGAAGACGGATGGTTGTCGTAGACACGGCGCGCTCCGGGACAGGTAGTCGTATCGCGCGCACTGTAGCACACTTGCGCTACATGACTCCGTGCGAGCGATCAGGTTTTCGTCGAGTAGAACCCTCACCCGGTCGATCAGCTCGGGGGCTCTCCTGGCTATCTGCGCTTCGATTCGCGAAGTGTGTCGATATCGCCCACCCAATGAATCTTTCCGCGCAATTCCAGGATGCCGCGGTAGGCCTTCCTGAGGACGAGCAAGCGTAGGCCAGCCTCGACAGTCGCGCGCTTGGTCTTGAAACCGCCCGCGCGCATCGCCTCGGCGAGGAGCTTGTCTTCAATTTCGATGTTGGTTCGCACGATTCTCGCTCCGAATTTATCCAGCGGCATCGCAGATCAAAGCAAACGCATCGAAGAACTCGGGGAAAGTCTTGCCGACACAATCCGGATCGTTGATGCGAACCGGCACTTCGCCCAGCGCGATGAGCGAGAAACACATTGCCATCCGGTGGTCGTCGTAGGTGTCGATCGCCACTCCCGAATTGAGCTTCGCGGGCGGCGCGACGCGCAGGAAATCCGCGCCCTCCTCGACCACCGCCCCCAGTTTCCGCAGTTCCTTCGCCATCGCCGCGATGCGGTCGGTTTCCTTGACGCGCCAGCTCGCGATGTTGCGCAGCGTGCACGGTCCATCCGCGAACAGCGCCATCACCGCCACGGTCATCGCCGCATCCGGAATGTGATTGAGGTCGAGATCCACCGCCTTCAGCTTGCCGCCTCCGCGCGCTTCGATCCAGGATTCGCCGAACTCCACCTTCGCGCCCATGCTCTCAACCACTTCGGCGAAGCGCACGTCGCCTTGGATGCTCGCGTGCCCCACCCCCTCGACGCGCACCGGCCCGCCGCCGATCGCACCCGCGGCAAGAAAGTAGGAAGCCGCGGACGCGTCACCTTCGACGTATATTTCCCCGGGGCTCGCGTAATGCCCCCGCGGCACGCGGAATGCGCGCCAGCCGTCGCGCTCGACCGTGACCCCGAAGCGCCGCATCAGGTTGAGCGTGATCTCGACATAGGGCTTCGAGATCAGCTCGCCCTCCACTTCGATGGCCGACGCGTGGCCAAGGAGCGGCAACGCGAGCAGCAAGGCAGTCAGGAACTGCGAGGAAACGTCGCCGCGCACGCGCACCGGCGCATCGAGGCGAATGGCGCCCGGATGCAGCGCGAGCGGCGGAAATCCCTGCGCGCCGGCGTAGTCGATGCCGGCTCCGACGCGCCGCAACGCGTCGACCAGATCGCCGATCGGCCGCTCGAGCATGCGCGGCACGCCCGACAGGCGGTACTCGCCGCCGGAAAATGCCAGCACTGCCGTGAGCGGACGGAACGCGGTGCCGGCATTGCCGAGGAACAGTTCGGCGTTCTTCACCGGCGGCGGTCCACCGGCCCCACGGATTGCGATCGCGCCGTCGCCTGCGCGGCGCCAGTCGATCCCGAGAGCGCGAAGCGCAGCAAGCATCACGCGCGTGTCGTCCGCGTCGAGCGCCTCGCGCACGCGCGTCTCGCCGTGCGCGAGGCCGGCGAGCAGCAGAACGCGGTTGGAAATGCTCTTCGAACCCGGCAGCCTGACGGTGCCGGCCGCGCGGCGCACCGCAGCGAGGTCGAGGAACGCGCGTCTCACGGGCTGAATTCGCCTGCCAGCCAGCGGTTTCGCGCCGCTCGCGCATCGGCAAACACCCGCTCGAGCCCCGCCGCGTCACCGCGCTCGACCAGCTTGCGCATGGCGGCGAGTTTCGATACGTAGCGGTCCATTTCCGCCAGCAGCGCAACGCGGTTTGCGGCGCAGATGTCGCGCCACATCTCCGGGTGGCTGGAAGCGATGCGCGTGAAGTCGCGAAAACCCCCCGCTGCGTAGCCGAACAGCCGCGCCGCGTCGCCGCGCTCGCTCAGCTCGTGCACCAGCGCGTAGGCGAGCAGGTGCGGCAGGTGGCTCACCGCCGCGAACACCGCGTCGTGCTCTGCCGCGCTCATGCGAAACACGCTCGCGCCGCACGCGACCCAAGCCTCCTCGGCGCGCCGCACCAGCGCGTCCGGGTTTTCCGCGAGCGGCGCGAGCACCACACGCTTGCCGTCGAACAGATCCGCGCGCGCGGCGGCCGCGCCGCTGTGCTCGGCGCCGGCGATCGGGTGCGCCGGCACGAACTGCTTGAGGCGTGCACCGAGGTGCGCCCGTGCGGCGGCCACGACGTCCTGCTTGGTGCTGCCTGCGTCCATCACCAGCGCCTGCGGCGCGAGCGAAGCGGCAATGCTGGAGAAGGTCTTACCGAACTGCGCCACCGGTGTGGCGACCAGCACCAGATCCGCGTTCTTCACCGCCGCTGCCGCGTCGGGCTCGCTCGAGTCGATCGCTCCGCGCTCCAGCGCGACGCGAAGGTTGGCCGGATCGCGACCCACGCCAACCACCTCGCCGCAGGCGCCCGCGCGCTTCAGCGCAAGCGCGAACGATCCGCCGATCAGGCCGACGCCGATGATGGCGATGCGGCCGTAGCGCGGCGCAGCCATCTCAGTCCTTGACGCTCGCGGTGAGCGCGGTGAGGAAGCGCTGGTTTTCCTCGGGCGTGCCGACGGTGACGCGCAGGTGCTCGGGCAGGCCGTAGCCCGAGACCGGGCGCACGATCACCCCGCGCTTGAGCAGGCGCTTGTAGATTTCGCCCGCCTTGCCCACCCGGATGGTGATGAAATTCCCGAACGACGGAATGTAATCCAGCCCGAGCGCGCGGGCGCCCTGCTCGAGGTAGCGCAGACCGGCGAGATTCTCGGCGAAACTCCTGGCGACGAACTCCATGTCCTCGAGCGCGGCGCTCGCCGCCGCGAGCGCAACCGAATTGACGTTGAACGGCTGGCGCACGCGGTTCATCACGTCAGCCACCTTCGCATGCGCCAGCGCATAGCCCACGCGCAACCCCGCCAGCCCGTAGGCCTTCGAGAACGTGCGCGTGATCACCAGGTTCGGATGGCGCTTGAGCCAGCGCACGCTGTCGTAACGCCGCTCGGAAGGAAGATATTCGTTGTACGCTTCGTCGAGCACGACAATCACGTGCGCGGGCACGCGCTTGAAGAAGGCCTCGAGCGCCTCGGGCGGGCAGAAGGTTCCGGTCGGATTGTTCGGGTTCGCCAACCACACCACCGCGGTGTCGCTCGCGACGGCGCGCGCCATCGCTTCGAGGTCGTGGCCGTAGTCCACCGCGGGCACCTCGATCGAGCCGGCGCCGCGGGCCTGGGTGGCGAGCGGGTACACCGCGAATGCATGCTGCGCGAACACCGCCGAGCGCGAAGCATTGAGAAAAGCCGCGGCAACCAGCTCGAGCACGTCGTTGGAGCCGTTGCCGAGCACGATCGAGTCCATGCCGATGCCGTAGCGCCGCGCCAGCGCCTGCTTGAGCTCGAAACCATTGGCGTCGGGGTAGCGCGCGAGATCGCCGAGCGCCGATTCGATCGCCGCGCGCGTGCGCGGCCCGATGCCGCGCGGGTTCTCGTTCGAGGCCAGCTTGACGATGTCCTTCGCATCGAGCCCCATCTCGCGCGCCAGTTCCCCGATCGGCTTGCCGGGCTGGTAGGGCGCGATCGCGCGCACGTAGGACAGAGACTGCTCGTGGACGTCGGTATTCATGCCGTTGACACCGGATATGAGCCGAGAATTTTCAGCAGCGGCGCGAGTTCTGCCAGCTCGGTGAGCGCCTGTGCCACCGGGGGATCGCTGCGATGGCCGATCAGGTCGACGTAGAAATAGTACTCCCACTGGCCGATCCGAGTCGGCCGCGACTCGAGGCGCGACATGCTCACGCCGTTTTTCGCGATCGGGTTCAGAAGATCCCGCACCGCGCCCGGGCGATTGGGCGCGGACATCACGATCGACGTGGCGTCGCGGCCGCTCGGGCCCGGCTCGAGGTCGCCCAAAACCAGGAAGCGCGTGCGGTTGTTGGCGACATCCTCGATGTTGGAGGCGACGATCTTCATCCCGTAACGCATGGCCGCAATGTCCGGTCCGATCGCGCAGGCGCTCGCCTCCTTGGCGGCGCGGCGCGCCGCTTCGGCGTTGCTCGAGACCGGCACGCGCTCCGCGTGCGGCAGGTGCCGGGACAGCCAGCCGTTGCACTGCGCGATCGACTGCGCGTGCGAGTACACGCGCTTCACCGACTTGAGGCTCGCGCTTGCGCACATGACGTTCTGGTGAACCCGCAGCACGATCTCGGCGCAGATCTTCAGCGGCGTCGCGAGCAGCAGGTCGAGGCTGCGCGCGATGGCGCCCTCGGTGGAATTCTCCACCGGCACGACCGCGAACTGGCACCCGCCGGTCTCGACCGCGCGGAACACCTCGTCGATCGAGGCGCAGGGCACGCCCTCCACCGCATGGCCGAACCGGCGCAGCACCGCCATTTCGCTGAAGGTGCCTTCCGGCCCGAGGTAGGCGACGCGCGCATTCTGCTCCAGGCTGCGGCAGGCCGAAATGACTTCGCGGAAGATCGCCGCCGCGCCTTCGGTTGACAGCGGGCCCGGACTGGCCTGCGTCACACGGCGCAGGATCGCGGCTTCGCGCTCCGGACGGTAGGCCGGCGCACCGTTCTTCAACGCGCCGATCTCGCGCGCGAGCCGCGCACGCCGGTTGACGAGCGAGAGCAACTCGTCGTCGAGCCGGTCGATCTGCCCGCGCAGCTTTTGGATCCTGTCGCTCATCCCTCGGCGGGAAGATACCGCACCGCGAGCACGCCGTCGATGGCGCCCAGCCGCTCGACCACCGCAGCGGGAACCGCGCTGTCGACATCGACCAGCGTGTAGGCCATTTCGCCCCTCGACTTGTTGAGCATGTTGTGGATGTTGAGACCCGCGCCGCCCATCGACTCGGAAATCCGCGCCAGCATGTTCGGCACGTTGGAGTTGGCGATCGCGACGCGGAACGGCGACTCGCGCGCCATTACCGTGTCGGGAAAGTTGACCGCGTTGCGCACATTGCCGTTCTCGATGTATTCGCGCACCTGGTCGACCACCATGATGGCGCAGTTCTCTTCGGCTTCCTGGGTCGAGGCGCCCAGGTGCGGCAGCGCGATCACGCCGGGTTCGCGCAGCAGCGCCGCAGAGGGGAAATCGGTCACGTAGGCGCGCAGCCGGTGGCTGCGCAGGGCCTTCAGCACCGCTTGGTCATCGACGATGCCCTCGCGCGAGAAATTGAGCAGCACCGCGCCCGCCCGAAAGTGATCGACGTTCTTCGCATTGATCAGGTAACGCGTCTCATCGACCAGCGGAACGTGCAGCGTTACGAAATGGCTCGCCTTGATCAGGTCGTCGACGGAGATTGCGCGCCGCACCTGCGACGGCAGGCTCCAGGCCGCGTCGACTGTGATGTCCGGGTCGTAACCCTGCACATGCATGCCGAGGCGAATCGCGGTGTCGGCGATCAGGCTGCCGATCTTGCCCAGGCCGATCACCCCCAGCGTGTGCCCGGGCAGTTCGATGCCGGCGTAGGCCTTCTTGCCGTCCTCGACGCGCTTGCCCAGATCGGCGGCCGACGCGTCAAGGCCGCGCACGAACTCGAGCGCGCCCGGAAGGTTGCGCGCAGCGAGCAGCATCCCGGCGAGCACCAGTTCCTTCACGGCGTTGGCATTGGCGCCGGGGGCGTTGAACACTGGCACGCCGAGTTTCGACAGTTGCGCGACCGGAATGTTGTTGGTGCCGGCGCCGGCGCGGGCCACCGCCTTGACCCCCGCACCGAAGTCGAACGCGTGCAGGTCCTGCGAGCGCACCAGCACAACGTCCGGGCGCTTCGCATCCTTCACGACGCTGTAACGCGCGATCGGGAAACGCTTCAGCCCGGCCGGGGCGATCACGTTGACGACGAGAACCTCGATTTTTCTCACCGGAGCCGGTCTAACCATGGCGATTCTCGAATTCCCGCATGAATTCGGCCAGACGGCGCACGCCCTCCACCGGCATCGCGTTGTAGATCGAGGCGCGCATGCCGCCCACCGAGCGGTGGCCCTTCAGCTGGATCATGCCGCGCTCCTTCGCACCCTTGAGGAAGGCCTCGTCGAGTCTTTCGTCAGGCAGCGTGAACGGAACGTTCATGCGAGAGCGGTCGCGCTTGTCGACCGGGTTGTGGTAGAACCGGCTCGCGTCGATCACGTCGTAGAGCAGCTTCGCCTTTTCGATGTTCTGCTGCTCGATCGCGCTCAATCCGCCCAGCCGCTTCAACCACTTGAACACCAGGCCGGCGACATACACCGCGAAGGTCGGCGGAGTATTCGACATCGAGTCGGCGTCGGCGTGCACCTTGTAATCGAGCATCGAAGGCGTGCCTGGGCGTGCGCGGCCGAGCAGGTCGTCGCGCACGATCACGATGGTCAGGCCTGCCGGGCCGATGTTCTTCTGCGCACCGGCATAGATCAGGCCAAACTTCGACACCTCGAGCGGGCGCGACAGGATGTGCGAGGACGCGTCCGCCACCAGCGGCACATCCCCGGTGCTGGGGACCCAGTGGAACTCCACCCCGCCGATGGTCTCGTTCGAGCAGTAATGCACGTAGGCAGCGTCCTTGCGCACCCGCCACTCGCCCTGCGCAGGTGCGCAGGTGAACTTGCGGTCCTCGGAGCTCGCCGCGATATGCAGGTCGCACAGGGGCGCCGCTTCCTTCACCGCCTTTTTCGACCACTCGCCGGTCACCACGTAGTCGGCCTTGCCGCCGGGCGGGCACAGGTTGATCGGCAGCATGCCGAACTGCAGCGACGCGCCGCCCTGCAGGAACAATACCTTGTAGCGCGACGGAATCGCGAGCAGTTCGCGCAGGTCACGCTCGGCCTGCGCGTGGATCTCCATGTACTCCTTGCCGCGATGGCTCATCTCCATCACGCACATGCCCGAGCCGCGCCAGTCGAGCATCTCGTCGCCGGCCTGCGCCAGCACCTCCTCCGGAAGCACCGCCGGACCGGCGCTGAAATTGAGCACCCGCGACACGATCATTCCTCCTTCGGCCCGCCGTCGCCGCCCTCGGGCACGGCCACCCCGTTGCTGGCGGCAGTGCCGTGACCACCGCCGTTGCCATTTTCGTTGTCATCTTCGTCGCGCTCGGCGACCGGTTCGATGCCGGCGAGCTTCTCGCCCTCGCCGAGTGAGATCAGCGTCACGCCCTGCGTCGAACGGCCCTGCTCGCGAATCTGCGCCACCTTGGTGCGGATCAGAACGCCGCCGGTCGAGATCAGCATCAGTTCGTCGGCGTCGTCGACCAGCACGGCGCCCACCAGCGCGCCGTTGCGCTCCGAAGCCTGGATCGCGTTCATCCCCTGGCCGCCGCGGCCATGGCGTGTGTATTCGGCGATCGGGGTG
>JBGOTT010000137.1:0-9906 GCA_041476585.1 Gammaproteobacteria bacterium | reverse complement strand
GCGCGCTGCCGCCCGGTCGAGGGCCAGAAGTTCTTCATCATGGGCGGCGGCTCGAGTTCGCAGCCCCACCCGGGACTCCCCCAGTACCTCGGGCCGAAACCGATCCCCGACCTGGAAGCGCGCATGCTCGCCGGGGAGTTCACCCCGCCGTTCTACGCCGATCTCGCCGGCATGCCCGAGATGGAACGCAAGGCGATCTGGGGAATCATGATCGGCAACGAAGGCAAGACGCGCATTCCGGTGATGCAAACGTACATGGCCTCGGGCTTCGATCCCGAGCGCGACATGTTGCAGACCTACGACTTCCTCCGCGGCCAGGGCATGCGCGACCCGGTATTGCCCCAGGAACGCACCTTCGGCGAGCAGGGAATCTGCGGCGGAATGCTCGTGGATTGGGACCTGATGTCCAACCTGCCCGGATTGTTCGGAGCGGGCAATCTGATTTTCGGCGGCGGTGACCATTCGCATGCCGCAGCGACCGGGCGCTACGCCGGGGCGCGCGCTGCGCTCTATGCGCGCCGCTCGAGCGCGGTCGTAGTATCGCGGGAGCAGATCGAGCGCGAGAAGCAGCGCGTGTACGCCCCCCTCGCCTGCAGCGCCGCCGGGCCGGATTGGAAGGAACTGAACGCCGCGGTCGCGCGCGTGATGCAGAACTACTGCGGCGAGCCGAAGAACGCGGAACTGTTCTCCCTCGCCCGCACCTGGCTCGAAGACATCGAGAGAAACGAAGCACTGCGCGTCGGCGCGAGCGATCCGCACCAATTGATGCGCGTGCTCGAAGTGCACGACATCGTCACCTGCGCGCAGATGATCGTGGCGGCCTGCGAGGCCCGCAAGGCCTCAAGCGAATGCCTGCATTTCAAGCGGCTCGACTATCCTGAAATGGATCCGCCCACATGGCACAAGTGGCTGGTGATCCGCAAGCAAGGCGAAGACATCGCCGTGTCGGACCGCCCGATAGCGTTCTGGGGTGATTTCGAGCGCAACTACCGCCCGCGCCACGCCGAGAACGTCACCGCGATGGGACGTTCGCCGCATGCAGCGGCGCGCGCAGTTGCATGAACGGAGCGACGGTAGAATGCAATCTGGAGGCGGCAGAATGTTCATGAAAGCGTTGAAGAAACTTGCCTGCGGCCTCGCCGGGGCACTGGTATGCGTGGCGGCGGCAGCGCAGACCGGCGACTATCCGAGCAAACCGATCAGGCTGATCACGCCGTTCAATCCGGGCGGCGCGATCGATATCTATTCGCGCCTGATCGCCGAGCCGCTTTCCAGGCGCCTCGGCCAGAACATCGTGGTCGAGTCGATCGCGGGCGCGAACACCATTGTCGGCACGCAGGCACTGGTACGCGCCGCGCCCGATGGCCATACCTTCATGATCACGACGATGTCCACCACGGTAAACAACCCGATCCTGTATTCGAAGACGCTCTCCTACAACCCGGACAAAGACCTCGCCCCGATCACGCAGCTGTCCTACGGCACGGTGCTGTTCGTCGGCCCGGGCAATGCGCCTTACAAGGACCTCAAGGAGTTCGTCGCGTGGGCGAAGGCAAAGGACCGCGTGACCTATGGCTCCTGGGGCATCGCCTCCTGGGGCCATCTCGCGGGCCAGATCATGAAGCGCGAACTCGGCCTCAACCTCGAACACGTGCCATACAAGGGCGATGTGCCGGCGATCACCGACGTGCAGAACGGCGAGCTCGACACCACGTTTTCCAGCCCGACCAGCGCGAAGCCGCGCATCGCCTCGGGCGCCATCAAGCCGATCGCGATGACGGGGCCGCGGCGTTCGGCGTCCATGCCCGATCTGCCGACCTTCGGCGAGCAGGGCGTGCCGAACGTGGATCTCGCGATCTGGGTCGGGGCCTACGCACCCGCCGGAACGCCGCGGCCGATCATCGACCGGTTGCAACGCGAGCTCAAGGCGGTCGTCAACCAGCCGGAGGTGATGGAGAAAATGGTCGCGCAAGGCCAGACGCCGGTGGGCAATACGCCGGAGGAATTCCTGGCCAATGTCCGGGCCGACTTCCCGAAGTGGGACGCGCTCATCAAGGCCTCCGGCGCGAAGATCGAGTAGCGCGCTTGGATACCGGCACCGCCTACGGCAGCCCTGTCCCGACCTACCGCGCCGAGCTGACCGAGGTCGGCGCGGGCACGCCGATGGGCGAGTTGTTGCGCCGATACTGGCATCCCGTGGGACTTGCGGCGGATGCCTGTGACCGTCCGCGCAAGGTTCGCGCGCTGGGTGAAGACCTGATCCTGTTCCGCGACGGCTTGGGCCGCGCCGGACTCGTCTATCCGCGCTGCGCGCACCGCGGCACCACGCTCTACTACGGCAAGATCGAGGAGCGCGGCATCCGCTGCTGCTATCACGGCTGGCTGTACGACGTCGAAGGCCATTGCCTCGAGCAGCCGTGCGAACAGGGCGGCGGAGCGCGCCGCGACAAGGTGCGCCAGCCCTGGTATCCCGTCGAAGAGCGCTACGGGTTGGTATTTGCGTACCTCGGACCGCCCGCGAAAAAGCCGCTGCTGCCGCGCTACGAATGCCTCGAAGAACTCTCCGCCGGGGAATTCGTCGAGGCAGACGACAGTTCGATCGGCGCCGGCGGTCCGCAGATCGTGCCCTGCAACTGGCTGCAACATTGGGAGAACGTGGTCGATCCGTTTCACGTTCCAGTTCTGCATGGCTCGTTCAGCGGCGCGCAGTTCGTCGCCCAGATGGCGCAGGTGCCGAAGGTCGAGTTCTCGACGACGGAGCGCGGGGTGAAGGTGCTGTCGCTGCGCAGGCTGGATGATGGACGACTGTTTCGCCGCATTACCGAAGCGGCGATCCCGACGCTGCGCGTGGTGCCGAACCCACGCGTAGGCGGTTACGGAAAGGTGGAATCGATCGGCTGGGTGCTGCCGATCGACGATACCCATTACCGCATCTACGTTGCAGGCCGCGTGACCGGGAAAGGCCAGCTCGGTACGATGCGCTCGAAGATGAACGGCAAGCTCTGGTGGGACTTGCCCGAAGAGGAGCACCAGCGCTTTCCCGGCGATTTCGAGGCGCAGACCGGACAGGGGGCGATCACGCTGCACTCCGAGGAACACTTCGCCACCAGCGACAAGGGCGTCGCGCTGCTGCGGCGATTTCTCGAGCAGCAGCTCAAAAAATTGTCCGAAGGCGCAGATCCGGCCTGCGTCGCATTCGACGAGGCGAGCGCCTATGTGCGCTTCGAAGCCGGCAATTATCTCGTGGACTCCGCCGCCGCGTGACGCTCGGATGGCGTTGGTAGAATCCGGGTACAGCACTAATCGAGAGGTGATCCATGCGCTTCCTGCTCAAGGTAAACATCCCCGTCGACACCGGAAATGCGGCCGCGAAGGCCGGCAAGCTCGGCGAGACCATCCAGTCGATCCTGGCGGATCTGAAGCCCGAGGCCGTCTACTTCACCGACGACAGCGGGCAACGAACCGCGTACATTTTTCTCGAAATGCAGGATGCCTGGCAGATCCCGGCGATCGCGGAACCTTGGTTCCTCGCATTCAACGCGGGCATCGAATTCCATCCAGTCATGGTCCCCGAGGATCTCGCCAAGGCGGGGCCGGCGATCGAGCGCGCCGTCAAGAAATATGGCCGTTAGGCGCGCCGGGCGCAAGCTGCCGCGCCACTGGGCGCGATGCTCGAGCTCGGCGAATGTGGAGAAGCTGGGTTTCCGCCTACGCGGGAACGACTGAATCCGGGCGCGCAATCGCGGCGCCGGGCCACAACGAAGGATGGCTGCGCGCGTACTGGGGCGGATAGTCGAGCTTTACGCCGAAGCGCTCCGCCGCACGCCAGACCCAGCGCGGATTGTCGAGCAGGCCGCGCGCGAGCGCGACCATGTCGGCCTTGCCCGAGGCGATGATGTCCTCGGCCTGCTGCGGATCGGCGATCATGCCGACCGCGCGTACCGGGATGCCCGCCTCCTTCTTCACTTTTTCCGCGAACGGCACCTGGTAGCCGGGCTCGACCTTGATTTTCTGGTGCGACACCACGCCGCCGCTCGAGACGCATACGAAGTCGAAGCCGATCGCCTTCAACTGCTTGGCATAGCGCACCGCATCTTCCGGCGTCGCGCCGCCTTCGGCCCAATCGCTCCCGGTGATGCGCGCAGCGAGAGCCCGCTCCTTCGGCCATGTATCACGCAACGCTTTCGCCACCTCGAGCGGAAAACGCATGCGGTTCTCCAGGCTGCCGCCGTAGGTGTCCTTGCGCTGGTTGGAAAGCGGCGACAGGAACTGGTGCATCAGATAGCCGTGCGCGGAGTGCATCTCGATCAGGTCCAGGCCGATGCGCAGCGCCCGTTTCGCGGCGCCCGCGAACGCATCGATCAGATCCTTCAACTCCGCCAGATTGAGTTCGTGCGGCGTGTGCCACTTGTCGCTGTACGGGATTGCAGACGGCGCGACCGTCCGCCAGGGCGATTCGTCCGATTTGAGCGCGTTCCCGCCCGCCCACGGCACCTGCGCAGATCCCTTGCGCCCGGCATGCGCGAGCTGGACGCCGATCGGCGATTTCGTCAGGCGCCGGCACGCATCGACGACGCGCTTCATCGCCGCTTCATTGCTGTCGCCGTACAGCCCGGTGCAGCCGTGCGTGATGCGCCCCTCGCGCGTCACCCCGGTCGCCTCGATCATCACCAGCCCGGCGCCGGAAATCGCCATGCTGCTCAAGTGCGCAAGGTGCCAGTCGGTCATGCTGCCGTCGTCGGCCGAGTACTGGCACATCGGCGACACCGCCACGCGGTTCGGCAACATGATGCCGCCGAGCCGGATCGGCTCGAAGAGCTTGCTGGTCATGTTTTTCCTACCGGGTCGATCGGGGTTCGCAGGGCCACACACCGTTCAATTATCGCACCAACGTCGAGGCACAACGCCTCGTCGAATCGCCCGGCGACCAACTGCACGCCCATCGGCACGCCGTCGACGAGGCCAGTGGGCACCGACACGCCGGGCAGCCCCAGGATTGCGGTCGCGAGCAACGGGCTCTGCGCGTCGAGAATCCGCCGCGCCACCTGGGGACCGCGTTGATCGAGGTCGATTGGAAACGGTCGCTGCCATGACACCGGCATCAGCAGCACCGGATAGCGTTCGAAGAATTCGAGCCACAGCCGCAGCAGCGTCGATCGCCTGGCCAGCGCCTTCTGGAAGCCCTGGCCATCGAGGTCCGACATGAACGTGAACATCGAGGCGGCGGATTCGCGTATTGCATCGTCGCCCAGCTTCTCGATCGCCGGGAGCATCCCGTCTTTCGCCTCGTTGAGCAACAGATCGAGCCAGAGTTGGGCGGCTTCCGCAAAACGCGGCGGCTCGGCCTCCTCCACCTCATACCCCGCTTCGGCCAGCCAGCGGCCCGCCTGCCGGACTGCCTCGGTCACGGTTGCGTCTGCATCGAAGCCGCCATGGCTTGCGCACAATGCCACCCGATGAGGCGCCTTGATCCGGACCGCATCGATCGGCACCGGGGTCCACCACGGATCGCGCACGTCGCGCGCGGACATCGCGGCGAGGCCGAGCCGCAGGTCCGCGATCGTGCGTGCCAGCGCGCCCTGCGTCGATGTCATCTGCGCCACGATCGGCCGCTCTTCGCTGGCGCTGGGATTGAACGCGGGTACGCGGCCAAACGACGGCCGGATTCCAGCCACGCCGCACGCATATGCCGGATACCGGATCGAACCGCCCAGGTCGCTGCCGTGCGCGAGCGCGCCGATTCCCGCGGCGAGCGCAGACGCAGCGCCGCCGCTCGATCCTCCCGGCGTCACCGCCGCATTCCACGGATTCAGCGTGCGACCGTGCAAAGCGTTGTCGGTGAACCAGCGCCAAGAGAATGCGGGCGTATTGGTCCGCCCGATGACCACCGCACCCGCTTTGCGCCAGTTCGCCACCGGCGGACTGTCTTCTGTGGCGACCACGTCCTTGAATGCGACCACGCCGTTGGTCGTGGCCCGACCGGCTTGATCGACGTTGACCTTGATCGTGACCGGCAGACCATGCAACGGGCCCAGTGCATCGCGGCGCTTGCGCGCGAGGTCGGCGCGCATCGCCGCGGCCATCGCCTCGTCGGCGAGCACATCGACCACCGCGTTCAGATACGGGTTCAGCAGCGCGAGCCGTTCGAGGCTGCTCGCGACCGCCTCGCGGCTCGAAACATCGCCGTTGCGGATCGCCGCGCTCAGATCGGTTGCGCTCCAGCGCCAGAGTTCATCAGTCATTGAAGCTGCGCCTCGTCACCGCTGACGTCGAAAGGAAGTCGGAGATTTTACACAGGGCCGTGTCGAGCCAAGTGCGCATTCCGCCCCGAGATCAGAACGTCCCGACCGCATTGATGAACCAGCCGCGGCTGCGATACGACAGGTCGGTCAGGTTGTCCGAAAAGTTGGTGAAGTTGTAGCCGACGCCTGCCTTGAGGTGCTCCGCTACGCGCCGGTAGACGGCGACGAGCAATCCGCTGCGCGCGTCGGCCGCTTCGCGCGCGGCGAGCCGCCGCGCTTCCACGACGGCATCCCACTCCCGCACGACATGCCAGTCGGCGCGAAGCACGAAGAGGGTGGCGAGCGAGTTGAACCACGGCCCGTCGACGCGGTTGTCGCGCAATTCGCCCATCCGCACGCCCAGCTTGGCACCGAGGGTGAGCGATGGGATCACGTCGTGCATGACGTCGGCGGAGACGACGTGGCTGCGTTGCGAGTAGTCGGCGAGCACCCCGCTTGCGGAGACCTGTCCCGGCGAGGGCAGATCGTAGAAGTAGGTGTACTTCAGCAGCGCGTTCCACCGATCGTTCATCACCGGGCGATAAGCGGCGCCGGAGACAAATTCGACATAACGCCCGTCGTAGAACGCGCCCTTGCTCGATTCGCTGGTCGACACATTGAGCTTGAGTTGAGCGCGCCAGTCCGGTTGCGTTTGCCAGCCCAGGCTGTTCCTCGTCAGCCAGGTGGTGCGCTGCTCGCCGGCAGAGGTGTCGGTGCGATACTCCAGCAGCGATGCGAACTTCGTCTTTTCCTGCCGGTAGGCGACCGACATTCCCATCGCGCGGCGTTTCAGGTCGCCCGCAAACGGGTCGGACACGGTGCCGAATTCGAACTTGGCGCCGAGCGTCCAGCGGTCGATGGGCGCAAGGTCGAGTCCGAAGGACTGCGTCATGCCGACCGGTCCTGCGCCGTGGGTGGCCCGCGTCTCGCTGAACAGGGTTGCGCTTTCGCTGGCGCGATAGCGTCCGCCGGATACCCAGGTACCGTGCGAGCCGCGTACCAGCGCATCTGGATTTTCAGTCTCGAGCGCGTACTGCAGATAGCTGTTGGAGCGGTCGTCCATCTGCCAGTCGCCGGTGAGCTTGGCGCCGGTGCCGCCGTCGCCGCCGGAAATTTCCGCGCCGAGCTTCAGGCGCTCGGAATAGCGCCAGAGACCGCCTACGCCAATGCGGTCGTTGCCGGTGCGGGTACCGCTCGTTGCCAGCGTGTTCTGCGCGTAGCCATAGGCCTCCCAATTTTCCGCCAGCGGCGTCTCTCCGGCCTGCGTCGCGCGCAGGGGCTTGTATTCGAGACGCGCCACCGCGTCGGTGCGCGCGCCGTTCTCCGACAGGATTGGGCTGGCGTTGGGCACGCTGTTGCGCCGCTCGTCGGCGCGCGCGCCGACGCCCACGATCCACTCCGCAGCGATGCGGTGGCGCAGATTGACTTCTATTGCGTCCACGCCCTGCGTGTCGGAATCGCGGCTGTCCGCCTTCACCAGCAGGCTGGTGAGCTCGGTCAACGCGATATCGGCCTTCAGCCCCTTCTGTGTCACGGCTTCACCCGGCGTGAGCAGACCGGGTGCCGAGTAGCCCTTCTCACGATCCTGCCAGTAGGCCTGCAATCTCCCGCGTCCGCCCTCCAGCACCTCGGCGAAATCGATCGCGGCTTCGACGCGCCGCGCAACCGCCGCTTCGCCGGTGCTGGTCGTCTGGTTGAAATCGAAACCGCCGCTGATCGATGAGAGCTGCGTCGTGCCCGCGCCGCTGGAGCGCGCCGTCTCCACGCGCAGCCAGGTGCCGGGTTTGTAGCGCAGCGTGGCGTCCAGCCCTTGCAAGGTTTGACGCGCGCCGGCCTCGCCCTGCCGGTAGCCGGTCATCCCGAGCCGCACGTGATCGTTGAGCCAGTGGGAAGCCTGCAGCCCATAGGCGAGGCTGTCCACGGCGGTCAAGCCGGGCGCGTATTCATAGGTGACCACCAGCCAGACGGGATAACCGGCGAGCGAACCGGTCTGCACCAGCGTCGAGCCGTCCGCGGTCGACGACAACGGCGCGCCGAGCGTGATGCGGCCTTGCAGCCAGTTGACCTCATAGTCGAGCGCCGGCTGCAGTTGGCGCCGCTCCAGCACGATGCCTGAATCCTTGTCGCGGATCTCCACCCAGACCCGCTCGGCGCCCTGGGTGATGTCCTGATGGCGCAGGTAATAGAGCGAGCCGCCGGTGCCGCGGAACTCGTCGCGCGCGGCGATGGTGCCGGGCTCGGCGGCGAACGCGTTCACCTGCGAGCGCCGTTCGCCGAAGCCCGTGGCCGGGTCGGATTTCCACCGCAGATTCGCGCCATACAGACCGCGCGAATAGGCGGTCAGCTCGGAACCCGTCCACTGCGTCTGGAAATTGCCCCACATGACATGCGAATCGCCCTTCTCCAGGCGCACGTAGAGTTTGCCCTGCGTCGGAGCATCGTCGATGGTGGTCGAGTCGTCGCCGTAGACCGGGTAGTAACGGTCCGGATCGATGCGCCGCAGAAGGTAACGCGGATCCTTCGACCCGAAATTCGACAACAGGTCCTTTAGCGGCTGCTCGCGCGTGTCGGCGGAGGCCGTGAGCAGCCATTCGCCCTTGATCTTGCCTTTGAGGTAAAAGGCGCCGCGGCCATCGACGAACACTCGGTCTTCGTAGTGCGACGTGTCGCCCGTCACCAGTTGCGCCGGGCCGCTGACATTGTTGCGCCCGACGGTCAGGTCGGCGATGGCGACGTAGAACCAGTCCTCGTTGGCGATGGAAAGGCTGCGGCGAAACGCCGTTTCGCCCCCTTTCCCGTCACGCACGCGCACTTCGACGGTGTGCGGGCCGGAAGGCAGGATCTGGCGGATCGCAAAGCGGCCTTCGCGATCCACGGGCGGCGTCTCGCCGAGCGCGACCACAGATTCGCTCGTCGCGAGCTTGCCGCTGACGGTGACGGTGCCGCCGGAAACCGGGATATTGGCGAGATTCCGGCTGCCTTCGCCCCAGCCGATGAGGCGTTCGCGATCGGCGTCCTGCTTGTCCGGCCCCGGCAGCGCACGCGGCAATACGGCGAGCGCCTTCGGCGCCGTCTCGTCGAAGCGACCTGCGACGTCGTAGACCCGCAGCACGTAGAACCAGTCGGCCGGCGAGCCCGGCGCCGGCGTCCACAACGCCGGTGCATCGAAAACGATCGGCAGCAGCACGCGCGGCGTCTGCTGCAGGCTGTCACCCCTGTGGAACAGGCGCACTTCGGCGCGGCGGATCCAATTCAGGTAGTTGGCGTAGGCGTGAAACTCTACCGGCTGTTGCTGCACCGGCGTCGCCGGATAGGGCCAGGCGTTCAGCACGGGCGCGGCGACGAGCGCATCGAACTTGATCTGGATCTCGGAGCGCTCCAGTGCGACGTCGGCGCAGCGGCTGCGATCGGCCTCGGTCGTGCCGTCGGCGGGTTCCAGCGGCTGGCCGTCCACGGTGATGCTGAACGGTGGCCCTGCGGCGCGGGTCATCGGCGGGCATCGGTTGGTCTCCACGGCGCCCGATGTCGTAACCGCGGACTGCGTCTCGTCCGCGCCGAGGAGATCGAGCGGCAGCGCCAGCACCATCGCGGCAGCGAGCAAGCGAGTCAGAGCACTCATCGTTTG
>JBGOTT010000136.1:0-9986 GCA_041476585.1 Gammaproteobacteria bacterium | reverse complement strand
GTCCACCGCGTGGTTCGGCCTCGCGATGCCCGCAGGCACGCCGAAGGAGATCATCGCCAGGATGAATTCCGAGGGCCAGAAGGCTGCCAAGGCGCCCGAGTTCATCAAGCGCATGAGCGACCTCGGCTACGAGATCGTCGGCGGCACGCCCGAGCAAATGGCCGCGATGATCCAGGACGAAATCCGTCGCTGGGGCCCGATCGTGAAGGCTTCGGGGGCGAAGGTCGATTGATGCCTTGATGCTTTCCAGTGTGATGTACTGATGCTAACCTGCGTCCATGCGCACGACCCTCACGCTGGATGAGCAGATCGCGAAGGCGCTCAAGAACACGGCGCACCGCACGGGCAAACCGTTCAAGCAGGTGGTCAATGAGACCCTGCGCGCGGGGCTGGTTGCCGGTCATGCGCCGGCAAGGTCGCGGCCCTACCGCGTCAAGCCCGCATCGCTCGGCGGAGTCATGCCGGGCGTGGATCTCCACAAGGCGTTGCGGCTCGCGGACGCCCTGGAGGACCAGGAGATCGCGCGCAAGCTGGCGTTGCGCAAGTGATCCTGGTCGACGCCAATCTGCTGATCTACGCGGTCGACCGCGATTCCCCGCACCACGCGCCGGCCCGCCGGTGGCTCGAAGCGGCGCTCTCGGGATCGGAATCGGTGGGCATTGCGTGGATCGCGGCGCTCGCGTTTGTGCGGATCACTACGCATCCCGGAGTCATGCGAAAGCCGCTCAGCGCGGAAAACGCAATCGGGTATGTCGACGGCTGGGTGCGACAACCCTTTGTGAAATTGATCGGGCCGGGCGAAAAGCACTGGCCGATCCTGCGCAACCTCCTGACCGTCAGCGGGACCGCCGGCAACCTGACCTCCGACGCGCATCTCGCCGCGCTCGCGATCGAACATGGTTGTACGGTAGCCTCTGCCGATAACGACTTCCGCCGCTTCGCCGGCGTGACGCACATCAATCCGCTGGCGCGGTACGGTAGTACTGCTTGATGGCGGCGGATGCGTTGCGCTGACGACTCGTCAGGCGCGCAGCGCAACTGCTTCGGATCGCGGGCCGGAAAATTCCATCACGCCATCCTCGAGCCTGCCGAACCTGAGCATCATGAGGTCGCGCGCGTAGTTCTGGTGCAGTTTCCACGGGGCCCTGGACCCCTGCTTCGGGAACTTGTGCAGCGAACGCTGGAAATAGCCGGAGGAAAAATCGATCCACGGTTCTTCGGTGATGGAGGGGTCGGTATTTCGCGGGGTGCACTGCCGAAGCCGGCGCTTCTTCATGTGGTTCAGAAGCCGGCAGACGTACTCGCAGGTCAGATCGCACTTCAGCGTCCACGACGCATTCGTGTACCCGAACGCCGATGCCAGGTTGGGCACGTCACTGTACATCATGCCCTTGTAGTTCAGCGTCCTGGCAAGATCTACGCGTTCGTCGTCGACCGTGATCTGCAGGCCGCTCAGCACCTGCAGGTTCAGGCCCGTGGCGGTCACGATCAGGTCGGCCTCGAGTTCGGCGCCCGACTGCAGCTTCAGGCCCTTCTCGGTGAAGGTCTCGATCTGGTCGGTGACCACGGACGCACGCCTGGTCTTGATGGCCCGGAAGAGATCGCCGTTCGGCACCAGGCACAGGCGTTGCTCCCAGGGGTTGTAGCGCGGCGTGAAATGCCTTTCGACGTCGTAGTCGGGCCCCAGCGCCATCCGCACGCCGCCCAGAATCAACTGCTTCGCGCGCGCCGGGTTGCGCCGGCACAGGTTGAAGAAGTACATGCCGAGCAACACCCGCTTCCAGCGCGTGATGCCGTAGGCGACCATCGACGGCAGGTAGCGGCGCAGCCAGTTTGCCATGCCGTCTTCTGCGGGCCGCGCGACGACGTAGGTGGGCGAACGCTGCAGCATGGTCACGTGCGCGGCCTTCTCCGCCAGCTCCGGCACCAGCGTCACCGCCGTGGCGCCGCTGCCGATCACCACCACGCGTTTCCCCGCGTAGTCGATGTCGTCGGTCCACTTCTGCGGGTGCACGATGCGGCCTGCAAAGCGCTCGGTGCCGGGAAATTCAGGCGTATAACCTTCGGCGTAGCTGTAGTAGCCGCCGCACACGAAGAGGAAGTTGCAGCTGATGCGCGCCAGCTCCTTCGCGCTGCCGCGCTCGGCCTCGACCGTCCACTTCGCATCCGGTGTCGACCAGCATGCGCGCTTGACCTGGTGGCCGAAGCGGATCTTGCGGTCGATGCCATGGTCCCGTGCCGTGTCCTGCACGTACTTCAGGATCGACGGCCCGTCGGCGATGGCCTTCGCCTCTTCCCACGGCCGGAATGAGTAGCCGAGCGTGTACATGTCCGAATCGGAGCGAACGCCCGGGTAGCGGAACAGGTCCCAGGTGCCGCCGATGCGCTCGCGGCCCTCGAGAATGGCGTAGCTCCGGTCGGGGCAACGGGCCTGCAGGTGGTAGCCCGCGCCGATGCCGGAAAGGCCCGCGCCAATGATCAGAACGTCGAAATGCTCCATCGTCATGGTGCCAAGGCTGCTCAGAATACCATCAGGGCATATACATTAACGGATGGCGCGGCACGCACTCGGGACTCGGTACTTGATTCCAAGATTCAAGCGCAGGGGCAAAGGGGTTCTCCTTACGGGCGTCGCCGCGCTCGGAATCGCGCTCGGCGCATGTCGAGGCGACCTACCGGCAGCAGACCCGTCGGCGCCTGCGGTCGACTGGTCCAGCGCCCAGCTTGTGACCGTTCAAATGGTGGAGGATCGCTTCATCCCGCACGAGCTCCGCTTTCGGCATGGCGTTCCTTACCGTCTGCATCTGGAAAACAACGGCACTTCAATGCACGAATTCACTGCGCCCGAATTCTTCAATGCGATCTTCGTGAAGAATCCCGAGGTCCTGGAGCGGGAAAAAAATGAAGTGTTGCTGCACCCGAACGAGCGGAAAGACCTCTATTTCGTCGCGCCCAAACCCGGCCATTACGAATTGATCTGCGCGGATCACGACTGGGACGGCATGACGGGTGACATCACCGTCGAGTAGCCTGGATGGCGACGTTCCGGAAGCGCACGGCGCCTGGTCTGACCGCGGTGCATCTCGATACGGTTGCACGCAGGTCTTGCCTGCTGCCGGCCGACATCCGGCTCAAGGCGCAATCGATGCTCTGCGCCGATCCATCGAAGTGGCAATGAACGGAACGTCCAATAGCGCTGCGGAACCCCATCGATCGGTGATTCAACCGAGGCTCGACGATTCGTGCCAGCTCACTGTTTCGCGTTCGGCTCCGCACCCAGTTTCACCAGCAGCTTGCCGAAGTTCTCGCCGCGCAGCAGGCCGATGAAGGCGCGCGGCGCCTTCTCGATGCCCTCGACCAAGTCTTCGCGGTACTGGATCCGGCCGGCGCGGATCCATTCGACGACCTGGCGGCGCGCCGGGCCGTAGCGGTCGGCAAAGTCCGAGACGATGAAACCGCGCATCGAGACGCGCTTGCCGACGAAACTGCCGAGCAGGCGCGGCCCCATCTCGGGGGCCGAAGCGTTGTATTGCGAGATCGAGCCGCACAGCGCGACGCGCGCGAAGAAATTCAGGCTGCGCAGCACGGCGTCCGAAACGACGCCGCCGACATTGTCGAAATACACATCGACCCCGTCGGGGCACGTCATGCGCAGCGCGGCGTCGAGATCCTTTTCCGCTTTGTAGTCGACGCAGGCATCGAACCCCAGCGCGTCCTTTGCGAAAGCGCATTTCGCCGGACCGCCGGCGATGCCGACAGTGCGGCAACCCATGATTTTCGCGATCTGGCCGACCACCTGGCCCACCGCGCCGGAAGCCGCCGACACCACCACTGTCTCGCCGGGCTTCGGCCGGCCGACCTCGAGCAATCCGAAATACGCCGTCATCCCGGGCATGCCGAGCACGCCATTGGCGGTCGAGATCGGCGCCATCTTCGGGTCGACCTTGCGCAGCGATGGCCCGCCGCCGATCGCGTATTCCTGCCAACCCAGCCGGTCCTCGACGATGTCGCCTACGGAGAAGGCGGGATGGTTCGACTTCACCACCTCGCCGACCGTGCCGCCGGTCATCACCTCGCCGAGACCCACGGGTGCGGCATAGGACGCCGCCTCGCGCATGCGGCCGCGCTGATATGGATCGAGCGACAGATAGACCACGCGCACCAGCACCTCGCGCGGACCGGGCTCGGGCACCGGCGCCTCCTCGACGCGGAAATCCGACTCGGCCGGCTCGGCCGGCGGACGGCGCACGAGAACGACGCGGCGATGGGTCTTCGGGATCATGTGAAGAAATTTCCTACCGCAAGGCGGGATTTCCCGACGTTTGCTTCATCACTTGCGCTTCGATGTCCTTTGGCCGACACGGCGGAAAATGGCATCGGCTTCCTTCTTCTGCGCGTCCGACATGCCGGCATAGAGAGCCGCGAAAACCGTTGTGAGTCTCTTGATTCCGTCTGCATGGGCATCGGTTATCTCACCGTAGGATTTGAGATCGTCGACGGCAGTCATGGTCTTGGCATGCTCAAACCTGCTGCGCGTAAGTGCATCCATCGATTTTGCATTTTCGCGCATCACCTCTGCGACCTTGGTCCACTGGTCTTCCTGTGCCGGTGTGATTTTGAGCTTGGCGTGCATATCGGCGATACGTGCTTCGACGCGGGCCTCGTGAGAACCCTTTGCGGCGAATGCAACACCAGGACCGAAAGCGATGACGGCGAACAGTACCGCCGACGCAACAGCGCGTGCAACTGCATACGTGGACTGACAGCTGCTTCGTTTCATGAATTGACTCCATCCTGAGTTAAGCACTGGCGTTTCGACCGATTGACAATTCGCAGCGGAGCTACGGTTTTCGTTTCTGAGCTTCTTCCTCAGTTTTTTTCCGCTTTTCTTCGTCGGCTTTTTTCTGCTCGGCCGATTTAGGCGCCTCGGGCGCCGGCTTCAGGGCGGGCGGCTGCGCTACGGCCTGCGGCTTCGATGGTTGCGCGGCCGGTGCCGGCGGCCGGACGGGCGGCGGTGGCGCAACGGGCGGCGCCGCCACCGGTGCCACGGGTTGCACGCGCGGCTCCGGCCTTGCACGTTGTGGTGCTTGCGCGATCGGCGCGGGCGGAAGTACTGGCGGCGACACGATTGGCGGTGGCCTGACCTGTGGTGGCATGACCACGGGTGGCGCCGGCCGTGCTATCGCTTGCGCAGGCGGCTCGGGCCTTGCGCGTTGCGGCGCTTGCGCAATCGGTACGGGCGGACGTACCGGCGCTGTCGCAATCGGCGGAGATGTCACCGGCGGTCGCTCGACCCGGGGTGGCGCGGCGGGTGTCACGACTTGATCGCGCTGCGCGGGCCTGGCCGCTTGCTGCGGTGGTTGCGTAACCGCTGCGGACGGACCTGCTGGGGATGGCGCGCTTGGCGGCGACGTCACCGGCGGTCGCTCGACTCGGGGTGGCGCCGCAGGTGTCACTACCTGATCGGGTTTTCCGCGCCCATCTTTGGACCCGCCGGCCGGCGGCGGTGCGGTCGGCGGCCTCGCTTGCGCGGTGGCGACCACGCTGACTTTCGGGGCCGGCACCGGCGCAACCGATTTCAACGCGTTGCGCGCCGCCTCGTCGAGCGGCCTGCCCGGCTTTGCAGCCAATTGCTGCTGCTGCGCGGCCAAGCCGGCGGGCGCCGCCGGGGGTGCGCTGCGAGCGACGATGGCATGCTCGCGGGTGGGCGGCCTGGCGCCGGGGGCCGCGGCGCCATGCACGCTTTGCTGTACCGGCGCCACTGCGGCGACCGCGGAGACCGGGGCGCTGACGATCGCCTCTTTCGACACCGGCACCGCTGCCTTCGCCACCGGCTGCGCGTGCACGAACGCGGCCGTCGGCACTGCGATAATCGCGCCCGCCACCTGCCGGTTGGCATAGACGACTTTGGCCACGTCGGTGGTGTTGTAGACTTTGGTGATCGCGGCAGTGTTGATCACCGTGTTGCTGCGGTTGATGTTGTCGAAATAGCCACGGCTCGCGGCGTAGGAGGGCCGGTAGACGTCGCGCGGCGCAAGCGGAAACCAAGCGACAGCGCCGCCGCTGCCGAGGGAAATCGATATCTGAAAATTGCTGCCGCCGACGAAGGCGACCAGCGCGGGTGCATAGACCGCCCTCGCAGCCACCGGACCGGGCACCCAGCCCCAGGTGCCGCGCAGATTGGCCCAGCGGCCGTAATGAGACACGGCAAAACCCCAGGGCGCGTCGTCCACCCAGGTCCAGCCCCACGGGTCGACCCACGCCCAATGTCCGTCGTGGTACGGCGACCAGCCGGCGGCCACGCGATTCGGCACCCAGACGTTGCCGTAGCCCGGGTCGGTGCGCCAGGTGCCGTTGGTATCGAGGTCTTCGTAGCCGACCACGTCGCTCGAAACATAACGCGCGGATGCCGAATTGTCGCTGCGGCGATCACGGTCGCTCGCCCAGCGGTCGAAATCGTCGTCGCGCTGTGCTTCAACGGGTTGATAGTCGCGCAAGCCGGTGCCCGCGAAGCGATAGCCTTGCCGCGAACTGACCACATACGACGCACCGTCGCCATACACCTCGCCTTGGCCGCTTTGCACCATCACCGCCGTTGCATCACCTGCAGCGTCCACCTCGATGCGGTATTCGCCGGGCCGACGCAGCGTGAACGCGAGGTTCGGTGTGTCGACCTCGAAGGCCTCACCGGTCCCGAGCCGGCGCACCCGGATTTTCAGCGTACCCTGCGCTAACTGCACCTGCGCGATGCGGTCGTCGAGATTGAGCAGCGTCACGCTGGTGCTGGCGCCCATGCGCAAAGCCGCCCCACCGACTTGCACTTCGGCGCGCGAATCGACATCGGCCCAAAGGCGGTCGCCGGTGGTCAGCGGCCGATTCAGCGTCGCCTGCACCCAATCGTCTTCACCGGCGGGCGAAAAACTGACCGCCCCCGACACATAGCCGAGACGCGCAGCGCGCGATGGCGGGTCCGCCGCGGCCCAGCCGCTCAGGGCGAACAATGCGATGCCGACCAACAAGAACCAAAGGCGCGGGGGGGAAGATGGCATGTGCATGGGATCGATGTTATCTTCTGCTTCGAAACGAGGTCGCGCTGTGCGATAGCGCACATATCGAGCAGAAGATTGTTGCTGCAACGTTCCCTCGCAATGCGATCAAAGCCAGCGGATGCTGACTTCCGCCTCGACCTGCTTGAATTCCTTGTCTCCGGTGAGGAGGTCGGACTTGCGGTCCTTCGCGAGTGCCGCGGCAAAGCAATCCGCGTATGACATTCTGTGGCGCGCCTTGAATGTGCCGGCCATCCGCGTGAGGGACCAATCCGCTTCGATCAATTCGATGCCGAGACCTTTCAGATCGGCCAGGGCACTGTCGGCTTGCGCTTCGGAGATCTCCCGGGCAAGGATGTACCAGACCTCTCCCGCGTTAACGATGGACATGTACATCGGGATGCGGTTTTCATGAGCGTTTGCGATCAGGTCAGCAACCTCCTGAGCGGACGACTCGTCGCCGAGATATGCCAGCGCCGCCCACGAATCGAACACCAGCGGCTTCGGCTTACGCGGCATCAAAGGTCCTTTTCGCGTTTTTTCTCCGCCGCCAGTGCCGTCAACAGACCCTTGCCCTTGTATTTTCCGCGCAGGTTCTGAATGTAGTCCCGCGTGACGGGCGTCAGGATGATGCGATGCGCCAGCTCATCGACGTCCACTTGCACACGCGTGCCCTCCTTGATTCCAAACTTCCGCCGGATCTTGGCGGGAATTACGATCTGGCCCTTTACCGTCATGTAGGAATCCACGAAAGTGCCCTCTAATTAATTAAAGTATGATATTAACACGAAAGTAAGCCATCCGTAGTTCGTACTACTTTATTGGAACTAGTACTTCGCGTTCCCCGGCGTCCGCGGAAACGGAATCATATCCCGCACATTCGATAGCCCGGTCGCATACGCCAACGTCCGCTCGAACCCCAGCCCTTGACGGTGACGGGCGCACCCTCAAGGACATCGGCCTTCGACCATGGATTCGGTGAAGGGCTCCATCGCCCGGACCCCGGGGCCGCCCGGCGGTCAGGTTGCACTACCTGGTTGGCGCCAAGGGCTTGGTCCAGGCGAACAAAAGGCTGCAGTTGCACCATGTACACATTAATGCTATAAGTAGTCTTATTCTAGACATAGGAATCAAGAACCATGTCCCAGGTCGCCGGCAAGTTCAGCGCACCCGCAAAGCCACGACGCCGCAGCAAGGCTCCGACCTCGACTCGGCCCGCAAAACGCTCTTCGCTCGCGTTCGCCTACCAAGCAAATGAGGGAGTCGACCAGTATGTGCGACAGATCGCCAGTGCCACACCGATGCAAATCGTTGATCTCGAGCGAACTGGCGTGCATGGCTCGTTCATCAAGGCGCTCTCCAAGCGCATGGAGATTCCGTCTTCACGCATATTTCGCATCCTTGGCGTTCCCAAGGCTACGGCAGAGGCGAAGGCTTCGGCCGGCAAGATGGTCGCAGGTCACGGAGGTCAGGCCGCTATCGGCATGGTGAAGCTGCTCGGCATCGCGCAACAGCTCGTCGCCGACAGCACGGCGCGTGACGCGAAGGATTTCGACGCGGCCAAGTGGCTTGGTCAGTGGATCGAGCGCCCGCAGCCCTCTCTTGGAGGTCGCAAGCCCGCCGACCTGATCGATACACCAACGGGTGTCGAGGTCGTCGCACGGCTGCTCGGCTCGATCGAGAGCGGCGCCTATCAATGAGACTCTGGCGCATCGCCGCAGAGACTCGCAAATACCAAGCAGATGATTTGAGCGGCAGCGGTGCCGCCAACAGCCCGGGCCGCTGGAACGACTACAAGCAACCGGTTGTCTATAGCGCACCGACGATAGCAATCGCGGTGCTCGAAACCGCTGCCCATGTCGATGACTTCGGACTGCCATTGAATCGTTACCTGGTTGAGTTCGATGTGCCTGACGCAGTGTGGGCGCAACGCGAAGAAATCGACGTCGCGAAATTGCCTTCTACATGGGCGGCTGTCCCGGCAGGTCGTGCGAGCGTCAAGGTCGGTTCCGACTGGCTATTGTCGCTTCGGACGCCGATTCTGATGGTCCCCTCGGCGATCGTGCCGGAGGAATGGGCCTCGTTAATCAACCCAAGGCACTCGGAGGCCTCCGAGATCACTGCAAAGGTCGTCCGTCTCTTTGATTACAACAGGCTGTTCCGATCCGGATCACGAAGCCAGCGCCCTTCCTAATACTTCGCATTCCCCGGCGTCCTCGGAAACGGAATCGCATCCCGCACATTCGATAGCCCCGTGACATAAGCCACCGTCCGCTCAAACCCGAGCCCGAATCCCGCATGCGGCACCGTCCCATACCGCCGCAGATCGCGATACCAACCGTAGTGCTCCTTGTCCAGCCCGCTCTCCCCCATCCGCGCATCCAGAACGTCCAGCCGCTCCTCGCGCTGGCTGCCGCCGATGATCTCGCCGATCCCCGGCGCCAGAACGTCCATGGCCGCAACGGTCTTGTCGTCGTCGTTCAAGCGCATGTAGAACGCCTTGATGCCCTTCGGATAGTTCATGACGATCACCGGCTTCTTCGCATGGCGCTCTGTCAAATAGCGTTCATGCTCGGATTGCAGGTCGATGCCCCACTTCACCGGAAACTCGAACTTCTCCTTCGAGCGCTCGAGCACGGCAATCGCTTCGCCGTAGTCCACCCGAACGAACTCGGAGTCGACGATCCCCTGCAGCTTGGCGATCAACCCCGTCTCGATCCGCTCGTCGAAGAAGGCCATGTCCTCCGGACGTTCGCTCAACAAAGTCTCGAAGACGTTTTTCAGCAATGCCTCGGCGAGGCTCGCGTTGTCCGACAGGTCCGCGAACGCGATCTCAGGTTCGACCATCCAGAACTCGGCCAGGTGCCGGCTGGAGTTGGAATTCTCGGCGCGGAAGGTCGGGCCGAAGGTATAGACCTTGGAGAGCGCCAGGCAGTACGC
>JBGOTT010000135.1:0-10042 GCA_041476585.1 Gammaproteobacteria bacterium | reverse complement strand
TATGGCACGCAAAGCTGGCAAAGCAACCAACACGACAACCGCAGTCCGGAGGAAGGCGCCCGCCGCGCAGTCCGCACCCACATTCCGTGATCGCACCCTCGATGCGCGTCCCGACCGCCTGGACCTTCGGGACCTGCCGTACAGACCTCCGCTGCGGTCCTTGCCACCGCAATTTCCGGACGATAAATCTGTTCGCGCCTACCTTTCGAGCTACGTCCAGCAGGGCCTGATTCTCAATCAGGGCACCGAGGGCGCCTGCACCGGATTCGGCCTTGCCTGCGTCGTCAATTACCTGCTCTGGATTCGTCATCTGGACGCCGAATCGAACTCTCGCTTCGAGCGCGCCAGCCCTCGAATGCTTTATGAAATGGCCAAGCGCTACGACGAATGGCCGGGCCAGGATTACGAAGGGTCGAGTTGCCGCGGAGCGCTCAAGGGATGGCACAAGCACGGCGTTTGCAGCGAAACGCTGTGGCCCTATCCGCTGGCTCGCGACGAAAAACCGATCTTTATCCGGCCCGGGAGTGGCTGGAATATCGATGCGACCCAGCGGCCCCTCGGCGTGTATTACCGCGTCGATCGTGAGTCGGTCGTCGACCTTCAGGCAGCGATCGTCAACATCGGAGCCGTCTACGTCTCGGCCAACGCGCATGACGGCTGGGACGCAATGCTAAGCGAGAAGGCGACAACTCCCGCCAAACGCCATGCGGACTTGCCGGTCATCCCGGCACCGAAGAAACCGAAGGACCTGGGCGGCCATTCGTTTGCGATTGTCGGCTACAACGAACGCGGTTTCGTGGTGCAGAACTCCTGGGGGCTCATATGGGGGGCTGCAGGCTTCGGGATCCTGCCGTACGACGACTGGATCGAGCATGCCACGGACGCTTGGGCCTGTGCACTGGGCGTCGCGGTGTTGCTGCCGGATTTGAAGGGTCGCATGCGTCCGCTGGTTGCATCCCAATGGCGCGTGGCCAGCGGTCGGTCGCTCACGACGATCGATCGTGCCGCGCGCAACCCCGCGAACCCGCCGGAAGATCCCTGGCCCATCGACCACATATTCGACTGCAAGGAGTACCAGCCGTGGTCGACCCATGACGCGTACCTGCACACACTCGTGTCGGGAAACGACGGCCGGCTCGTCGTCAGCGACTTGACGCGCGCATCATCCGACGTCGTCGCCTACGCCAAGGACATTGTGGTCGACGAGCCGTTGCGCTGGTTCAAGGGCCAGGGAGGCAGCATTCTCAAGCTGGCTCTTTATGCGCATGGAGGATTGAACAGCGAGGAGGAGTCGATCAAACGAATCCGCGTGCTGGCTCCATATTTTGAGGCGAACGGAATTTATCCGATCTTTCTGACCTGGAAGACGGGCGTGGGCGAAACGATCTGCGACCTCGTGAAAGACTGGGCGCGAGAGGTGCTGGGCGTGGAGGCGGAACGGGCCGGAGCGTTACTCGACGTGCTGGGAGAAGCAAAGGATCGGGCGATCGAGGCGCTCGGCCACGTCCTCGGCAAAGGCATCTGGACCGAGATGCGCGAGAACGCAGAGCTGGGCAAGGTCACCGACCACGGCCTCGACCTGCTCGCGCACAATCTTGCCGCGTTATCCGGGGCACTCGATAGAGACCGAAAGCGGTTGGAACTTCACCTGCTCGGTCACTCGGCCGGCTCCATTCTCTTCGGGCACCTGCTCGACGAGATGTCGGGAATGAAGTCGCCCAAAGTGCAGACGTGCACGCTGTTCGCGCCCGCTTGCTCAACCCACTTTGCAGTCGATCATTACCTGCCCGCGGCACAAGCAGGCCTGATCGACCTGCAGCGACTGTGGCTCCACTACCTCACCGACGAGAACGAAAAAGAGGACGGCTTGCCCACACCCGCCGTTCCCGCTTACGGAAAGTCTCTCTTGTACCTCGTTTCGCGCGCGCTGGACGACGCGCGCAAGATGCCGCTCCTCGGCATGGAGAGAGCCTTGTCCCCCAGATTTGCGAACGATGAGGACCAGTGGGCGGCTGGGGAACTGCAATCGGTCAAAGCGTGGCAGGCACGCTGGCAGCCTGGTTCGGGAGCGACTGCCCTCGGCAAGCCGGTCGAGACGCCCGTTGTGCGGAACACAAAGACCGGCGGGCAAATCCAGGCTACGCACGGCTCGTTCGACAACAATATCGACGCATTGACCGAAACGCTGCAGAGAATCAAGGGGGGAGCGCTGGTTGCCCCAATGGAATGGCTGGACTACTGAGGCGAGTCCCGTGAAACCGAACGAACATGTCCGACTGATGGCTTCGTACAACGCCTGGATCAACTCGAAGCTGTACGCCGCGGCGGGTAAGTTGCCGGCCGAAGATCTGGCCCTCGATCGAAAGGCGTTCTTCGGCTCGCTATTGGGGACGCTGAACCACCTCGTGGTCACCGATACGATGTGGCTGAAGCGATTTACGCTGCATCCGGCAAACTACCGGGAACTGGACCCCGTACGGCGGCTTCCGCAGCCCACAGGGCTGAATCAGATTCTCTTCACGGACTTCGACAAACTGTCGCGGCACCGCAAGACGCTCGATGCCGTCATTTCGGGCTGGGCGAATTCCGTGACCGACGCCGATCTGGACCATGTACTGCGTTACGCGAACACGAAGGGCGTCGTATCCGACAAGCGGTTTTTCAGCCTGGTGATGCACTTGTTCAACCACCAGACGCATCATCGCGGTCAGGCCACGACGCTGCTCTCGCAGGCAGGGGTCAATGTCGGCGTCACGGATCTGCTCGCGTTGATTCGGAATGAAGCGGTGGCTTGAATCCAATGAGCCGGTTCGGTCGCAACATTCGCCCCTGCATCGAGGCAGAGTTCCAGGCCGCACGCGAAGCAGAGGCGCAAGGCGAGGCGAGCGCCGCGTTTCCCCACCTGGAGCGGGCGCATGTCCTCGGCCAGGCGTCGACGGTGCAGCATGTTCGCGTCCACTGGCGCATGTTCCTGTGGGGCCTGCGGCAACGGAGCGCCCGGGAGTGCGTGGGCCAAATCCCGCGCATCGTAGGTACAGCCACGAAGACCGCGATCGGGCTGGTGCCGCATGGGAACACAGGCGGCTCCAATGTCAGCCCGGTCGCGCCGATGCCGATCTCACCGGAGCTTGAGGCCTTGATCCAGAAAGCCCGCGCTTCATCTAAATGACGCAGATCACGCGTGAATATCCTCGTGTTCGGCGCAACGGGCCCCACCGGTTACCAGGTGGTGAAGCAGGCCCTCGACCGGGACCATGCGGTGACGGCCTTCGTTCGCAGCCCCCGGAAACTGCCGATCACGCACGAGCGCTTGCGCGTGGTCATCGGCGACACGACCCGCGACGGAGCGAGCCTCGCAGAGGCGATCGCCGGCCAGGATGTGGTCATCAGCGCGCTCGGGCGCCGCAAGTCGTTCAGGTCGCATCACCTCATCGAGCGGAGCATGAACATGATCGTGCCTGCCATGCAATCCGCCGGGGTACGCCGCCTGATCCTGGTATCGGCGTTCGGGGTCGGTGCGTCGCAGCACGATGCGCCGCTGATTCCCCGGATCATGTATCGGGTCTTCCTGACGGAAATCTTCGCCGACAAGAGCGCCGCCGAGGACGAAGTACGCAGGAGCGGCCTGGAGTGGACACTGGTCTACCCCGTGCAGCTGACGAACGCACCGCCGACAGGCAAATACCGGGTTGGAGAACGCCTCGAGTTGCACGGTGTGCCGAAAATCTCTCGCGCGGACGTAGCACACTTCATCCTGACCGAGGTGGACAAGCGCGCATTCATCAGGAAAACTGCCGTCGTCAGTGATTGATCCGCCACGCCGGACAGAGGATTCGAAACGCACATGGACCGCCCCGACCAGCACCGCCTCACATCCATCGAAGCGCTCGAGCACCTCTATGGCGCCCCGAACCCGAACTCCCTGCGCAAGGAAATTCCCTACCTCCTCCCGCACTACCGCGCGTTCATCGACGCGTCTCCGTTCGCAATCCTCGCCACCAGCGGCCCCGGCGGCCTCGACGCATCGCCCAGGGGCGACGCGCCAGGTTTCGTCACGGTCGAAGACGAAAAAACCCTGCTGATCCCCGACCGCAGGGGAAACAACCGCATCGACAGCCTTCGTAACCTCATTACCGATCCGCGGGCGGCGCTGATCTTCCTCGTTCCCGGCGTCGGCGAAACGCTGCGCGTGATCGGGCGCGCGCAGATCACCCTCGCGCCCGCGCTGCTTGCGCGCTTCGCCGTCGACGGCAAGCAGCCCCGCTCGGTGCTGGTGATGCACATCGAGTCGGTGTATTTCCAGTGCTCGAAGGCGCTCGTGCGCTCGAAGCTGTGGGATCCGGCGTTGCACGTCGACCGGAAAAGCCTGCCCAGCGCAGGCGACATTCTGTCGGCGCTGAGCGATGCCGAGTTTGACGGTGCCAAGTACGACCGGGAGTTGCCGGAGCGTCTGAAGGCGAACCTTTACTAGCCTCCTCATGAGCAGTCACGCATCGAGCGAAAACTGGATGATCTACGGCGCGAACGGCTACACCGGCAGGCTCGCCGCCCGCGTAGCGAAGTCGCTCGACCTGAAACCGATTCTCGCCGGGCGCAATGCCGAGCAGATCGCGCCTCTTGCGCATGAGCTCGGGTTCGCGTCGCGCATTTTCGACCTGGCCGATCCGGCGATCGTCGCCCGAAACCTCGACGGCGTCGCGGCGGTGCTGCATTGCGCCGGGCCGTTCTCGGCGACCAGCAAACCGATGCTCGCCGGTTGTGTGCGCGCCAGGACCCACTACCTCGACATCACCGGCGAGATCGCGGTTTTCGAGGATGTGCACGCGCGCGGCGATGAATTCAGGAGGGCCGGCATCGTCGTGATGCCCGGCGTAGGGTTCGACGTGGTCCCGAGCGATTGCCTCGCGGCGATGCTCAAGCGTGAACTGCCTTCGGCCACGCATCTGAAGCTCGCCTTCAAATCGCGTTACGGCAAGTTGAGCCCCGGCACGACCAAGACCATGGTCGAGGGGCTGCCCGAGGGCGGAAAGATCCGCAGGGACGGCAGGATCGTCAAAGTGCCGGCGGCCTGGAAGGTCGAAACCATTGCGTTCACCGCGGAAAGCCCCGCCACGGCGGTCACGATCCCGTGGGGCGACGTATCGACCGCGTTTTACTCCACCGGCATCCCCAACATCGAAGTCTTCCTCGGTGCCTCCGAAGCGCAGATCAAACAGCTGAAAATGCCGGGCCTCGCGCGCTGGCTGGTCGGCCTCGCGCCGGTGCAGGCATTCATCAAGGCGCAGATCGCGAAGCGGGTCACCGGCCCGAACGACGAAGAGCGCGCCCGCGACGAGATGTATCTCTATGGCGAAGCAAGCGACGCCGCGGGGAACAAGGTCGTGCTGCGCTTGCGCACGCCGGAAGGCTACAGCCTGACTGCCGAATCGGCCGTCACCGCCACCTTGAGAGTTCTGGAGGGAAGACTTGCCGCAGGCGCATACACGCCTTCGATGGCGTTCGGCGCGGAGTTTGTGCTGGGACTCGCGGGAGTGAGGTTGAGCCGTTGAGGCTGTAGAAAAAGTCCTCGTTCGAACATCGACGCGTCACAATGCGACATGAGCGATCCTTCGATTAAATTGATCATCTCGACCATCAACCAAGCCCGAGATCGCTCATAGCACATGCCCCAAGAGGCGACAGCGGCATTATTCGGGGCGATCAACGAAATCGGTGCGCTCGATTTCCTTGTTGGGCCGGCGCACGGGCTCGCCGTAGGGTTGCGCATCGCGATCGTCGAACCCCTGTTCGGCAACCTGCGGCAAAAAAAGCCGCTGGACCGAGTCACATTACAACCCCGGCCGAAGGTCAAACTTCGTGGAATCTCTATTACCTGGTTCACAACATCGCAAAGCTGGCGCATCATGGATACAGACGGTAGATAGCCGGGGCCGGTATCGACAGCTTTCGGGGAACTGTAGCAGTCGAAGATCACCAAGATCACGACAAGAAGAACTCCGCGGGCTTCTCGCGGCGCGATACTCCCGGGGAAAGCGGGTTTTTCTACAGCTTCGTTAGTGCCGGCCAGGGGCCCAAAGGCCCCTGTGTACTGTTCCCCAACTGCCGAAATGGCGTCGGTTGACCGGGTGAGATTTGTTCGCGCTTGCGCAGCGCCAGGGGTTACACTTAATGGTTAGAAGGAGGTAACGATGAGCAATCTCAATCCGCTGAAGTACTGCTTTCACGGCCAGCACTCGAGTCCGCGCTCGAAATTCAGGACCTTGCCGGGCGTCAAGCAGACGCGCGAGGTATGCGCAACCTGCTACGACAAGATCATGGCCGAAAGGAAACAGAAGAAGGCGGCCTGAACGCGGCTCAGTGAACCGCGCGCGGCTGGCCCTGCCAGTATTTCGCGCGGATCGCCTTCTTGTCGGGCTTGCCCAGACCGGTCACCGGCAGCCTTTCGACAAATTCAACCGACTTGGGCGCCTGCACCGCCCCCTTGGCCTGCCGCACCAGCGCGATCAGCTCCTCTGCGGAGACGCTCGCGCCCTTGCGCAGAACCACCAGAGCCTTCACCGCCTCGCCCCATTTCGCGTCCGGCACGCCGATCACGCCGACTTCGCCGACCGACACCTCGACGCCGTCGTCATCGAGCAGCTTGACCTGAATCCCCCCGATGGGCGAACCGCACGAGGCCAGACGCTGCGGATGATTGTCCGGATCATAGTCGATCTTGCGCAACACCGTGATGCAGTTGGGCACCTCGGACTGCCCATAGAGCCGCATGAACACCGGCCCGAACACACGCATCCCCTCGACCAGACGCGCCGGCGTCATCGCCAGGAAGCGCACTTCTTCGGGCCAGTCCCATTCAGCCAGTTCGGACATCACCATCGCCACGTGCACGCGATGGGTAGGGATCACGCCCTTGGGCTTGCCGGTCGTGCCGCCGATATAGATCAGCACGCAGATGTCGAAATCGCTGTAGCGAGTTTTCTGGACATCGGCATGGCAACTCTCCTTGATCGGGTTGCGCTGGGTGTTCGTGCCGTATGCTTCGCACCAATCGTGCCAGGTTTGAGGATCCATCTAACACCCTGTATATACATAGAAATTCCATGAACGATGTTGTTCTGCCCAGTTCGAGCTATACATCCGGGGTCTATCGGCCGTACATTGAATGGACAGGGAGGACGAATCCATGGACCAGGCGAAGAGGCTGACCGCAACGGAGCGCGAGTTCTTTCGCAACATCGCGCAATTCGTCTTCAGCAATCCGTTCAGCGAGGGGCGCGAACAATTGCTCGCCGCCTTGGTCCCCGGTGTGCCGATCGAAAGCCTGCGGCGCGACCGCCTCGCCCTGGCGAACGTCGTGACACGGAAGCTCGAACGTTTCGATGGCGGCGGGCTTGCGAAGCTTGCCGGCTTCGCGCCACAAGACCGGCCGCTGCTCGAGGCCGCCTTCCTCTACCTGGCCTACCACCGCTTCATCGAGGATCTCGATCGCCTGATCGAGCGCCAGTTGAAGTTCGATGCGGTGCCGCGGGTGCCGTTCGCCGCGGAGTTTCTGAAGGCGATGGGGCAGCGCGGCTTCGGTCAAGAGGACAGCCTGCGCTATCTCGGCTTTTTCTATCAGTTGCGCCGCGCGTTCGATTTCATCGTGCACTCGCTGGTTGGCGACAGCCCCTCGATGCAGCGCCTGCGGCTGCAGCTGTGGAACAACGCGTTCACGCACGACATGCGCAACTTTAACCAGCGCCTGTGGAACCGCATGGAAGATTTTTCGACGCTGATCCTGGGTGAGACCGGTACCGGCAAAGGGAACGCTGCGGCGGCGATCGGCCGTTCCTCGTTCATCCCGTACTCTTCCACGAGCGGCGGTTTCGCCGCCAACTTCACGCAGACCTTCGTTTCCCTGAACCTTTCCAAGTTCCCCGAAACCCTGATCGAATCTGAACTGTTCGGCCACCGCAAGGGCGCGTTCACCGGGGCCATCGACCACCACGAAGGCGTGTTCGAACTGTGCAGCGAGCACGGCGTACTGTTTCTCGACGAAATCGGCGAAGTGACTGTGCCGGTCCAGATCAAGCTGCTGCAGGTGCTGCAGGAGCGCAGCTTCACGCCGCTCGGCAGCCACTCGGCAATGCGATTCAAGGGCCGCGTGATCGCGGCCACCAACCGCACGCTCGAAGAACTGCGGGAGGGCGGACGCATGCGCGACGATTTCTTCTACCGTCTGTGCTCGGATGTGATCGAGGTCCCGCCGCTGCGCAACCGCCTCCGGGAAGCCCCACGAGAGCTCGACCAGTTGGTTGCCGTCCTGATCGAGCGCATGACGGGCGAAGCGAGCCCGGCGCTGACGGACATGGCGATCGATGCGCTGCGGCGGCACCTGCCTGGGGAATACGCGTGGCCGGGAAACGTGCGTGAGCTGGAGCAGGCGGTGCGCAGGATTCTTCTCACTGGCCGATATGACGGAGATCGCCGCACAGGTGCGCGATCGCGGGAAGAGATCCTGCTTGCTTCAATGCGCGCTGCCTCCGTCACTGCCGATGACCTGGTGGGCCGCTACTGCGCGATGCTTTACGAGCGCAATCCGAACTACTCGGAGGTCGCGAGCCGGACCGGCCTCGACCGGAGGACGGTGCGCAAGCATGTCCTGCGGTTCGCTCGCAGTTCTTGACACCCTTGGAAACACCGCGCACATAATCCCGCAATGAGCGAGATCAGGAAGGACGACCGCCTGTCCGGGCGCGTCGCGATCGTGACGGGCGCCGGCTCGCGCACTTCGGGCATCGGGAACGGCCGCGCGGCTTCGATACTCCTTGCGCGTCACGGCGCAAAGGTCGTATTGATCGATGCGGTTCTCGAAGCCGCCGCGGAAACGCGCAACATGATCGCCGATGAAGGGGGAACGTCCATCGCGCTGCAAGCGGACATCACGCAACCCGACGCCTGCGCGAACGCAGTGCGTACCGCGGTCACCGCCTTGGGACGCCTGGACATCCTGGTCAACAATGTCGGCATCGGCGGCCCGCGCGGCACTGCGGTCGAGGTGGATGTCGAGGCGTGGGAGCAAGGGCTGCGCGTCAACGTCACGACGATGATGTTGATGGCCAAGTACGCGATTCCGGAAATGAGAAAGCTCGGCAGCGGTTCGATCGTCAACATCGCGTCGGTGGCCGGACTGCTGGGCGGGCACCCGAGCCTGCTCTACCCGACTTCGAAGGGGGCGGTCATCAACATGACCAGGGCGATGGCGGCGCAGCACGGCGCCGAGGGCATACGCGTCAACTGCATTGCGCCGGGCATGGTCTACACGCCGATGGTGTCCTCGCGCGGCATGAGTCCCGAGCTGCGCGAGGCGCGCCGCATGCGATCGCTGCTGCAGACCGAGGGGTCCGGCTGGGACGTGGGCAATGCGGTGATCTACCTGGTGAGCGACGAGGCGCGCTGGGTCACCGGGATCATCATGCCGGTCGATGCCGGAGCAACCGCCGGCTCGGGGCGCTTGCCGATTCCGCCGAGCAGCGGCAAACGAATTTAGAGGCACAACTCGAATGACCCTTGCGATTTCTCCTGCCGCAGCATCCGAACTGGCTCCATCGGGCAGGCTGCGCGTCGGCATCAATCTCGGAAATTTCCTGCTGGTAACCAAGGATCCCGCGAGCGGCGACCTGCGCGGCATCGCACCGGATCTGGCTCGGGAGCTCGGCCGGCGGGTGGGTGTTCCTGTCGAGTTTTTCACCTTCCCCGGGGCCGGGGAAATGGCTGATGCGGTGAAGCGCGGCACCTGGGACGTCGCGTTTCTCGGCGCCGAGCCGGCGCGCGCAACCGAAATTGCGTTTACCGCGGCCTATCTGGAAATCGAAGCGACCTATCTCGTGCCCGCCGGATCTCCGATTCGCGGCATCGCTGACGTGGACCGGGACGGCGTGCGCATCGCCGTAGCGGATAAGAGCGCGTACGACCTGTTCCTCAAACGCAGCCTGAAGCACGCCCGGCTGGTTCCCGCAAAGGGCATCGACGCCTCATACAATTTGTTCGTTGCAGAAAAACT
>JBGOTT010000134.1:0-10044 GCA_041476585.1 Gammaproteobacteria bacterium | reverse complement strand
GCATGAAGATCACGTTCATCGGTGGCGGAAATATGGCGGGCGCGATGATCGGCGGGCTGCTCGCGAAGGGTTGGGTTCCCGATGACATTTGTGTTGTCGAAATTCTTGATGAAGCCCGCAATCGCCTGAAACAGCGCTTTGGAGTGATCTGCTTCGATGATTCCGCCGGCGCTTCGCTCGCCAAATCCGACGTCGTGGTATTCGCCGTAAAGCCACAGCAGATGCACGATGTCGCGGTCCAAGTCGGCCCGACGCTGCGACCCGGGCAGATCGTACTATCGATTGCCGCGGGCGTGCGGCTTGGGGATTTGTCGGGCTGGCTTCAGCGCCAAGATTGCGTGATGGTACGGGCGATGCCAAATATGCCTGCTCTGATTGGAGAGGGAATTACGGCACTGTACAGTTTCCCACCGAAGAACATTTTGTCGCCGGCTGACATCGGGATCGTCGAGGCCGTCACGGGCGCGGTCGGCGATTTTGTCTGGGTATTGGATGAAAATCAGATGGACGCGGTAACAGCTGTCTCTGGAAGCGGGCCCGCATATGTTTTTTGGTTTATCGAACATCTCGCTTCAATTGGAGAGCACCTCGGGTTGCCGGCGCCGATCTCCAAGGAGCTCGCGCTAAAAACTGTTCTCGGTGCCGCGAAACTCGCGTCGCAGAGTGGTGAGACTCCCTCGATACTTCGGGAACGCGTCACGTCCAAAGGCGGTACCACCGAGGCGGCGCTCAAAGTGTTCGAGGAGGAGAGGCTTGCGGAGCGCTTTCGACGCGCAGTCGAAGCGGCTTGCAAGCGCAGCGCCGAGCTCGGTGAAGAACTCGCCAAGGATTAGCGCCCCGCCGTGTTCGCCCAGATTGCGCAGTTCCTCATCGAGACGGTGGCCGGGTTTTTCGTCTTCGCACTGCTCGCGCGTTTTCATTTCCAGTGGTTGCGCGTGCCTTTCCGCAATCCGCTCGGCGAGTTCGTGGTGACGGTGAGCAACTGGCTGGTGCTGCCGGCGCGGCGGGTGATTCCGCCGCTGCGGCAGATCGATCCCGCCTCGCTCGTCGTCGCCTGGCTGGTGCAGTTGGCCGGCCTTTGGACCGTGTACGCGGTGCACGGCCACGATTTCGCCGCGTCACCCGGCGCAGCGGGCCTCGGCGCGCTCGCGCTGGTCGACTTGTTGCGTTATTCCCTATACCTACTGATCGCCGCGGTGATCGTGCAGGCCGTGCTGTCGTGGGTAAACCCGTACACGCCGCTGGCCCCGGTGTTCGATGCGCTCGCCCGGCCGTTCCTGAGGCCGATCCGGCGCGTTCTTCCGCACGTCGCGAACATCGATCTTTCGCCGCTCGTGCTGCTGGTGATTCTGCAGGTGCTGCTGATACCGGTCGCGTACGCGCGCGGACTGGTCGCGGCCATGCTGTGAACGACTCGGCTCCCGCGGGCTGGTTCAGGCGTGACGGCGATTGCTTGGTGCTGGAACTGCACGTGCAGCCCGGCGCCGGGCGCACCGGAGTCGCTGGCCTGCACGGCGGGCGCCTGAAAATCCGACTCGCGGCACGCGCCGTGGACGGGGCTGCCAACGATCAACTGGTGGAGTTCCTCGCCGCCGCGCTTGGCGCGGCGCGGCGCGACGTGATGATCGAGGCGGGGGTCGCTTCGCGCACCAAACGCGTGTCGGTGCGCGGCGCAAAACGCGGACCGGAGGCGTTGCTGGTCTCGGCCTAGGCCGGCAGGTCCTTTGCGGAACGCCGGAATCGCGACTCTTCCGGGTACGGGAATACATGCTCTTCGCGTCCTTCGCGGATCAGCTGCTGTTTGCCGATCCAGAATTCCGGATCCATCAGGTCGCGGTGATACTCGAGGAACATCGCCCGCATGCACGGATCCGAGACGAGGAAGCCGCCGAACTGCTCCGGAAAGACGTCATGCGGCCCGATTGAATAGTAGGGTTCGGCCGACATTTCCTCTTCGTGGTTGCGCGGCGCCGGAATGCGCCGGAAATTGCATTCGGTCATGTACGCGATCTCGTCGTAGTCGTAGAAGACTACGCGATTGTGCCGCGTCACCCCGAAGTTCTTGAGCAGCATGTCGCCCGGAAAGATGTTGGCGCCGGCGAGCTCCTTGATCGCGCTGCCGTACTCGCGCAGCGCGTGGCGTTGCCGATCCGCGTCGCCGTCGCGTAGCGCTTCCTCGAGATACAGGTTGAGCGGCTGCATGCGACGTTCGATATAGACGTGCTTGATGACCACGCGGTCGCCGTCGATCTCGATGTTCGATGCCGCCTCGGACTTGAGCTCCTCGAGAAGCGCCGCATCGAACCGCTCCAGCGGCAGCGCGACCAGCGAGTACTCGAGCGTGTCCGCAAGCCGGCCGACCCGGTCGTGGTACTTCACCAGCAGATACTTCTGTTTGACCGTCGCGCGGTCCATCTCCTTGGGCGGGGCGAAGCGGTCGCGGATCACCTTGAACACATACAGGAACGACGGCAGCGTGAATACCAGCATCACCATGCCCTTGATCCCGGGCGCGGTGACGAAATTGTCCGACGAGTGCGTCAGGTGATAGTGCAGGTCGCGGTAAAACACGGTCTTGCCCTGCTTGTGCAGTCCCACCGCCATGTACATCTCGGCGCGCGGCTTCTTCGGCATCAGCTGCCTCAGGAACGAGACGTACGCCGCCGGCACCTCCATGTCGACAAAGAAATAGGCGTGCGCAAACGAAAACAGGACCAGCAGCTGGTGCTGCTCGAGCAGCAGCGTATCGAGATACAGCTCCTTGCGTTCGTTCTGCAGGATCGGCACCGCGAACGGAAGCTCCACATGGCCGTTCATCGCCTTGCCGACGATGTAGGCCGCCTTGTTGCGAAAGAATAGTGACCCGAGCACTTGGATCTGCAGGCTCGGCCGCGCGCGGGTCGGCCGTGCGAAGTGCGCGCGCAGCGCGTGCACCACGTTGCGCAGATCGCGATGCAGGTCCTCGAACGGGTTCGCCAGCCCGATGTCGCGCACGATCGACTCGAGCGTTGCGCGCAGGCCGGCGCCGCCCTTGCGCGGATAGTAGCTGCGGTAGGCCGGCTTCTCGCCCTCGAGATGCTCGGTTGCGACGGCCGGTCGCCAGAAGATGAACTCGTTGCGGTAGTAGCGCCGGTGCAGCACCTGGCAGGCGACCGAGTTGAAAAAAGTCTCCGCCAGTTCCGGCTGCCGGTGCTCATGGAGCAACGGGATGTAGGACAGCTTGATCGCCGGCCACAGCGATTCATCGTGCTCGGTTTGCGGATGGGCGGCGAGCAGGCTCGCCACCGCTTCGGCCACGCGCTGGTCGTACATCTGGATGCGCGACCGGGCCAGCTCCCGCATCGCCGGCCAGTCGGCCCGCTCGAAGCAGTGGCGCGCCTGCACCGCGGCCGCGCGAAACAGGCGGTAGTGCTTGTCGAAGCCCTCGAGAATGCTGCGCGCGACCTCGGCTGCGGTCAGCGCGCGCAGCGCTACCCCGGCGGAGAGCGGCTCCACCGAGGCGGGGCGGGCAGCCGGCTGGTTCATCCGCTTGTCGCCGGTTCAGGCGTCACACGGCGGCGAGCTTGGCTTTCTTCTTGTCGTCGAAGAATTGTTCGTCCTCGGTCGAGCCGTGCAACGCGGTGGTCGACGCTTTGCCGCCCGAGACCGTCTGCGTCACGTCGTCAAAGTAACTGGTGCCGACCTCGCGCTGATGCTTGACGGCGGTGAAGCCTTTCTCGGCTGCGGCGAATTCCTTCTGCTGCAGTTCGACGAAAGCGCTCATGTTGTTGCGCGCGTAGCCGTGTGCGAGTTCGAACATCGAGTAGTTGAGCGAGTGGAACCCGGCCAGCGTGATGAACTGGAACTTGTAACCCATTGCGCCGAGCTCGCGCTGGAACTTCGCGATGGTCGCGTCATCGAGATTGCGCTTCCAGTTGAACGACGGCGAGCAGTTGTAGGCGAGCATCTTGCCCGGGAATTTCGCTTGGATGCCTTCGGCAAACCTGCGCGCGAATTCCAGGTCCGGTGTGCCCGTTTCGCACCACACCATATCGGCGTACTGGGCATATGCGAGGCCGCGCGAAAGCGCCTGGTCGAAGCCCTTCCTGGTGCGGTAGAACCCATCCGATGTTCGCTCGCCGGTCAGGAACGGCTTGTCGTTCTCGTCGAAATCCGAGGTCACCAGATCGGCGGCCTCGGCGTCGGTGCGCGCAAGCAGCACGGTGGGAACGCCCATGATGTCGGCGGCCAGCCGTGCCGCGATCAGCTTCTGGACATTTTCCTGGGTGGGCACCAGCACCTTTCCGCCCATGTGGCCGCATTTCTTGACGCTGGCGAGCTGGTCCTCGAAGTGCACGCCGGCGGCGCCCGCGTCGATCATCGCCTTCATCAGCTCGAATGCATTCAGCACGCCGCCGAAGCCTGCCTCCGCGTCCGCCACGATGGGCGCGAAGAAATCGATGTCGCCCTTGCCCTCCATGGTCTGGATCTGATCGGCGCGAGCCAGCGCATTGTTGATGCGCTTCACCACTGTCGGCACCGAGGAAACCGCGTAGAGAGACTGGTCGGGGTACATCGAGAGCGAATCGTTGGCGTCAGCCGCGACCTGCCAGCCGGAAAGATAGACCGCCGGCACGCCCGCCTTGACCTGCTGCATCGCCTGGTTGCCGGTGAGCGCACCGAGCGAGTTCACGAACGGTCGCTCGTTGCACATCTTCCAGAGTTTTTCCGCACCGAGCTTGGCCAGCGTGTGCTCGATCTTTACGCTGCCGCGCAGACGCACGACATCTTCGGCCGTATAGCCGCGCTTCAGGCCCTTCCAACGGGGGTTTTCCGCCCAGTCCTTCTTCAGTGCGGCGATCTCTGGTTCGCGTTTCAGCATTTCGTTCCCTTTAGGTGAAGTCCACGGTTCAAAATGAGCGGAGTTGATAGCGCACTGCAATAGTCGCAAGATATCAAGAAAAAATCCAGAATATCTTTGCTTAACAAATGATTACGATGTGTCTATTCCGCAATACGAAACGAGATTTCACGCCATTGCGCGCCGCAAAACACTTTTCTCCGAAGCGCGACGGGCCGCTGCGGCAGGCTCAGGTTTGAACCAGCTTGCGGTGCTTGTGGATGCTCATCAGGATGCCGATGCCGACGAACAGCGTCGCGAGCGCGGTGCCGCCGTACGAAATGAACGGAAGCGGCACGCCCACCACAGGGAGGATCCCGGTGACCATGCCCATATTGACGAACGCGTAGGTGAAGAAAGTCAGGGTGATCGAGGCCGCCAACAGGCGCGCGAAAAAGGTTGGCGCGTTGGCCGCGATCATCAGCCCGCGGGCGATCAGGAGGATGTAGAGCCCGAGCAGCAGACCGTTGCCGACCAGACCGAACTCCTCTGAGAACACCGCAAGGATGAAGTCGGTGTGTTTTTCGGGGATGAACTCGAGGTGTGTTTGCGTGCCCTTCAACCAACCCTTGCCGCCGATGCCGCCCGAGCCGACCGCAATGGTCGACTGGATGATGTGGTACCCGGCGCCGAGCGGGTCCTGGGTCGGATCGAGCAGGGTGAGGATGCGACGCCTCTGATAGTCGTGCAGCAGGCCCCAGAGCGGTGCCAGGCCCGCGAGCGTGGCGGCGCCCACGCCGAGCAGAACCTTCCAGGACAGGCCGGCGAAGAAAATCACGTAGAAACCCGCGGCCGCGACAAGTACGGCAGTGCCCAGGTCGGGCTGGCGCGCGATCAGCACCACCGGCACGACAAGCATCACGCCCGCGACGAAAAACTCCCGGGCGCGCAGGGTCGCTTCGTGACGGTGGAACCACCATGCGAGCATCAGCGGCATCGCAATCTTCATCACCTCGGAGGGCTGGAAGCGCGTCACGCCGACATGCAGCCAGCGGCGCGCACCGTTCACCACGTCGCCGAACAGCGCTACTGCGATCAGCAGCAGCAGGCCGGCGGCATAGGCGGGCACGGCGAAACGCATCAACGTCTGCGGCGGGATCTGGGCCATCAGCCACATCAGACCGAACGCGACCAGCAGGTTCATCGCCTGCCCCGTGACGCGCGCGGGCAGGTCATAGCTGGCGCTATACAACGTCGCCAGGCCGAGCGCGACCAGCGCAACCGCGATCATCAACAGCGCGCCGTCGATGCCGGCCGACAGGCGCGCGATGATCCGGCGGGGGGTGAACTGGATCAACTCCATGCGATCGGCAGCGTCAGTCGGCCTCCTCCTCTTCGTCCTCCGCGTCGGCCGGCCTCGAAGCCGATTCGGGCTGGGTGCCAAGCAGGTAATAGTCGAGAACCGCGCGTGCCAGCGGCGCGGCTGCCGAGCTGCCGTGCCCGCCATTCTCGACCAGCACGGCGAGCGCGATCTTCGGACTCTCCGCCGGCGCGAAGGCGATGAACAGCGCGTGATCCCGGTGCCGCTCGGCGACGCGCTTTTCGTCGTATTTTTCACCCTGCCTCATCGCGACCACCTGGGCGGTGCCGGTCTTGCCGGCAAACGTGTAAGGCGCACCCGCCCCGGCGCGGGCGGCCGTCCCGCCGGGGCGCGTGACGTCGACCATCGCGCGCTTTAGCAGCGCGACGTGCGCCGGATTGAAGCTCGTGCCGCGCTCCGGCGACGACTCGAGCGAATGCATTTCGCCGGTGCGCGTGTTTTCCACACGCGCCACCAGGTGCGGGCGGTACCCGGCGCCGTTCGCCGCGAGGATCGCGGTTGCGTATGCGAGTTGCACCGGCGTGGCGAGGTTGTAACCCTGGCCGATCGCCACGGAGATCGTGTCGCCGGCAAACCATTTCTGCCTGTAGCGCTTCATCTTCCAGTCCTGCGAGGGCAGCAGGCCCGGCTTCTCGCCGTCGATGTCGATGCCGGTCTTCGCACCGAAGCCCAACCGGCTGATGAAGCCATGGATGTTGTCGATGCCCAGTTCGTTGCCCAGTCCGTAGTAGTAGGTGTCGCACGAGATCACGATCGAGCGATGCATGTCGACCGTGCCGTGGCCCCCCGCCTTCCAGTCGTGCCAGCGGTGCGAAACCCCCGGCAGCGAAAAAAATCCCGGATCACTGATGGTGTAGGAGGGCGAGCGCTTGCCCAGTTCGAGCGCTGCGAGCGCCATGAACGGCTTGAACGTCGATCCCGGCGGGTACTGCCCGGTCAGCGCCCGGTTGTTGAGCGGCCGGTCGGGCGATGTGTTGAGCGCCTCCCAGCTCGCGGCGTCGATGCCGTCCACGAACAGGTTGGGATCGAAGCCCGGCTTCGAGACGAGCGCAAGCACGCCGCCCGTGGTCGGATCGATGGCCACCAGCGCACCGCGCCTGTCGCCGAACGCGGCCTCGGCCACCTCCTGCAGCTTGATGTCGAGCGTGAGCGTGAGGTTGTTGCCCGATTGCGGCGAGGTACGCGACAGCGTGCGAATGCCGCGGCCCGCGGCGTCGATTTCCACCTGCTCGACGCCGGCGGTGCCGTGCAGTTCCTGCTGATAACTGGCTTCGATGCCGGTCTTGCCGATGAAGTCGGTGCCGCGGTAATTCGCCGCCTGTCCCTCCTCGTCGAGCTTTTCCTTCTCGGCCTGGTTGATGCGGCCTATGTAGCCGATCACATGCGAGGCGAGCTCGCCCTTCGGGTACTGGCGGAACAGGCGCGCCTTGATCTCCACGCCGGGAAAGCGATACCGTTGGGCGGCGAAGCGCGCCACTTCCTCGTCGGACAATCGCGTCCGGATGGGAATCGATTCCGCATTGCGCAGTTCCTGCAGCAGTTTGCGAAAGCGCGTGCGATCTTTCGCCTGAATCTCGATCACATCGGCCAGTTCGCTTACCGTGCGCTCCGGGTCCGCGACCTTGGCCGGCATGATCTCGAGCGTATACGCCGAGTAGTTGCGCGCCAGCACCACGCCGTTGCGATCAAGGATCAGGCCGCGGTTGGGCGCGATCGGTACGACCGAGATGCGATTGTCTTCGGCCTTGGTGTGGTAGAAATCGTGCTGAATCACCTGCAGGTAGACGAAGCGCGCCGCAAGCAGAGCAAACGCCACGCTCACCGCGATTGCGGCGATGCCGATGCGCAGCTGGAAGTGGTACAGCTCGCGCTGGTGGTTTTTCAGTTCGGCTAGACGCATGTCGTGCGGGGGAAACTGAAAGGGGTTAGAGGCATGCTGCCGGAGCCCACCTTTCTCATATGGGTCGCGTCTCGTCGATCTCGACCGATCGTCTCTGCGGGATCAGCAGTACGAACGTGAGCGCCGGCCAGAGCGCCGCGCCGAGCAGCGGCCCGACCAGCAGGCGCCAGCCGGGAAAATCGGCCCCCGCGGCCATGCGCACCACGATCGCAACCATCTGCGCGGCGACCAGCAGCAGCGCCACGTGCAGCGCCTGCTGGGTCATTGGAAACCACTGGATGCGCCGCGACAGCGTCAGCGCACCGAAGGCGAGCATCGAGTAGGCGAGCGCGTGCTGCCCGAGCAGCACGCCGCTGCCCGCGTCGGTGAGCAGGCCGAGCAGCCAGCCGATGCCGAGGCCGACCAACCGCGGCTGCCGCACGCACCAGAACGCGAGCACCAGGGCGACGAAGTCCGGCGCAAGCGCCGGGTCGCGCCACGGCAGGAAATTGACGAACAGCGCGAACGCGAACGAAGCGACGACGGTCGTCACGCGCACCGGGAGCAGGATGTGCTGGGGGTGCGGCTCGCTCCTAACCGCCATCGGCTCCATCCTTGCGCCGTCGTTTGCCCTTCACCGCCTTGCGCTCACTCTCGGCGTCATCGGGCAGCGCAAGCCGCTTCGGTTCATTTGCGAGTACCAGCAGGTAGCGATTGCGCTCGACACCCGCCGCCGGCTGGCACACGATGCGCGCGAAAGCATACGCCGCGTCGCGCTCGATGCGCACCACGCTTGCGACCGGCAGTCCGGGCGGGTAGGTACCGTCGATGCCTGATGTCACCAGCTGGTCGCCGTTCTGGATTTCGGCATTGGCCGCCATGAAGCGCAGCTCGAGCGTGCCCGATGCGCCCGCGCCGAACGCGACCGCGCGCAAGCCGGTGCGCAGCACCTGCACCGGGATCGCGTGGTCCTTGTCGGTAAGCAGCGTGATTTCCGCGGCCATCGGATGCGCGCGCGTGACTTGCCCGACGACGCCGAGTTCATCGACCACCGCCTGGCCGGCACGGATGCCCTGCGCCGTTCCCTTGTCGACGATCAGCTTGCGCGCGAACGGATCGCGACCTGAATAGAGCGCTTCGACCGGCGTCGCGGCAAATGGCAGTCGCTCGGCCGCGCCGATCAGCCTGCGCAACTGCTCGGTTTCCGCGGCGGCGGCCTCATAGCGCAGCGCCTGCAGGCTGGCGGCGAGCAGCCGGGAGCGCAGCTCCGCGTTTTCGCCGAGGAGCGCGGACTGGCTGGTGAAGAACCCCGAGATGCGTTCAAGGAAACGCCCGGGCGCGGCGGCGATGCTCTGCAACGGATAGGCGGCTGCGGCAAGCGCGCTGCGCAGCGCTTCGGCGTAACGGAAGCGCGCATCGATCACCAGCAATGCGACGGAAAGAGAAGCGAAAAAAGCGAGCCGGACGAGCGGAGCAGGGCCGCGTTTGAAGAACGGCGGCGGTTGGTGCTCCATCAGCGCAGGAAAGGAGGTTGCCCCCTTTCACTCAGTCATCGGTGAAGATCCGGCCGAAGTGCTCCATCTTCTCGAGCGCCTTGCCCGAGCCGCGCACCACGCAGGTGAGCGGGTCATCGGCGACGATCACCGGCAGTCCGGTCTCCTCCATCAGCAACCGGTCGAGGTCGCGCAGCAGCGCGCCGCCGCCGGTGAGCACCATGCCCTTCTCCGCGATGTCGGCGCCGAGCTCGGGCGGCGTCTGCTCGAGGGCGCTCTTGACTGCGGAGACGATTTGATTGAGCGGCTCGGTGAGCGCCTCGAGAATCTCGTTGGAACTGATGGTGAAGCTGCGCGGGATACCCTCGGCCAGGTTGCGCCCTTTGACCTCCATCTCGCGCACCTCCGATCCGGGAAACGCCGAGCCGATCTGCTTTTTGACGTTCTCGGCCGTGGGCTCGCCGATCAGCAT
>JBGOTT010000133.1:0-10151 GCA_041476585.1 Gammaproteobacteria bacterium | reverse complement strand
CGAGGTCATGTACGACATCATGTCGGCGGCGTTCCGTCACCGCGGGTTCTCCTTTGTCCGCATCATCCAGCGCTGCCCGGAATTCCTGCCGAAAATGTTCGAGCCCTGGCTGCATGATCCGCAAAAGACCCTGCTGCTGTCCCATAAGGACGGCGTGCAATTCAGCGCGGGCCTGTCGAAGACCTACAGAAACCAGCAGGAGCACGACCCGTCGAACATCGACCGCGCGCGCGAGATCGCCTCGCTGGAAGATCCGCTTCCGGTCGGCATCCTGTATCGCAATCCACAGGTGCCCTGCTACGAGGACCTGCGACACCCCGCGCAGATGCGCACGCCCGAGTACATCCGCGCAGGCTTCGAGGCGGAGCTGGACAAGGTGACCGTCTGGCCCGACCAGGACGCGCAAACTCAGCGCGCGGCCTGAGCAACCGGCTGACCGACGTGGACATGGCCGCGAGATTCCAGGAGCAGTTCGTGTTTCATCTGACGGGCAAGCGGCACGGCGGGGAGCTGGACGCCATCGACGGGCTGAATCTGCGCCCTGCGCTGCTCGCAGGTTTTCGCGATCTCACCCGTCTGCGCTACGACTTCCCGGTCGTGCTGGTCGAAAACGCCACGCGCGACGGATCGGTACAGTCGCTCTCCAGCGTGATCGACGAGGTCCTGCAGCAGGTCGCGCCGCGGGGCATCGAAGGAGAACGGCTGAGAAAACACGTGCTGCGGCTCGAGCGCGAAATTCGCGCACTCGTCGCGCAGGGCGCGACCGGGCGGCTCTCCGAACTGTGGACGCTCGCCGCGGCCAGATTCGCGTCCGGCCCGGACGAGACGCTTGGGAAAGTTCTGGAGCACACCGGCGCGGCACTCGAGTCGGATGGCGACGTGCTCGACTGCGGCCACCAGCTGCCGGCGCGCATGCTCGGGCACCTCTGGAAACAAGTGCAGGTCGAGAAAGCGCGCACGTTTCATGCGGACGCGGGCGCGCTGGCGGTGAAACTCTCCGACATTCTCCGCGCTGCGTTCGTCCACTCGGAAGAAGGCCGGCGCGCGGAAAGCCTCAAGGCCTCCGTCGGCGGTCCGCACCAGGAAATATTCGACTTTACTGCGATGTCGAATCTGCTGCGCCGGCCCGGCGCCGAAAACCAACTGCCCGCGGGCCGCAGGAAGCGCATCGAGCACGCGCGCTCGGTGCTCCGGTCGCAGCGGTTCTTCGCTACGCCGGAAGGAAAGCAACCGACGCACGACGCCGGGCCCTATGAGTTCGTGTTCGACGACTGCGCGAGCGCCGTGGAGGCGTTCCGCGACCGCCTGGCGCAAGTGCTCGAGCTGGCCAGGGCGATGTCGATCGCCCAGCTCGAGGCCGACGGATGCTACGAAGAGGCGAATCATGATCCATTGTTCGCGGAGTTCGATGCGAGCGCGCTCGGACCCGCGGACATGGCGACGTTTCCGAACTACCTCGTCTGCATCGCACCGGGCCGGATCGATGCGCCCGAGAACGCCATGCTGATGGAGGTCCTCGCCTCCGGGCTGCCCATCAAGGTCCTGGTGCAGACCGAGGAGGTGCTGGAGGAATCCCCGGTCAGCGAAGGCCATCTCGCGTTCGGCGCACGCGGCGCCCAGCTTGCCAGTACGGCCATCGGTCTGGACAACGTGTTCGTGCTGCAATCGAGCAGTTCGAACCTCTACCAGCTGCGGGACCGCGTTCACGGTGGTTTGGCCTGCGCGGGGCCCGCGCTGTTCAGCATCTTCTCCGGCCCGCCCTCGCCCGTCAGCTCGCTGCCGCCGTATCTGACCGCAACCACGGCGATGCAGGCGCGCGCGTTTCCCGCCTTCACCTGCGATCCGGCCGCCGGGACCGACTGGGCCTCGCGCTTCTCGCTGGAAGACAATCCCCAGCCGGAGGCCGATTGGCCGGTCGACAGCCTTACGTATTCGGACGAGGAACTCCAGCGCGTGTCGGAGAAGCTCGCGTTCACAATCGCGGACTTCGTCGCGACCGACCGGCGTTACGCCCGCCACTTCGCAAGAGTGCCGCGTTCGCACTGGAACGCAAACATGGTCCGGGCGGACGAGTGGCTGGCGCTTGATACGAAAGACCAGGCCGGGAAAGTTCCCTATCTGCTCGCGATCGATGAGGACGATGTCCTGCACCGGCTCATTGTCGACGGCACGCTGATGCAGGCGGCGCGCCGCTGCCGCGAAATGTGGCACCGCCTGCAGGAACTCGGCGGAATCCACAACTCCCATGCCGATCGGCTGCTCGCGCGCGAAAGGACCGCGTGGGAAGAGCAGAAGCAGCGCGAGCTCGCGAGCCTGAAGGACGAGACCCGCGCTGCAGCCGCCGCCTCCGCCCCCGCAGTGGCGCCCGCCGCGGCTGCAACTCCGCAGGCACCGGTTGCGGCGGCGCAAGCGGCGCCTGCGCAAGCCGCACCGGCCGAAAAGCCGTCCGACGATCCGTACATCGAAACCGCCCGCTGCTCGAGTTGCAACGAGTGCACCCTGATCAACGACCGGATGTTCGCCTACGACGCGAACCAGCAGGCCTACATCGCCGATGCCGACGCGGGCACTTATCGGGAACTGGTGGAAGCTGCCGAGAATTGCCAATTGTCGATCATCCACCCCGGCAAGCCGCGCAATCCGGGCGAGCCCGGACTCGACGAGCTGATCAAGCGCGCTGAGCCGTTTGCCTGAAGGGCCGGGACGGCGGACGCAGGCGGGTCGGAGAATGTGCCCCAGTCCCGCGGACGCATAATTGCCGCTCATGACCGAAACGAAACCGGCGGACACCGGGGGATTCGCTGGAGAAATCTGGGGCGGGCTCGCCTCGATGCTGGTAGCGCTGCCGTCGTCGATCGCGTTCGGCGTGCTCATCTACACTGCGGTCGGTCCGAAGCTTGGCGGCGACGGTGCGCTCGCCGGAATGGTCGGCGCTGCGGTTCTCGGTATCGTCGCGCCGCTTGTCGGGCGCAACGGCGGCTTCATCACGGCCCCTTGTGCTCCGGCCGCCGCGGTCCTTTCGGCAATGGCGGCCGCGCTGGCGGCGAGTGGCCACGCTTCGCCGGAGCGCATCGTGGCGCTGCTCGCGCTGACGGCGCTCGTGTCGGGGCTGTTCCAAGTTCTATACGGAGCGGTGCGCGCAGGCCGTCTGATCAAGTACATACCGTATCAAGTGGTCAGCGGTTACCTGTCGGGCGTGGCGCTGGTGATTGCGTTTGGCCAGTTGCCCAAGCTGCTGGGCCTGCCCAAGGACGTGACGCTTGCGCGGGGGCTGGCTTCGCCCGAACTGTGGAGCTGGACCGGAATCGCAGTCGGCATCGCGACGATCCTCGCGATGGCGGCCGCGCCGCGGCTCACGCAGCGGATTCCCGCCGCGATCATCGGCCTGCTCGCCGGAATCGCAGCGTATTTCGTCCTCGCGCTGATCAACCCCGAGTTGCTCCGTCTGCATGGCAACGCCCTCGTGATCGGGCCGATCCCGGGCGCCGGGTCGGTGCTGGACGCCGTCGGCGCCCGCGCGAGCGGCATTCTGCAGGTACGGCCGGCCGACGTCGCCGCTGTTTTCAGCTCCGCGCTCACGCTCTCGGTGCTGCTCTCGATCGATACGCTCAAGACCGGCGTGGTGCTGGATGCGATTACGCGCCACCGTCACGATTCGAATCGCGAATTGATCGCGCAGGGCGCGGCGAACCTCGCCGGTTTCATGGCCGGAGGAATGCCGGGAGCCGGGACTATGGGTGCGTCACTCGTCAACGTCAGCAGTGGCGGCCGCACGCGCTGGTCCGGCGTGGCCGAAGGCGTATTCGTTCTCCTCGCCTTCGTGCTGCTCGGCAACCTGATCGCGTGGGTGCCGATCGGCGCGCTCGCCGGACTGCTGCTGATGGTCGCCTGGAAGATGTTCGACCGCAACATGTTCCGGCTGGCATTGCGGCGCTCGACGCGGTTGGATTTCGCGGTCATCGCAACCGTCGTTGCAGTCGCGCAATTTGAGCTGATCGCGGCGTCGGCGGTCGGGGTCTGCCTCGCGATCCTGCTGTTCATGCGCGATCAGATCCGCGAATCGGTGATCGTGAGCATCGTCTACCTCGACGCGGCGCATTCCAAACGCAAACGACTCGTCGCCGAGCGCGAGCTTCTCGCGCAGCACGGGCGCCTCGCGGCGGTCGTGCAGCTGCATGGCAACCTGTTCTTCGGCACCACCGATCAGCTGTTTTCGGAGCTGGAGCGCGACCTCGCAACGCTGCGTTACCTGCTCATCGACCTGCGCCGGGTGCATTCGATGGATTTCACCGGCGGGCACCTGCTCGAACAGATGAAGGAGCGGCTGCACGAGCGCGGCGGCGAGCTGCTGTTCAGCGGCATGCCCTCGCAACTGCCGACGCACCAGGACATCGAGAGCTACATGGGCGAACTCGGGCTGGTGAGCGGCACGGGCATCCGCATCTTCGACACCCGGGACGGCGCGATCGAGTGGATGGAGGACCGGATCCTCGAGGCGGCAGGCTGGCAGCCCGCGAGCGAAGAGCGTCTGCTCGATCTTGGCGAAATCGAATTGTTCAGCAAGCTCGACGCGGCGACGCTCGCCGAGCTGTCCACCGCGATTCGGGAAATCTCGATCGCGGCGGGCGGGCGCATCTTCTCGCAGGGCGATGCCGGCGACGAACTGTTTCTGGTGCGGCGCGGGCGGGTGCACGTGCTGCTCAAACTCGAAGGCGGCAAACGGCACCACCTCAGCACCCTCTGCCAGGGGGACTATTTCGGGGAGATGGCGTTTCTCGACCGCGAGCGGCGCTCGGCCGACGTCGAGGCGGCGACGCCGGCGGATCTTTTCGTATTGTCGCGGCAACGCTTCGACACCCTCGCCCGCGGCGATCCCGCCCTCGGCGGACGGGTGTTCGAACAGCTGGCCGATGCGGTGTCGAAGCGCCTGCGCGCCGCGGATGCCGAGTTGCGCGTGCTGGAGGCGCGCTGAGCGCCGCGGCTTCAGCCTTTCATCATGCTGCCCATGTCGACGTCATCGAAGCTGAAACTGTTGCGCTTGCGGGCATCCTCGACCATCGCGGCATTGGCATCGCGGTGGACCTGCAAGAATGCCTCGGCGAGCCTGAAGCTGAGATTCGCCAGCGCCTTGGGATCCGGTTTCTTGTCCTGCGCGCCGTCCGCGTACGCGCGGCCGGCGAGCTCGACGTAGATCCGCAGCGCGAGGTCCTTGACCGGGTCGTGCGCCGGCGCCGGGCCCGCCGCTGCCGGCGCCGGTGCGGGTGCTGCTGCGTGTCCGCTCATGGGTTTCGCCTGGAAGGTGGGGATGCCCATGCTACGCCGGATTGGCGGCGGCCGGGGACGATCGCGGCGGTTGCGTCGAGTGGCCCTCGCGAACGCGCTCTGGAACGCGCTCGGCGTGCGCGCGCGGGATCTACGGCTCACGCCTCGGGGTCCGCCACTTCGAGCAGCTCCAGATCGGACTGGTAGGCAACAAGGATGAACGCACGGTCGGCGCCGATCTCTTCGAGCTTGATCCAGGTCAAACACCGGGTGCCGCCGCGGGGCTCCAATGCGGGATTTCGAAAGGAGGGAACTGCAATGGCCAGCACACTTTTCTCGTCCGTGACGCTGCGCGGGTTGACGCTGCCGAACCGCATCGTCGTCTCGCCGATGTGCCAGTACAACTCCGACAACGGCTCGGCGAACGACTGGCACCTGATGCACCTCGGCCAGTTCTCGCTCGGCGCCGGCGCACTCGTGATGACCGAGGCGACCAACGTGAACATGGCGGGCCGGATCTCGCTCAAGTGCGCAACCATGTGCAGCGACGAAAACGAGGCGGCGATGAAGCGCGTCATCGACTTCTGCAAACGCTACGGCGTCGCGAAACACGGCCTGCAGCTCGGCCACGCCGGCCGCAAGGGCTCGACCCAGCCGCCGGCCGCGGGCGGCAAACCGCTCAAGCCCGAAGAAGGAGCGTGGGAGACCGTGGCACCGTCGGCGCTTCCTTTCGCGCCCGACTGGCACACACCGCGCGCGCTGACCAAGGTGGAGATTGCGGCGATCAAGGCTGACTTCGTCGCCTCGGTAAGACGCGCCGGGCGCATCGGTTACGACCTCATCGAGATGCACGCCGGCCACGGGTATCTGCTGCACCAGTTCCTGTCGCCGATCTCCAACCGGCGCACCGACGAATACGGCGGCGCGCTCGAAAACCGCATGCGCTTCGTGCTCGAGACGTTCGCGGCGATGCGCGCGGCATGGCCCGCGGACAAGCCGATCGGCGCCCGCGTCTCGGCGACCGACTGGGTCGAGGGCGGCTGGACCGTCGAAGACACGGTGGTGCTCGCCCGCGAACTGAAAAAGCTCGGCTGTGACTACCTGGATGTTTCCTCGGGCGCGCTCGACCCGCGCCAGCAACTGCCGCTCTCGCCCGGCTACCAAGTCCCGTTCGCCGAAAAGGTGAAGCGCGAGGCGGACATCGCGACCATGACCGTGGGACTGATCACCGGCGCGCGCCAAGCCGAGGAGATCGTCGCCGCGGGCCGCGCGGATTTCGTCTGCCTTGCGCGCGGCGCGATGTGGGATCCGCGCTGGGCGTGGCACGCCGCCGAGGAACTCGGAGCGGAGGCCCCCTACGCGCCGAAGACGATGGCGTGCCACCCGTCGATGCGGCCGCAGGTGTTCCCGGGACGGCAGAAGGCGGCTTGAGCTCCGGCACGGGACTCGCGTACGCCGCGGCCGGTCTGGCTGCTGCGGAGGTGATGCGGCAAGCGGGGAACCACAATTGAAAAGCCCCGTATTTGAACGGGGCTTTTCTTTCGCCACTCCTGGTGGCGGCGTTGCCGTGCCGTAGCTACGGCACGTTCAAGACACTTGCGTGTCGTTTCACATCAACTGGCGTCTCGTCGTCATCGCGATAGAGCCTCCTCGTGCTGCATGAAAACCGCTGCGCTGCTTGCTTGCCCGTGGAGCAGTTACCCTACTCCTTACTATCGTCAGGAAACAACATTTAGCGATGACCGTACATTCTTTGACGATTCTTGTTTGCCATGCCTCAATGATCTTCTGTTCCAGCCGGCGGGACTGAAGCCATGCAGGCGGGAGCGCACGGAAGTCGGCACCTGAACCGCCGGGCTTCGTAGACGCCGACAGACACAGCGGCCCTGCGGGCCGCTGTGTCTGTACCACGCCGGCCTCACCGCTCACCGGCCAAAGCGTTCAAACACTTGCGCTCGCGCTGACCAGAAACATCAGCGAAAATCAGCACGAATGGCGAACGTCAGGCCAAACCCGGGGGCCATCTTGGCTGCGCCGTCGTTCACCGCGCGGATGTGCGAAATTCACGTTCCACCTCCGCCAGGATCTCGTAAGAACGCAGTCGGGCGGCGTGATCGTAGATCGCCGAAACCACCATCAACTCGTCCACGCCGGTCGCCGCCACGAACTGTTCGAGGCCGCGCCGGATCGCAGCCGGCGCGCCGACAAAGGAACAGGCCAGCATACGCGAGGCCTGCACCTTCTCCGCCGCCGACCAGTAGGTCTCGATGTCCTCGATCGGCGGCTGCAGCTTGCCCCGGCGGCCGCGCTGCATGTTCGTGAACTGCTGCTGCACGCTGGTGAACAGACGCCCGGCTTCGTGGTCCGTGCCGGCGGCGACGACGTTGACACCCGCCATTGCATAGGGCTTCGCCAGTTGCGTGGAGGGCTTGAATTTGCTGCGATACGCGGCGAGCGCCGGCATCAGCTGGTCGGGCGCGAAGTGCGACGCGAAGGCGTAAGGCAGGCCCAGCATGGCGGCCAGTTGCGCGCCGTACAGGCTCGATCCCAGTATCCACAGCGGCACCCGCGAGCCGCCGCCGGGAACGGCCTGCACCGTCTGGCCGGGCTCGACAGGGGCAAGATAGGCTTGCAGTTCCATCACATCGTGCGGGAAATTTTCAGCGTTGGCGGGGTCGACGCGCAGCGCGCGCAGCGTGCGCTGGTCGGTGCCGGGCGCCCGGCCCAACCCGAGGTCGATGCGGCCGGGATAAAGCGCGTCCAGCGTTCCGAACTGTTCGGCCACGATCAGCGGCGCATGATTTGGCAGCATGATCCCGCCCGCACCGACGCGGATCGTCGATGTGCCGCCGGCCAGGTAACCGATCAGGACGGCTGTCGCCGCGCTGGCGATACCGCGCATGTTGTGGTGCTCCGCGACCCAATAGCGCTTGTAGCCCAGGCGCTCGACGTGCCGGGCCAGATCGAGGCTCTTGCGAAACGCCTCCGAGGCGGTATCGCCTTCAACGATCGGCGCGAGGTCGAGAACCGAGAGCGCAGTCACGCGTCAGGTCCCGCAGCGTCGCTTCAGCGCATGCCGCGCGTGGTCGCATGCATTGCCGTCTTCCGAAAATCGCTTCTTCATTGGCCCGATCCCCTCTCGTTGAAATCGGACTCCAAAGCATAACGCTACTAGAATTGAAGATCACGTTGGGAATGCCACATGGCCAGCTACCGGGTAGTGCTGCGGGGCGTCGAACCGGGCAAGGACCCGGAGCTTGCGTTGCGGAGCCTGGCCGTGCTATCGAGGACACGCGTCGACGCGCTGCGTCCGCACCTCGGGTCCGGCCATTTGGTGATCAAGCGCAACGTCGATCGCGAGACTGCGGTTCGATATCAGACTGCGATCCGGCAGACCGGGTGGCTCTGCGCCGTCGAGCAGGAAGCGGCTGCTGAGGCGGGCGCAACCGCCGTACGGACGCCTGCTGGCTCCGCGGCGGAACACAATGCCTCGCCAAGCGCTGCCGCCGCCGCAACTACGGCTTTGCCGCCCGTCCCTGCGCAAACGCAAGCTCGGCCCCGCCGAAAGCTCAAAACCATTGCCGCATTCGCAGCAGCTACAGCAGCGATCGTGCTAGGCGCAGGGCTGTACTTCAACTGGCGAACGATCGGTTCCGGCATCGGTATCGTCGGCAAGTGGAACTGCCTGCCCACGCATCGCAGCAAGGACAGTAAGGAGTCCCGCAACTACGTCGTGGTCTTCGGCAGCGATGGAAAGTTTTCGATGACCAGCGCGATGTCGTACGAAACTCAGTTCATTGGAGTCTATCGGCGGAGCAAGAATCAGATATTGGTGACACTGCAAGGCGGCGCGATGATGCGTGAAAGCGCCGCAAAGATCGCGAATCTGGATCTGAGGGGACGGGTCGTCAGAGGCTCCAGCGACAAGCAGACAAGCACCCCGGCGATCGCGAATGAGGAACTGACTGGACAGGTCGTCGGAGGCGCCGGCGATCAGCTGGACTTCGAGCTGGCGGTTCCGCACCTGTTGAACCAACTATGGTCGTGCTCGCGTCTGTGAGAATCGCCGAGGGACCGCCGCCCAGGCAGCAAAAGGTATTGCCGAGCTTATGCTGCGCAACGGGATTGCCGGACGCCGCGTCGGTCTAGAGAGGCTCCCGCTTGGTGGCGTCGTAAACTTCCTGCGCGCCTTCGATGAGCGGCGAGATTACATCTTGTTCTTTTGTTCCCTAGCCTCGTCCTTAATTGCTTTGCCGCCCTGCTCGACGTCTTTGCCTGCGCCCTCGATGGTGTTGCAACCGGTAAGCGTGCCAAAAACGCCAGCCAAGAATACTGTCGCCAGGAGCGCTACGAAAATTCTTCTGATCATGATTGATTTCCTTTCGAAGATGCAGATTTAGAACTGAGCCAATTTATTGGCCTGGCTCTCCGTATTGGACGATTTCCCTAGCGAAGATCAAGCGGAAAGAAGAGGCTGATGCCGTGCGATTGGAGGCTGATGCCTGACTGTTGCTCCGGGTAGTAGTAAACGGGCGGCGGCGCGTAGACAGGTTGCGAGTAGCGATAGGGATGCTGGTACGCTGGCCGGTACGCACGCTGATCGCGACGGTCATTTCGGTTGCGATTGGCATTCTGGTTACGGTCCTGCGCTGCCGTGACGCGAATGTCGTTGTGTTGGCCGAGCGCCGAGGAAATGCTTATACCGCCCATTACCGAAGCAAGGGCGAGTGCCGTCACGACTTTTCTAATTGTCGGCCTGAAATTCCTGGCCTGCTTTGTCGATATTTTCATGGTGACCTTCCATCGTTGGAATGCTTGGAGCGATTCCCTACCGCGAGGTCGGGTTCTCTGATAGCGGCGTGGCTGTTCTTGTGGTCATTTTTTCTTTG
>JBGOTT010000132.1:0-10157 GCA_041476585.1 Gammaproteobacteria bacterium | reverse complement strand
CCTCGCCATCGAGCACGACCAGCTCGGCGTGGTGCGCGAGCGCTCGGGCAACACCAACCAGTACTCGGCGCCCGCGGCGGTCTATCGCACCAGGGACAAGCGCTGGGTGTCCCTCTCTGGCAGCACCAATTCCCTGTACGCCAACAATTGCCGCGCCATCGGCCGCCCCGACCTGATCGACGACCCGCGCTTCGCCAACAATGCGCAGCGCGTCAAGCATGCTGCGGAACTGAACGGCATCTTCGCCGCATGGTGCGCGCAGCGCACGCTCGACGAAGTGCTCAGGGCATTCGAGCGTGCGCAGGGCACGATCGCGCCAATCTACTCGATCGACCAGGTGTTCGCCGATCCGCAGATGCGCTCGCGCGAAGCGATCTGCGCGGTGCCCGACAAGGACTTCGGCACGGTGCGGATGCAGAACGTGGTGCCGCGCTTCGCCAACGACCCGTGCGCGATCCGCTCGACCGGCGGCGCGATGGGCGAACACAATGAGGAAGTCTACGGAGGCCGGCTGGGGCTGTCCCGCGAAGAACAACAGCGCCTGCGCGATACGGGTGTGATTTAGAGGGGTACCGATGCGCATCCTTCCCGCCATTTTGCTCACGCTCGCCGCGACCGCTGCCGGTGCGCAAGGCTACCCGTCCAAGCCGGTGCGGGTGATCGTGCCCTACCCGGCCGGCGGTATCGTCGACATCGTCGCGCGAGCCGTCATGGAAAAGATCGCCGCAGGCTGGGGCCAGCCGATCATCATCGAGGCCAAGCCCGGCGCCGACAGCAACATCGGCACAGATCTCGTCGCGAAAAGCGCGCCGGACGGATATACGTGGCTGGTCACCGGCCCGGCAGTCCTGTCGAATCCGACCATCTACGGCAATCTTTCCTGGGACCCGCTTCGCGACTTCCAGGGCGTAGGCATCGTGGTGTGGAACCAGAACATCGCCGTGGTGCCGGCCGCGCTGCCCGTGAACACGATGAAGGAGTTTGTCGAGTACGCGAAGGCCCGGCCCGGCCAGCTCAACTTCGGCAATCCGGGGACCGGCTCGTCGAACCACCTTTCGACCGAACTGTTTATCCAGGTCGCCGGCATCAAGATGGTCAATGTCGGGTACAAGGGGCAGCCGCCGGCGATCCCCGACCTGCTGAATGGCGCGCTGCATTTCAAGATCGTCGCGCTCGGCCTCGCATTGCCGCACGTTCAGAGCGGAAAGTTGAAGGCGCTCGCCACGTTCACGCACGAGCGCGTGAAGGCCCTGCCCGACGTGCCGACCATCGCCGAGGCAGGCTTTCCCGAAGCGGCACTGGTTCCCTGGTACGGTGCGTACCTGCGTGCTGGAACACCAAAGGCCATCGTCGAGCGCGTCAATGCCGAGATCAACAAGGCGCTGCAATCGCCCGAAGTCGCCGAGCGCCTGCTGAAATCCGGCAGCCTGCCCGGCCCGGTACGGAGCCCCGACGAAATCCAGGCGCTGATGCGCTCGGACTACGAGCGCTGGAGCAAGGTGGTACGGGCAGCGGGAATCAAAGCGCAATGATGAAGCAGGAAGTCGCGCGTTGGGCGAAATTCGTCAAGCACGCGGGGATCGAGGCGCAGTAGCACTCGTTGCATTGGCGTTTTCCTGTTCCTGCAGTTTGCGCCAGAACACCTTTCCCGTTCCGGTCTTCGGCAGCTCGTCGACGAACTCCACCACGCGCGGCACCTTGTAGGCGGACATCCGCTCGCGCGCCCATCCAGTGATGTCCTCGGGCTTGAGCTTGCCGCGGCTCGCCGGTTTCAGCACCACCACCGCCTTTACCGTCTCGCCGCGATAGGGATCCATGGTCCCGATGATGCAGGCTTCCTGGATGTCGGGGTGGGCGAACAGCATCGCCTCGACCTCCGCGGGCCACACCTTGAAGCCGGAAGCGTTGATCATGCGCTTCAGGCGATCGGTTATGAAGAAGTAACCCTCCTCGTCATAGTAGCCGAGGTCGCCAGTACGAAAAAAACGCTTGCCGTCGAAATGCATGAACGCTTCATCGGTCGCCTTGGGCTGGTTCCAGTAGCCCTTGAACACCTGCGGGCCGAAGGTGATGATTTCGCCGACCTCGCTCGGCCCGCACTCGGCAAAGGTCTCCAGATTGACGACGCGCGAATCGGTGTCGAAAAACGGGATACCGGCGCACTGCTTCTTGGGCCGGTCCGTCGGATTGACGTGCGACGGCGCCATCGTTTCGGTGAGCCCGTAGCCTTCGATGAACGGCAATCCGATCGTTTCCTGCAGCCGCTGCGCCACCGCCTCGGGCATCGCTGCGCCACCGCCGCCCACCGAACTGAGAGAGGAAAGGTCGTAGTTCGGCAGGTTCGGGTTGGCGAGGAAATCCACCATCATGGTCGTAATGCCGGTGAAGCTCGTCACCTTTGCGCGCTCGATCAGCATCGCCGCCGCCTCGCGGTCCCAGCGCGACATCAGCACGGTGCTCGCGCCGAGTTGCATCGGCGTGTTCATGTTCGCTTGCATCCCGGTGACGTGGAACAGCGGCAGTACCCCGAGGTTCACGCCTTCGCTCGAAGCGGTGCGCCAGAAGCACGACATGGTGCTGGTCGAGAGCACGGTGCCATGCGTGTGCATGCAGCCCTTGGGCCTGCCGGTGGTGCCCGAGGTATAGGGCATCACCGCCAGGTCGTCGAATCCCGCGAGCGGAGGCGCTGGCTCGATTCTCTGCCCGATTGCGTCCATCCACGCGGTGACCCCTTCGCGCGCGGGCACGGCGCGCGCGGCGCGCACGATCTCCGGGACTGGCACCGGGGTAGGCATGGTGACGTAATCCGAGTAGGTGCCGAGCACACACTGCGCGAGCGCGCTCGCGCCGAGCAGCGGCTCGATCTGAGACCATGATGCCTGCTCCACCAGCGCGACCTTCGTCCCTGCGTCCTCGACGTAGTGGCGAAGTTCCTCGGTGCGGCTCATCGGATTGACGGGCACCGCCACGGCATCGGCGCGCAGGATGGCGTAAAAGCCGATGATGAACTGCGGGCTGTTCTGGAAGTCGAGCAGCACCCGGTCCCCTCGTGCGACGCCGAGGCGTTTTTGCAGGAAACCCGCGAGCGCGTCGACCTGGCGTTTCACCTCCGTGAAGCTCAGGCAGCTTTCGTAATAGTTGATGAAGGTCTTTTCGGGGTAGCGCTTCGCGCTCACCTCGAGATTGAAGTAAACGCTGGTGCGCGGAATCGTCAGCGACTTCGGGACCCCCGGTGGCCAATGCGGGTAATGCCTGGTGAACGTTGCCATCGTGTTCCTCGCTCCCGCTTCAGGTGAGCGCGTACTTGCGCACGGCTTTCTCGTCCCATTTCATTCCCAGGCCCGGCCGCTCCTGGATCGGGATGTGACCGTTCTTCACCACCAGCGGCTCCTCCAGTATCGCATCCGCCCAGTCCACGTACTCGAGCCAGTGGGCTGTTGGCGTGACCGGAAGCAGGTGGCAACTCGCCTCGGGGAACAGGTGGCTCGACATCTCCATTCCAGCGGCCTGCGCGAGTGCCGCGGCGCGCATCCACCCGGTGACGCCGCCGATGCGCTGTGCATCCGGCATCACGAAATCGCACGCTCCGGCCGCGAGCGCCTGCGCCATCTGCTCGGGGCCCATGAAGTTCTCGCCGATCTGGATCGGCGTCTCGACCGCGGCCGCAACGCGCGCGCAGCCCGCAAAATCGTCGGCACGCACCGGCTCTTCGATCCAGAGCAGCCCGCCTTCCGCGTCGAGCATGCGGCCGCGCCGGATCGCCTCGTTCACGCTCAGCCCCTGGTTGAAATCCACCATCAGCGTCACCTTCGGTCCGACGGCTTTCTTCACCGCGCGCACTGCGGCCAGATCATCGGCGGCTTCCGGCCGGCCGAGGCGCAGTTTCACCGCGTCGAATCCCTCATCCAATAGCTGGTTCGCCTCCTTCGTAAGTTTCGGCATGGGCATGATGCCCAAGCCCTTGGAGTTGTAGGCACGGACCGGTCGTGGCGTGCCGCCGAGCAGGCGTACCACGGGTTGTCCGAGCGCCTGACCGAGCGCATCCCAGACCGCCATGTCGATCCCGGACATCGCGAACAGCACGATGTTGTGCACGCCGAGGAGCGTGTACTTCGCGCGCAGCTTCTTCTCGATCTCGAACGGCGCAAGCGCATCGCCCTTCACCATCTCGCCCATTGCCTGCACCAGCTGCGCGATCGGCGCGAGGTTGTGACGGCCGACGGCGAACAGATAGGCGCGCCCCGTGACGCCACCGTCTGTCTCCATGTCCACCAGCACCAGCGGTGCGCCGCTCACGGTGCCGGTGCTGGTCGCAAGCGGCAGCGTCATCGGCGCGAACACCGCGCGCGCACGGATGCTCCGGATCTTCAGGCTCGCGAGCTTCACGGCTTGCCTCCCGGTCCGTAGATCGACGCCACCGGCGCGCGCGCATCGCGCGCGCCCCAGCGGCCGGATTCCACCTGGTGGAAAAAATCCTCCAGTAACTGGTTGAACAGCGCCGGCTCCTCCAGGTTGATCGCATGGCCAGCCTTGGCGAGCACCGCCAGCCCCGCTTTCGGAATCGCACGTTTGAGCATCACCGAGGGTTCGATGCAGGGTTCGTCTTCATCGCCGGTCATCACCAGCGTCGGCACATCGATGCGGGAAATCTCGCCGGTGAGCTCGTACAGACAAGGCCGACGCGCCTGGTAGCCCGCCATCGTATTGGCCGAACCCTCGGCCGAATGCTCGGCCAGTTGCCTGGCGTACTCGGCAAAGCCGCGCGGGTCCTTGTTGAGATACTGCACCCGCGCCGGGCCCTGCCCGTAGGTGGCGGCAAGCTTGGCCATGCCGTCCTTCCGGATCGCCTCGGAGAGCGCCTTCGCGTCCTCTTGGAATTTCCTATAGGCGGCCGGATGAGCGCCTGAGCCGACGCCGGCGAGCGTCAGCGAACGCGCACGCGCCGGCGACCCACGCGCGCAGTACTTCATGCCGAAGTGCAGGGTGGCGAAAGCGCCCATCGAGAGGCCCACCACGTGCGGTGCGTCGAGCTTGAGCGCGTCGATCACCGAGCGCACGTCCTCGCGCCAATGGTCCTGCGAGTAGTGCTCCAGGCCCGTGGGTACGTCGGATGGCAGGTAGCCGCGCGCACTGTAGGTGATGCAGCGGTAGCGGCGCGAGAAGTAGCGCATCTGCGGCTCCCAGCTGTGCCAGTCGCCGGCGAACTCGTGCACGAACACCACCGGCGTGCCCGAGCCCGCCACCTCATAGTGGAGTTTCACTCCGTCATCTGTAGTTATGTTTGGCATGTTGCTAGACTAACAAAATATGGACCTCCATCTCAAAGGCAAGCGGGTGCTGGTCACCGGGGCGTCGAAGGGCATCGGCCGGGCCTGCGCCGAAGCGTTCGCCGCGGAAGGCTGCGCGGTGATGATCGCCGCGCGCGACCCTGATCGGTTGAACGCCGCCGCGGCGGAGATCGCCGGGCGGACCCGGGCCGAGGTGAAAGCGCGGCCCACCGACCTCTCGCAGCGCGGATCGGCAGAGGCTCTTGCCGCCTGGGCTGGCGGACTCGATATCCTGGTCAACAACGCCGGTGCGATTCCCGGAGGTGATCTGCTCAAGGTCGACGAGGAGACCTGGCGACGCGCCTGGGACCTAAAGGTATTCGGTTACATCAACCTGTGCCGCGCGGTGTACGCGGACATGAAACGCCGCAAGCTCGGGGTGATCGTGAACATCCTCGGCAACGCGGGCGAACGGCTCGACGCGTCTTACATCGCCGGCAGCACCGCGAACGCCGGGCTGATGGCGTTCACCCGCGCGCTGGGCGGCGCGAGCCACGCCGACGGCATCCGCGTGGTGGGCGTCAATCCCGGTCCGGTGGCCACCGACCGGCTGATCTCGCTGTACAAGCAGCGCGCGGAAGTGAAACTCGGCAGCGCCGAGCGCTACCGGGAACTGTTCGAAGGCATGTCTTTCGGCCGGCCGGCAAAGCCGGAGGAAATCGCCGCGTCGGTGGCGTTTCTCGCTTCTCAGTGCTCCTCGTATACCACCGGCTGCATCCTTTCGATCGATGGCGGGCTTGCAGCGCGTTCCAACTGAGCTTAGGCGGGCCGACTGAGCTGAAATCCGAAACGCGGGAAGTGCACCACCACCGTCCCGGCACGCGGGTCGGTGCGCCGTACCGCGATCTCTACTGCCGAACCATTGAGGAGTTCGCCTCGCACCGGGTCGAGCGCGTAATCCACCGGCATCACTTCGACCGCATCGCCGAGCTTGATGCCGTCGGTCTCATGGGCCACGGCCTTGCGGATCTCCGCCGGCCTGGAAGTTTTTGCGATCTCGAGCGCCTGCGCGCTTGTGATGTCCCTCGCCTTGCCGTGGCCGATCCCGATCATGCGATCGATCCATTCGACCACGCGCGGGCAGGGTTCGAGAAGACCGGCAAACGCCGGCACGATGCGGATCGGCCACAGTGTGTGATACACCGCGAAGTCGGCGACACAGGCTGAACTGCCGAAAAGAAAGGCGCGACCGTCGGCGAACTGCGCCGCGATGCGCGGCATCAGAAACGCGAAGTTCGCCCTGCACTCCGCGAGCGGTCCGCGCCGCACGGTGCCGCCCTGGCGCATCGCGGCGCGGTCGTTGCGGAAGGCCTCCAGGTCCGCGGCACTGGCATTGGGGAAGAACTGCTTCATGCCCTCTCCCTGGAAAGCGAGCGGCACGGTGACGTTGAACAGCGGGCCGTCGGCCCAGCGGGCCATCGCTTCGATCGCCAGCGTGTCGCCGTAGGGATAGAGCGTCGGCGCAGGCTTCACCCGTTCCAGCACACGCACGATCAGCGCGGTATCGCAGTACACGTCTGCGCCGATCTGCATCACCGGCGTGCGCCGGTAGCCGCCGGTAAGCGCGATCAGGTCCGGCTTGGGCATGATGCGCGGGATATCCACCGAGCGCCACGCCAGGCCCTTGAATCCGAGCACCGCGCGGATCTTTTCGGCGAACGGCGAGATGTCATAGTGGTGCAGGACGATGTCGGCCATCTGTTTCTGTCGATTCGAGTGAAGGGATGCCAGCACGCGCTATCATGCGCTCTCCGCGGCCCGCGGCTTCGAAAGACAACCATGAAAGCAGTGCTCTGCAAGCAGTTCGGCCCGCCAGAATCACTGGTGGTGGAGGAAGTGGCCGCGCCCGTGCCCGGCAAGGGGCAGGTGGTCGTGGCGGTGAAAGCGGCAAGCGTCAACTTCCCCGACGTACTGATCATCCAGAACAAATACCAGGTCAAGCCGTCGCTGCCGTTTTCGCCGGGCAGCGAGATGGCGGGCGTAGTGAAGTCGCTCGGCGAAGGCGTGAATAACGTCAAGCCCGGCGACCGGGTCATCGCGTTCAGCGCGTACGGCGCGTTCGCGGAGGAGGTCGCGGTGGATGCCGCGCGCTTGATCCCGATCCCGCAGGGCATGGACTTCGTGACCGCCGCGTCGTTCCTGCTGACCTACGGCACCTCGCACCATGCGCTGTGCGACCGCGCGGATGCGAAACCCGGCGAGACGCTGCTGGTGCTCGGCGCCGCCGGCGGCGTGGGCGTCGCCGCGATCGAGATCGGGAAGGTTCTCGGGCTGCGCGTCATCGCCTGCGCGTCGAGCGACGACAAGCTCGCGGTATGCCGCGAGCACGGCGCCGACGAGACCATCAATTACGCCACCGAGGATCTGCGCGAGCGGATCAAGGCGCTCACCGGGGGCAAGGGCGTGGACATCATCTACGATCCGGTCGGCGGCGCCTACGCCGAGGCCGCGTTGCGGTCGTCGAACTGGCGCGCGCGTTTTCTCGTCATCGGCTTTGCCAGCGGCGACATTCCGAAGATCCCGCTCAACCTGCCTCTGCTGATGGAGCGCAGCATCATCGGCGTGTATTGGGGAGAATGGACGCGCCGCACGCCGCAGGAGTTCGCCCGGGCGGTGAGCGAACTGTCCGGCTGGTTCCGGGAAGGCAAACTCAAGCCGCACGTCACCGCGACCTATCCGCTGGAAAAGGCGGCGGACGCGATCCGGTTGCTCGCCGAGCGCAAGGTGAAGGGCAAGGTGGTCGTTACCATCGGCGACGCATGAGCGCCGCCTCGCCCAGACCGATGGCAGCTCGCCCGGGCGGCGATCCGTCGCCCGCCCCCAGCGGCCGCTGCATGATCACGGTGTCGGCCCAGCGTCCAAATTTGTAGCCCACCGACCGGATCGTACCGACGCGCACGAATCCCGTCGCCGCATGCACGCCGATCGACGGCGCATGCGCGCTATCCCCGATCACCGCGATCAACTGGCGATAGCCGAGCGCCTCGCAGCACCGGATCAATTCCACCAGCACCGCGCGGCCGATGCCCCTGCGGTGACTGTCCTGCCGGACATAGACCGAGTTCTCGAGCGAAAAACGATACGCCGAGCGGGTACGGTAGGGAGTGCAGTAACCATAGCCCAAAACCTCCCCGCCTTCGACTGCAACCAACCACGGAAGCCCGGCTGCAATCACGCTCGAATGGCGGCGCCGCATTTCCTCCACGTCCGGCGGTGCTTCCTCGAAGCTCGCCAGCCCGTGCAGCACGTGATGGGCGTAGATTGCCTGGATCGCCGCCAGATCGCCCGGCGCGGCGTCGCGGATCTCCACTTCAGCGTGCGAAGTCGGGTTGTTGGCGCTCGAGAATGCGCTTGAGCGCGTTGAAATGCCGGAACGCTGCTGCCAGATCGACGCGCGCCGCGCGGTCCGCGGCGGTGAGACTCTTGCGTTCCTGGACGCTTCCCATCTCGTGCCCCCGAAATCCCGGAGCTTGAATTATAGTGATGTCATGGCTCGGCATGCTTGCCTGCTCGCGTTGACACTGCTCGCTGCAGCGAGCGCGGACGCGCGGGCGCAGAACGCCCGCACGGCGCTGGGCGAGAAGGTGTTCATCACCGATTGCAGGACCTGCCATGACAACGGGAAGGCGCAGAACGACGCGCCGCAGCTTTCCGAAAAGAGCGAGTGGAAGGACCGTCTGGGCAAGGGCCTGCCCGAACTCTACAAGAGCTCGATCGAAGGTTTCACCGGGTACTATGCGATGCCGCCGCGCGGCGGCAACCCCAAGCTGACCGACGACGAGGTGCGGGCGGCGGTCGATTACATGCTGCTGCGGGCGGGAGTGCGGTAAAAAGGTTGCGCGGGAGATAAAAGGGCGGCCGAAGCCGCCCTTTCCCGGTCGCCACTTACGCCACCACAACTGGCATCGCCCTCATCAGGGCATCAAGGGCATGGCGCCCATCGGTCGCCTGGCTCAGTCCAGAAACAATCTCTTGACGATTCACGGGTAGCCCCGCCCCGCCAGGCGCTGGTTGGCCTGACTCAGCCGCTCGATAAGCACGCGCATGAACCCCTTGTTGAAGCCTACCTGGCAGGTGTCGGTGGCGGCGCGCAGCGCCGCCGCCTTGATCTCGATCACCGTGATCTCGCCATGCGCGGTGATGGTGGTGGCGCGCCGCTCGATGCGGTCGCTGAAATACAGAATCTCGCCGAAGCAGCCGCCCGGCTTGATGGTGTTCAGCGGCGTGCCCGAGAGCGTCACGCTGACCTCGCCCGAGATCAGCAGGTAGAAGCTGTCGCCCACATCGCCCTCGCGCATGATCACCGTGCCGACCGGGATCTTCTTCCAGCTGCCGATGCGCAGGACCTCCCACAGGGCCACGTCGCCGAAGCCCTCGAAGAACAGCATCTGGCGCAGCTCGTTGAACTTTTCCGAGTCCGAGAGCGATGCGCCGACCAGGCGCAGCGCGGTGAAGGCCTGGCTCAGGTCCTTGCCGAAATCGAGCCATGAGCCGTAGCGCCGCGCCGGGTCCTTGCTGGTCGCGGTCATCACGATCTGGTCGAGCAGCGCGGGCAGGTCCGGGCGCAAGGTAGCGGGCCGCGGCGGTACGGTATTGAGGATGGCGTAGATCAGCGCTTCCTGCGTGGAGGCCTGGAACGGCAGCCGCCCGGTGAGCAGCCGGTACATGGTGACGCCGAGCGAGTAGATGTCGGTCTGGTGCGTGAGCGTCTCCAGGCGTATCTGCTCGGGCGACATGTAGCCCGGCGAGCCCATCACCGTCTGGGTACGGGTCATGTCGACGTCGCCCGCCGACCATTGGGTCTTGCTGATGCCGAAGTCCAGCACCTTG
>JBGOTT010000131.1:0-10158 GCA_041476585.1 Gammaproteobacteria bacterium | reverse complement strand
CGCCCATGCCGCCGAGACCCGCGGTGAGAATCCATCGTCCGGACCAGTCACCGCCGTAGTGCTGGCGGCCGGCCTCGGCGAAGGTCTCGTAGGTGCCCTGCACGATGCCCTGGCTGCCGATGTAGATCCACGAGCCGGCTGTCATCTGGCCGTACATCATCAGGCCCTTGCGGTCGAGCTCGTTGAAGTGGTCCCAGTTCGCCCAGCGGGGCACCAGATTGGAATTCGCGATCAGCACGCGCGGCGCGTCCGCGTGCGTGCGGAATACGCCCACGGGCTTGCCCGACTGGATGAGCAGCGATTCGTCCGCTTCGAGCCGCTTCAGCGTAGCGACGATCCGGTCATAGCATTCCCAGTTGCGGGCCGCCTTGCCGATGCCGCCGTACACGACCAGGTCCTCCGGACGCTCGGCGACCTCCGGGTCGAGGTTGTTCATCAGCATCCTAAGCGGCGCTTCGGTGAGCCAGCTCCGGGCCGACAGTTGCATTCCGCGTGGCGCGCGGATGGCGGGTCGATTGACGGCGGAGCGGGTCATTGCCACACCTTGCGCGCGGTTTCCATCATCACGTCGAGCTTGCGCCACTGCTCGGACTCGGACAACGCATTTCCCGCGATCCCGGAGGCGAAGCCGCACTGCGGGCTGATGGCCAGCTGGTCCAGCGCAACGAACCGGGCCGCATCGTCGATCCTTCGTCGAAGCTCATCCGCCGATTCGACCCGGCCGCTCTTGGTGGTGATGAGTCCGAGTACGATGATGACGCCTTTCGGCACGAAGCGCAGCGGCTCGAAGCTGCCGGCACGCTCGGTGTCGTATTCGAGCAGCAGGCGGTCGTAATTGAGGCCGGTAAGCAGCCGCTCGGCGATCGCGTCGTAGGTGCCCTCCCGGTGCCACATGCTGGCGCGGTTGCCGCGGCAGATATGCAGGCCGAAGACTGCGCTTCCTTGCGTTCCCGCGATGATCGCATTGTCCGCCGCAATCGCGCGCTCGAGGTTGTTCATCGGGTCCTCGCCGCGCGCGCGGATGCGCTGGAGCGTCGCCGGATCCACGTAACCGGTGTAGCTCGGCTCGTCGATCTGGACATAGTCGCAACCCGCATCGACGAGTTCCCCGACCATCTGCCGCTGGATGGTCACGACGTCGGCGAGAAACGCGTCGGCGTCTGCATAGATCGGGCGCGAGCGCTCGAGGTCGCACATCTGCGCGACCCGGTCGGGACCCATCAGGGTAATCTTCGTCGAGGACGTTGCGACGCTCTTCAGGAAACGAAGTTCTTGGAGAGGAAAGTTTTTCGCCAGGCGCAGTCGCGAAGTGGCGGGCGTGCGGAAACTGACCACGGCATCATCGCCCTTCGTCAGCGGCTTCTCGTGCTCGGCGCGATTCTCCGGATTGCGGCGGAAATTCTCCCAGGAGCCGCTCCACAGGTCCCAGCCCTGCACTTCGGAGAAGCTGACCTGCCAGTTCAGGCGCCGGTATTCCCCGTCAGTCACCACCGGCAACCCGTGCCGCTGCTGCTTCCCGATCACCTCGCGTATGGCGGAGTCCTGCGCCTGCCGCAGCGCTTCGCGGCTGATGCCGCCCGTCGCATGGCTGCGAAATGCCGCCTTCAGCGATTCCGGGCGCAGCAGGCTGCCGACATGGTCGACGCGCATGGTTTTCATGGGATTCCCGTATTGTCCTGAGCGCCGGGCCGGATGGCAATGCGCCGGCGCGCGCGCATCGCGCGCACGCCGGAAGTTCCGCTGACAAGTATGCAACAATAAGCTGGTTCGGTTCGAAACGACTTCAACGGGAGGAGGGTTTCATGTCTGGGTCTACGATCTTCGGTCGCAGTCTTGCCGCTGCCTTGCTGGCGGCCGCGCTGTGCGCGGCGCCGGAGTTCGCGCTCGCGCAGAAACGCGGCGGCACCCTGGTGCAGATCACGCAGCCGGAACCACCGACGCTTGCCTCGTACCTCAGCACCTCCGGACCGATCGGCCAGGTGACGGCGAAGATCTACGATGGCCTGTTCGAGTATGGATTCGACATGAAGCCGCAGCCGTGCCTGGCGGAGTCCTGGAGCGTCGCGCCGGACGGCAAGACCGTGACGTTCAAGCTGCGGGGGGGCGTCAAGTTCCACGACGGCAAGCCGTTCACAAGCGCCGACGTGCAGTTCACGATCATGGAAGTGCTGAAGAAGGTCCATCCCCGCGGCATCAACACCTTCAAGGAGGTGACCGCGGTCGAGACGCCCGACGCGCAGACCGCGATCTTCAGGCTCGCGAACGCCGCGCCCTACATGATGGCGGCACTGTCAGGCTACGAGTCGCCGATGCTTCCGAAGCACATCTACGGTACCGGCGACATCCGCAGTCACGAGAGCGCCAACAAGCCGCTCGGCACGGGACCGTTCAAGTTCGTCGAGTGGCGGCGAGGCGAACTCGTGCGGCTCGACCGCAATCCGGATTACTGGCGATCCGGCCAGCCGTATCTCGAGCGCATCGTGGTGCGCTTCATCCCGGATTCGGCGACGCGCACGGCGCTGCTCGAGAAGGGCGATGCGCATGTAGCGGGGTTCGGCGCCGTTCCCTACAACGACGTCAAGCGGCTTGCCGCGCTGCCGGGCATCGAGGTGACGACCAAGGGCTACGAGATGATCTCGCCCGTGGTCGAGATCACCATCAACACCAAGCGGCCGCCCTTCGACAACGTGAAAGTGCGCCAGGCCGTGTCGTACGCCGTCAATCGCCAGTTCGCGATCGACAATGTCTGGTTCGGCTATGGCAGGCTCGCAACCGGCGCGATCAGCTCGAACTTCAAGGCGTCGGGGCTTTATTCCGCCGATGTGCGCAACTACAGCGTGCCCAACGCGGTCGAGATGGCGAACAAGCTGCTCGACGAGGCCGGCTTTCCGCGCAAGGCGGACGGCACGCGTTTCGAGATCGTCCACGACATCACGCCCTATGGCGAGGAATGGCAGCGCTTCGGGGAAACCGTCCAGCAGCAGCTGGCGCAGGTCGGCATCAAGGCGACGCTGCGCTACGAGGACGTGGCGACCTGGCTCAAGCGCACCTACACCGACTACGACTTTTTTCTGACGTCGAATTTCCTCTACAACCTCGCCGATCCGGTGCTGGGCGTACACCGCTCGTTCCATTCGGCCCTGATCAAGCAGGGCACGGTGTTCGTGAACGGCTCGCGGTGGAGTTCGCCGCAGACCGACGAGCTGATGAACAAGGCGGCGCTCGAGCCGGACACCGCCAAGCGCGGCGCCTACTACGCCGAGCTGCAGAAACTCACCGCCGAAGCCGCGCCGATCATCTGGGTGCACGAGTTGCTGTTCCCGACGATCCTCAACAAGCGCTACAAGGACGTGATCGTGTCGCCGCTCGGCATCTACGGCGCCTACAATCGCGCGTGGCTGGACCGCTGATCAACGGGAGCGATCCGCGCCCCGTCCCGCGGACTGCCGCGCGATGAGGCAGCGCGCCAACCGGGCCGTCTGATGGCGATCGGGCCGGGGACAATCCTCTACGTCGTTCGCCGGCTGCTCCAGGCGGTGCCGATCGTCGTCGGCATCGTCGTGCTCAACTTCCTGCTGCTGCAGCTTGCGCCCGGCGACGCGGCGACGGTGCTCGCGGGCGAGGCCGGCGGCGCGCCGGCCGAGTACGTGGCGCAGCTGCGCGAGCGCTTCGGACTCGATCGTCCGATGCACGTCCAGCTGCTGCTGTACGTGAAGAACGTGCTGATGCTCAATCTCGGCTACTCGTTCCGCAACAGCATGCCGGTGAGCGAACTGATCTTCGGGCGGCTCGGGCCGACGCTGCTGCTGATGGGGACGACGCTGATCGTCTCGGTCCTGAGCGGCGTGCTGCTCGGCCTGCTCGCGGCGACCGCCGTGAACACTTGGCGCGACAGGGTGATCTCGGTGGCGGCGGTGATCGCCTACGCCACGCCGCTGTTCTGGATCGGCCTGATGCTGATTCTGCTGTTCTCGATCAAGCTCGACTGGCTGCCGACGACCGGCATGGAGGACGTCGTCGCCTTCAACGAAGGCTGGGACCGCGTCCTCGACATTGCGCACCACCTCGTCCTGCCGACGCTCACGCTGTCGCTCTTCTACATGGCGCTTTACACGCGGATGATGCGCGCGGCAATGCTCGATCAGCGCGGCATGGACTACGTGGTGACCGCGCGCTCCAAGGGCCTGGCCGAGCGGCTCATCACCTATCGCCACGTGCTGCGCAACGCCGTGCTGCCTGTGGTGACGATGGCAGGCGTCCAGGTCGGCAGCCTGCTCGGCGGATCGGTCATCGTCGAATCGGTGTTCGCGTGGCCGGGTCTCGGCCAGCTCGCTTTTCAGAGCCTGTTCGCGCGCGACTTCAACCTGCTGCTGGGGATCTTCTTCCTGTCGGCATGCCTGGTGGTCGTCGTGAACCTCATCGTCGACATGGTCTATCTGGTCCTCGACCCGCGCATCAAGCTTGGCTGACCCGCATGCAGCAGCCATTCTGGCGTCGCTTCGTCCGCAACCGCCCGGCCGCTTTCGGATTGGCGTTCCTCGCTTTCGTCGTGGTGCTCGCCCTCGGCGCGCCGCTGCTGTTTCCCGGCGACCCGTTTCGCATGGTCGATAGGACGTTCCTGCCGCCGTTCGGCGCCTATCTGTTCGGTACGGACTCCCTCGGCCGCGACATCGCCGCCGGCATCGCGCATGGCGGGCGCACGTCGCTGATGGTCGGTCTGGTTGCAACCGTCGTGGCAGTCTCGATCGGTACGCTCCTCGGCGCGCTCGCCGGTTTCTATCGCGGCTGGATCGACGACGCCCTGATGCGCTTCACCGAATTCTTTCAGACCATCCCGACCTTCCTGTTCGCGATCGTCCTGGTGGCGATCATGTCGCCGTCCAGGGGCAGCATCATCCTCGCCATCGCCGTAATCAGCTGGCCGCCGATTGCGCGCCTGGTGCGCGGCGAGTTCATGGCGATGCGCGAACGCGAATTCGTGCAGGCTGCGATCTGCCTGGGCATGACAGACCTGGCGATCATCTTCCGCCAGATCCTGCCCAACGTGCTCTCGCCCATCATCGTCGCAGGCTCGCTGATGGTGGCGACGGCGATCCTGATCGAGGCGGCGCTCGCCTTCCTCGGCCTTGGCGATCCGAACGCCATGAGCTGGGGCTTCATGATCGGAGCCGGCCGCAGTTTCCTGCGTGACGCGTGGTGGCTTTGCGCGATCCCCGGAATCGCGATACTGCTCACGGTACTGAGCATCAACCTCGTCGGCGAGGGAGTCAACGATGCCCTCAACCCGCGGCTGCGAACGCTATGAGCGAGCCCGCGCTGCTGGCGCTTCACGGCTTGAGTGTCGCGCTGCCGGTCTGGGCCGATCGCGAGCGCGCGGTGAGCGAGCTCTCGCTCGAGCTGCGTCGCAACGAGATCGTCTGCGTGGTCGGCGAGTCGGGTTCCGGCAAGTCGGTGCTGGCGCGCGCGATCATGGGCCTGCTGCCCGCGCCGCATGTGCGCGTGACCGGCGGGCGCGTGCTCTTCGAGGGCGAGGATCTGCTGCGCGCCGGGCCCGAACGCATGCGCGCGATTCGCGGCGCGCGGATCGCGATGATCTTCCAGGAGCCGATGACCGCCCTGAACCCGCTCATGACGATCGGCCGGCAGATCGACGAGATGGTCGAGATTCATCTCGCGCTCACTCGCCGGCAGCGACGCGCCCGGATCCTGGCGCTGCTCGAGGAGGTCCGGCTCGCAGACCCGCAGCGGATCATGCGCGCATATCCGCACGAGCTCTCCGGCGGGCAGCGCCAGCGCGCAATGATCGCGATGGCGCTGATCCTGGAGCCGGCGATCCTCATCGCAGATGAGCCGACCACCGCGCTCGACGTCACGACGCAGGCGCAGATCCTGGCGCTGATCAAGGAGCTGCAACGCAAACACCAGACCGGCGTGCTGTTCATCACGCACGATTTCGGCGTCGTCGCGGAAATTGCCGACCACGTCGCCGTCATGCAGCACGGCATCCTCGTCGAACTCGGCGCCGCCGCGCAGGTCCTCAATGCGCCGCGGCACGACTACACCAGATCGCTGATCGCGGCGGTGCCGGCGCTCACCCCGCGCCCGCGGCGCGCGATGGAAGCTGCACCGGTGCTGCTCGAAGTCAGCGGCGTGATGAAGACCTTCGGCACGGGCGCCGCATGGTTCGCTTGCGGCGACCGGCGCGTCCACGCGGTGAAATCCGTCGACCTGGCGGTGCGGCGCGGCCACACTTTGGGCCTGGTCGGCGAATCCGGGTCGGGCAAGTCGACGCTCGCGCGCTGCATCATCCGGCTGATCGAGCCTGATGCGGGCACCGTCCGCCTCGGCGGTGTCGACCTGAGCGCCCTGTCCCGCCGCCAGCTGCGCCCGCACCGCAAGCACATCCAGATGGTGTTCCAGGATCCGTTCGGCTCGCTCAACCCGCGACTGACCGTGGTGCAGCTGATCGCCCAGGGTCCGGTCACGCACGGCGTCGCGGTGTCCGAGGCGCTGGCGATCGCGCGCGAACTTCTTCAGCTGGTGCGCCTCGACCCCGCCGCCGCGGATCGTTTTCCGCACGAATTCTCCGGCGGGCAGCGCCAGCGCATAGGCATCGCGCGCGCGCTCGCGCTCAAGCCCGACCTGCTGGTCGCCGACGAGCCGGTGTCGGCGCTCGACGTGTCGGTGCAGGCGCAAGTGCTGCAGTTGCTCGCCGACATCCGCGATCGGCTCGAGCTGACGATGCTGTTCATCACTCATGACCTGCGCGTCGCTGCGCAGGTGTGCGACGAGATCGCGGTGATGCATCACGGCGAAATCGTCGAATTCGGACCGACCATCGATGTATTCGCCGATCCGCAGCACGCCTATACGCGCGAACTCCTCGCGGCGGTCCCGGGGCGCAACTGGATTGCGCCGCAGCTTCAGCGATAGCCCGGCGGCGGCATCGGCGAGCGCATGGATACGGTCGTTCACTTCAGCGATACAATTGGCCGTCTTCAACATTGGAGGGTTCCATGAGACTCCTGGTCCTGATCTTTGCCGCCGGCTTTGCGTTCGCGGCCCATGCGCAGGAGAAAGTGGTTCTCGGCATGAGCGGGTGGACCGGCTTCCAGCCGCTCAAGCTCGCCGAACTGGCCGGCATCTTCAAGAAGAACGGCGTGGACATGGAGATCCGCTTCATCCCGCCGGTGCAGCGCTCGGCGGCGCTCGCTGCGGGCGCGCTCAACGCGGCGGCGACGACCGTCGACCAGCACATCGTCTGGACCTCGGCGGGCATTCCGACGGTGCAGGTGGCGCTGATCGACAAGTCCAACGGCGGCGATGGCGTCGCGGTGCGCAACAACCTGAACAGCATCAAGGACCTCAAGGGCAAGACGGTGGCGGTGGACGGCCCCGGCACGGTGCAGCACTTCATGCTGTCGTACATCCTCGAGAAGAACGGCCTGACGATCCAGGACGTGATCCGCGTGACGATGGGCGCGCAACCTGCGGCGCAGTCGTTCGTCACGGGGTCGCATGACGCGGCGGTGACCTACGAACCGTACCTGTCCAGCGTGCGCGCCAAGCCCGACGCGGGCAAGATCCTCGTCACCAGCAAGGATTACCCGGTGGTGATCGACGTGCTGGTGTTCCGCAAGGACTATATTGAGAAGAACCCGAAGATCGTCAAGGCGACGGTGGACAGCTTCTTCGAGGCGCTCGACATGATCAAGCGCGAGCCGGCCAGGGCGTACGAGATGATGGGCAGCTCGGTGAAGCAGGCGGGTGATGCGTTCGCCAAGTCGGCGGCGTTCATCACCTGGCAGGACCGCGCTGCGAACAAGGCCTACTACGCGAAAGAGCACCAGGCGTTCACCGAGTTCGCCGTGAAGGTGCTCAAGTTCAACCGCGTGATCCACAAGGAGCCGTCGGCGAAGGAGATGATCGACCTGCGCTTCCAGTAGGCGCCGATTGTTCGAGCCTCTCAAACCGGTACCGCGCGGCACCAGGATTCTTCTCGGCACGATTTTCTTCGTGCTGTTCCTCGCCGCGTGGGCGCTGGTCACCTTTGGCGGGATCATCGACCCGCTGTTCCTCAAGGACCCGTGGTATACGCTCAGCATCGGCTGGAGCCTGTTCACCGAGTTCAATTTCATCCAGGACGTCGGCATCACGATCTTCCGGGTGATCGGCGGATTCATCCTGGCGGCAGTCGTCGCGGTCCCGCTGGGTGTCGCGATGGGTGCATTCAAGTCGATCGAGGCGTTCTTCGAGCCTTTCATCTCGTTCGCCCGCTATCTGCCCGCGTCGGCCTTCATTCCTTTACTGATCCTGTGGGCGGGCGTGGGGGAAGCGCAGAAGCTGTCCGTGATCTTCATCGGTTCGGTGTTCCAGGTGGTGCTGATGGTGGCGGTGATCGTCGGCGGCACGCGGCGCGAGCTGGTCGAGGCCGCGTATACGCTCGGCGCCGACGCTTCCGGGATCGTGAAACGCGTGATACTGCCGTGCGCGGCCCCGCAGATCGCCGAGACCCTGCGCCTGGTCCTCGGCTGGGCCTGGACCTACGTGATCGTCGCGGAACTGGTCGGCGCTTCGTCGGGCATCGGCTACATGATCATGGACAGCCAGCGGCTGCTCGACACAGGGATGATGATCTTCGGCATTTTCACCATCGGCGTGATCGGCCTCGCCTCGGATTTCTTCTTCAAGTGGGTGAACCAAAAGCTGTATCCCTGGGCATTCTGACGTGTCGAAGCTGCAGATCGAAAACGTATCGCGCGTCTTCGCGGGAGTGCGGGGCGGGCCGCCTACCAAGGCGCTGGAGAAGACCGATCTGATCGTCGAGGACAACGACTTCATCACCATACTCGGCCCGTCCGGCTGCGGCAAGTCCACGCTGCTTAGGATCGTCGCAGCCCTCGATCATCCGTCCACGTGCCGGGTGTTGCTCGATGGTCAGCCGGTGCTGCGCCCCTGCCCTGATCGCTGCATGGTGTTCCAGTCCTACACGCTGTTTCCGTGGCTCACGGTACGCGAGAACATCTGTTTCGGGCTGCGCGAGAAGGGCATGCCGGAGGCGGGACAGACGGGGATTGCGGCTTCCTACATCGAGAAGGTCGGCCTGAGGGGATTCGAGAACCACTACCCCAAGATGCTCTCCGGGGGCATGCAGCAACGCACCGCGCTGGCGCGCGCGCTCGCCAACGACCCGAAGATCCTGCTGCTCGACGAGCCTTTCGGCGCGCTCGACAACCAGACCCGGGCGCTGATGCAGGAACTGCTGCTCGGAATCTGGGAAGCCGACCGCAAGACTGTGCTGTTTGTCACACACGACATCGACGAGTCGATATTCATGGCCAATCGCGTGGCGGTGATGTCGGCGCGCCCGGGGCGGATCAAGTGCGATACGCGCATCGAGCTGCCGCACCCCCGGCACTACACCATGAAGACCTCGCCCGAGTTCTCGCGCTACAAGGCGCAGCTGACAGAGGAGATACGCGCCGAGGCGGTGAAGGCGGTGCAGCAGATGCAGGGCTGAGGATTTGTGGCATCCCCCGAGTTCCTGTAGACTTCTCCATCCCTGCACTGCGATCGGTGATGACCAAGTATGTCTTCGTAACCGGTGGTGTGGTTTCCTCTCTGGGGAAAGGCATCGCCGCCGCTTCACTCGCCGCCATCCTCGAATCGCGCGGCATCCGTGTCACCAACATCAAGCTGGACCCGTACATCAACGTCGACCCGGGCACCATGAGCCCGTTTCAGCATGGCGAGGTGTTCGTCACCGAGGACGGCGCCGAGACCGACCTCGACCTGGGGCATTACGAGCGTTTCCAGTCCTCGAAGATGCACCGGCAGAACAACTTCACCACCGGCCAGATCTACGAGAGCGTCATCAAGAAGGAGCGCCGCGGCGACTATCTCGGCGGCACCGTGCAGGTCATCCCGCACATCACCGACGAGATCAAGGCCATGATCCGCAAGGTCGGCGCGGGTCAGGACGTCGTCATCGTCGAGGTCGGGGGCACCGTCGGCGACATCGAGGGGCTGCCGTTCCTGGAGGCGATCCGCCAGCTGAAGAAGGACATCGGCAAGGACAACGTCCTCTACGTCCACCTCACCCTGGTGCCCTTCATGCAGGCGGCCGCCGAGCTGAAAACGAAAGCGACCCAACATTCG
>JBGOTT010000130.1:0-10161 GCA_041476585.1 Gammaproteobacteria bacterium | reverse complement strand
GATTGACGCCGGACATCACGTGCTTGATGGCGCCATCCTTGCCCGCGGCGTCCATGGCCTGGAAGATCAGCAGCAGCGCGTGGCTGTTGGATGCGTAGAGCAGGCTCTGCCGCTCGCTGAGCTGCGCGACGTGCTCGGCGAGGCGCTCCCGATATTGTTCGTCCGAAGCGTAAAACGGTTTGACGAGCGTCGGCCACTTCTTGAGTTTGACCTTCTCGCCGGCAGCAACGCGGAATTTCCCGGGGTCTATCTTCATCTGGTTCGAAGGGGGCCTTGCCAGCAGGAATCATAATCCAAGCCAGAATTTTTTCACGCGCCGGACACTCCCTGACATTGCCGTCCGCCCAATTTGGTAGCGTCTCCGGATGGGATGCTTGATCAATTATGCGATCCGCGACGGCCTGTTGCGCGCCGAGGTCCGGGGGAGGTCCTCGCTCCGGGAAGCCGCCTGGATCGCTCGCGACATCGTCGAGCAGGCCGCGCAGCAGACGGCGCGTCGCGTGCTGATCGACGTGCGCCGGCTCGCCGACCGGCTCGGGACGCTGGGAATGCTTTCGATGGCCTCGGGCGATCCCGGGGAACTGAGCGGCTACCGGGTCGCAATCGTGGACGTTCAGGAGCACGACGGGTTTTATGCGTCGCACGAAGCCAAAGCCAGGGATCGAGGCTATGCGCTGCGCTGCTTCACCAGTGCCGAGGAGGCGAAAAGCTGGCTGTTGAATTCCGTCGGCTGAGGCACCCACCTCGGTTTCTCTCGCGTCGATCGGGCGAGTCCTCGTCAACCCCGCGGGCGCGCGGCCCGTTGTGTCTTCCAAATGCCGCGCCCGCACTATCTCCAGCCCGCAGGCGTCGCGCTGCACGTCATCCAGCGCGCCCGCGCAGCGTGCTTTCCGGGCGAGCGCGACCGCCTCGCGTTTCTTCACTGGCTGCGCGGCTGCGCAGAGCGCTTCGAGTGCGCCGTGCACGCGTACGTGCTGATGGGCAACCACGTGCACCTGCTGCTCACGCCCGCGCGCGCAGACGGCGCAATGGGCCTGATGCAGGCGCTGTGCGTGCGCTATGCGCGCTACTTCGCCGAAACACACCAGCACACCGATGCGTTGTGGGAGGCGGGCTTCGACGCATCGCCGATCCACGCCCGGCGGTACCTGCTCACCTGTATGCGCTACATCGAATCGAACCCGGTGCGTGCGCAACTGGTGACGCGGCCCGGCGCATACCGCTGGTCGAGCTTCCGCGCCAATGCGCTGGGTCAGGATGACGCGCTCGTCACGCCGCACCCGCTTTACTATGCACTCGGGCGCACGCGCGAGTCGCGACAGGGGGCGTACCGGGCGCTGTTCCAGCGCGCGCCGTGTATCCTCCGCGAGAGGATCGTGACCCGCAACGGAGAATGAAATGGCTGACCACCCGTACACCGACACCGCCGCGACGCTCGAGCGTCTGCTCAGGCTGCGCGCGATTCCCTTCGGCATGAAGCTCTACGAGTCCGTCGCCGAAATGGAAGCGGTCCCGAAGATTCGCCGTCCGAAGGCGGTGCATACGCTCGACCAGGTGGTGGCGCAGGCCGCGCGCCTGGGCTGGACGGTGGGCATTACCGGCGACGATCTGGTCGGCGCGCAGTGCCGCGCGGTGGTGGGGCTTGGGCCGCAGGACGACGAGTGGCTCGCCAACAAGGGCATGGTCGGCGTCTGGTACGCGACACCCGCGGATACGCGCGCGCACCAGTCGGCGATGAATGTCGTCCCGTACGGGAAATTCAGGGCGCTGGCGGTTGCGCCGCTCGCCTCCGGAAGGCTCGATCCGCCGGACATCGCGCTGTTCTACGCCACGCCGGGCGCCATGATGTACTTCATCAACGGGCTGCAATGGTCGGGCTACAAGCGCTTCGACTGGAGCGTGGTGGGCGAATCGGCCTGCGCCGATTCGTGGGGCCGGGCATTGAAGACGCGCGAGCCGAGCCTGTCGATCCCGTGCTTCGCCGAGCGCCGCTACGGCGGCGTGCTCGATGACGAGATGCTGATGGCGTTGCCGCCCGCACTGCTGCAGAAGGCGATTGCCGGCATGGAGGCGCTGGCGAAAAACGGGTTCCGCTACCCGTTCGCGCAGTACGGCATCCAGCAGGACGTCCGCGCCGGGATGGCGGTGAGTTACCCGGACCGCAAGTAGCGCCGCGAAGTAGACGCTCGCCTGGACGAGACGGGGGTTGCCGTGCTCCACATGCCGCAGATGCGCTTTTATCGCGCCCGTCGTACAGCGGGCTTTCCGCCACCACCAGGTGATCCTTCATCTCGATTGCGACGCTGTGGTGAGAGCCGCCTGCGAAATACCAGACGCCGTCGGCAGCTTTCTCTACGGCGATGCGCCGCGCCGCCGCCCTGCGTCATCGGCCGAACTCCCGGATGACCCCGGCCGCGTCAAGGGGCGGGCTCACGTGCCTGCCCTGCATATAGTCGCAGCCCAATTCCTTGACCCGCGCGGCCACCGCCTCGCTGTCCACGCCATCGGCCACCACCTCGAGCTTGCTGCGCCGCGCGAACTCGATCATCGCCTGCACCAGGGCATCGTGCTTCGGCACGTTCAGCATGTCGGGAACGCGCGACAGGTCTATTTTCATTTCATCGAACGGCAGCGTGGCGAGGAAGGCGAGCGACGCGAAACCCGCGCCCGGATCGTCGATCGAAAGGCGCGTGCCGATCTCTTTGAGCCGCCGCAGCGCGGTGCACGACTCCGGGCTCGCCTCGAGCATCGCCGTTTCATTGACCTCGACCACCAGCCGGCCGGGCCTGAGGTTCCAGGTGTCGAGCGCACGCGCAACCTCGTCGGTCAGGCCCGGCTGGCGCAGGCTATTCGCCGTCAGGTTCACGCCGAAGCGCAGGTTGAGGCCGCCCGAATCACGGAAGTCGGCGCAACTGCGCATTGCCGCGTTGAGGATGCGCCTGGTCAGCTCGCTCGCCAGCCCGGCGGACTGCGCGGCCTCGGTCGCCTCGCGCGTCGCAACGATGGCCATTTCGCCGCCGCCCGTGCGAATCAGGGTCTCGACTCCGGAGATCAGGCCGCTGCGAAACTCGATCTGCGGCTGGAATACCACTTCCAGCGCCTCCGAGACGATCGCCCGGCGCAGGCGGCTCTCGCAGCGCAACTGCTCGAGCTCGGGTCCGTCATGCGCTTCGGCATACACGGCGACGCGCTCGGACCGGTCGCGCGCGACGCGGCTTGCGCAACTGGCGTGCCGCAGCAGCGTTACCTCGCTGTCGCCGTGCCCGGGAAACGTCGCGATGCCGATCGCCGGCCGCGCATAGATTTCATCGTCGCCGGCGAAGACGGGCGCGTCGAACGCACCCAGGATCTTCTCCGCCGCGAGAAGCGCGATGCCGTCGCTCTGCACCTCGTCGAGGACGCATGCCAATCCATCCCTGCCGACCTCGCCGAGCAGATCGCCTGCGCGCAGCACGCTCGAGCGCAGCCGCGAACCGAGATGCTCGCGCACTGCGTCGCCTGCCGCGTAGCCCCAGACGCTGTCGACGCGTCCGACGATGCCGCAATCGACCAGCAGCAATGCGAGGCCTTTCCCGTCGGCACGCCTTTGCTCCAGCCGCGCGTGCAGCCGCTCGAGGAACGACTTCAAAGAAAGAGTTCCCGCGGATTGATCCGCACCGTGTCGCTCTCGAGGGTGCGGCGAATGCGGTAGATCTCCCCGGCGCCTGCGTGCGGCTCGTCGATGAGGTTGAGCATCTTGTGCGGGTGGACAGGGTTGCCGTCCCCGTCCTCCACCACCATCACGCGCGGCTGCAGGCGGCGCGCCAGGTTCTGCGCGATCACGATCGCGATCTCGCCGGTGTTCAGCTCGACCACGCTGCCGACCGGAAACGCCCCGACGCACTGGATGTACTGTTCGACCAGGCCGGCGTGAAACTTCATGCCGCGGTTCTGGAACAGGTAATTGAGCGCGCTCGACGGAGGCATGATCTCGCCGTAGGGCTGCGGGGCGGTAAGCGCGTCGAACGTGTCGACGATCATCGCGATCGAGCCGAACTGCGGGATCGCCTTGCCCTTCAACCCGCGCGGGTAGCCGCTGCCGTCGTAGCGCTCGTGGTGCAGCGATGCCAACGCCTGGATCTCCGCGGGCAGCCCGGGAGTGTTACTCAGGATCTCGACCGTATGGGCGATATGCGTCTGGTAGATCTTCTGCGTCTCGCCGGTGAGCGCGCTGCGCCGCTCGGCGAGCCCCGCGGGCAGCTTGAGTGTGCCGACGTCCTGCAGCAGGCCGACCAGGCCGAGCAGTTCGATGCGCTCGCGCGGCAGCTGCAGAAAGCGGCCGAACACGGTCATGTGCACCGAAACCTGCAGCGCGCGCTCGAGCGATTTCGCACCCTGCTCGCGCAGCTGCGACAGCAGCATCATCGCATCGGGGTTGCGCACCACGCTGTCGGTGATCTGGGTCACTGCCTCCTTGGCGCGTTCCGACTCGATCACGTTCCCGGTCAGGATCATGTGCGAGAGCTTCTCCACGATGCTGCCCGCCTTGGCATAGGCGTTGTGCGCCTGCGGCAGTTCGACCTCGACCGATGCGCTCACGCGGTAGACCACGTCGCCGCGCACCTTTTCCTTGAGCTGTTCGCTGATCTCGGCCGACGCCTGCGGCGGCGCGGCCGGCGCCATGCGCGGCGCTTCGACACGCTCCGCCTTCACCGGGTCGACATACACCCGCTTGCAGTATTTCCTGAGCGCCACCAGCTGGGTCTCGGTCCTTAGAACAAAACCCTGGAACATGAAGGGGGTCTCGCTCCATGGTCGATCGAGCGCGGCGACGAACATCCCGAACTTGAGCAGATCGACCGAGATTTCGTGCAGTTTGGAAGACATGCGATTTCTGACAAAAATGCAATTTTCAACCGTCCGGGCGCAGCGGGCAAGAGCTTGCTGCGGAGACACGCTAGAATGCGCGCCTCGCCTGATCAGGCCGTGCGGGATCCGTCATGACCATTTCAATGTACCAGACCAGCGCGCCACGCTTCGTCAACATGCTGGGAAATCTTTCGGCCATTCTCGACAAGGCGCAGGCCCATGTGGATGCGAAAAAGCTCGACCCCGCCGCGCTGACCGCATATCGCCTGTTCCCGGACATGCTCCCGCTCACGCGCCAAGTGCAGATCGCCTGCGACGCGGCCAAGGGCGCGGTCGCGCGCCTGGCCGGTGTGGAGATTCCACAGCACCCCGATATCGAACAGACCATCGGCGAACTGAAGGCGCGGATCGCCAAGACCGTCGATTTCATCAAGACTATCAAGCCCGCGCAGATCGATGGCACGGAAGAAAAGGAAATCGTCCTCAGGATCCAGGGCAACGACGTAAAATTCAAGGGGATGCAGTACCTGCTCGGCTTCGCGGTGCCGAACTTCCACTTCCACGTCGTGACCGCCTACAACATCCTGCGCCACAACGGGATCGAGATCGGCAAGCGCGATTTCATCGGCAACCCCGGACGCGAATCGGGCGCCGGCGTGATGCGCGCGCCTACTTGATCAGGCGCGCGGCGTTCGCGTCCTCGATCCAGGCGCGGCAGCGAGGCCGGCTGATTCAGTAGCTGAGATTCAGCGCACGCCCGGCGGAGGCGGCGGAGGTGCGCCCGGCGGAGGAGGGGGCGGAACGGAGTACGACTGCTGCGGTGGCGGCGGAGGTGCGCCCGGCGGAGGGGGCGGCGGAACCGAGTACGACTGCTGCGGTGGCGGCGGCACATAGGAGCCGCCCGGACGGCGCGTATTGTCGAAACGCCCGGACACCGGCACCTGGTGCCCCTTGGCGTACATGCATTGCTGGTAGCCGATGTCGTAGCGCTGCTGCAACGTGTACGCGGAACCCTGCGCCGCACCCGTGCCCGCCACCGAACCGAGGATCAGGCCGGTGCCGGCGCCCGCTGCGGCCCCCCTTTGCCCGCCGATGATTGCCCCTGCGACCGCGCCGACCGCTGTGCCGATCGCGGCGCTCTTCACGCCGCTGTCGACGGAGGCCTGCTCTGCCGTCGTTCCGCCGACCTGAAGCTGCGCGTATTGCCGGCAGTCGTAGTCATCGGCGCGGAACTGGTCGAAATTCTTTCCCGCGCCCGGCAGTACCAGCATGCTCGGACCGGTCGGCGCCGTCGCACAAGCACCGAGCAGCGTCAGAGCCGCCGCGGCAAGCAACCAACGAGACGAAAAGATCATGGTTTTGCGTTTCCAGGTTGTCATGAACCCGGCGGTGGCGTCGGCGATACCCGTTGCCAGCCGCTCGCGCACTGATTGACGTAGGGGTAATAGGACTTCGAGTCCGCGCAGTAATACCAGTAGTTCTGCATTGCGGGGGCCGCCTGCGGGCCGCCTTGCTCGATGTAGGTCGGCGCCGCGTAGGGTACCGTCGCCACCGGGGGATAGTAGGGCGCGTAGTAGGGGGAGTACGGGGGGTAATAACCACCGTAATAACCACCGTAATACCCGAAGCCCAAGCCGATTGGGATGCCCACAGCCAAGCCGAAGCGCACCCCACCATGGTGGAAGCCGGGACGTGCAAGTGCCGAATCGCTCGCCACAAATGCCAGCAAAATCAGGGTTGACGCGAAGGCCGCTTTCGCCAGTTTCATATTCATCCTCCGCACGGAATCCCAATTATCCATAGGACGACAGCCTAGCAAGACCGTTCAATGCCGGCTGGGTCATTTGGTAACAATTTGTATCGCCGCCAAGCGCGACTTCAGCCTCGTCCAATTACACTTGCGGTTGCTGCAGGTCAACAATTAGAGAACCATGGTGAATCAAAAACAGGCCGTTTCGCTCGATCCGCGCTTCCAGATCGGCAAATACGACGTCCGCAAGCTCCTCGGCAAGGGCGCCACCGGGACGGTGTATCTGGCGATCGACACCTTTTCCGGCAAGGAGGTTGCGTTGAAGACCATCGGGCCGGAGGTGTTCAGCGACCCGGAATTCGGCACGCTGTACCGCTCGCAGTTCCTCAACGAGGCTTCGCTCGCGGGCAAGCTCAAGCACCCGCATATCGTGAGTATCCTCGATGCGGCGGTGCACGAAGACTCGGGCTATATCGCGATGGAGTGTGTCGTGGGCGGCGCGCTGTCGGAATACGCCAGCGAAGACAAGCTGCTGCCGGTCGCGGACGTGATCCAGATCGGCTTCAAGTGCTGCGGTGCGCTCGAGTACGCTTTCCGCGAGGGCATCGTGCACCGTGACATCAAGCCGGCGAACATCATGATCGTGCAGGGCACAGAGGTGAAAATCTCCGATTTCGGCGCGGCCTTCCTGCGCAAGAGCCAGGCGGTGCAGGCCAACCCCCTTGGATCGCCGTTCTACATGTCCCCCGAGCAATTCGAAGGCGCAAGGCTCACGCACCACAGCGACATGTACAGCCTCGGGGTCGTGCTCTACGAACTGCTCACCGGCAAGCGACCTTTCATCGCCGACAATATCGAGGGACTGGTGAAGAAAATTCTGCAGGAGAACCCCGCGCCGCCGAGCAGCCTGCGTGCGGGGCTGCCGCAGGGGATCGACCGCGTGGTGCTGCGCGCAATGGGCAAGAAACCCGAGCACCGCTACCCGACCTGGAGCGAGTTCGCGGTGGCGCTCTCCAACGCGGCGCAACTGGTGCTGCCGCCCGATGCGATCGCCGACAGCGCAAAATTCCTCTCGCTCAAGAGCGTGGAAACCCTCGCCGCGCTGAGCGATGCCGAACTGTGGGAGCTGGCCGGCGTGGGGCGCTGGTCGCGCGTTGCGGCGAAGCAGGCGATCGTGCGCGAGGACGAACCCGGGCAGAGCTTCTTTTTCCTCGCGAAGGGTGAAGCCAAGGTGATCCGCCAGGCGCGCCTGCTCAACGTGGTCGCCCGCAACGAATTCTTCGGCGAGATGGCGTGGATCCGCGGCGGCGAAATGCCGCGGCATGCGACGGTGGAATCGATGACCGAGCTGCTGCTGGCCGAATTTGAGCCGGCAGCGCTCATGCGCATGAGCCTCGGCGCGCAACTGCAGCTCACGCGCGCGCTGATGCGCAACCTGGTCGAGCGGCTGGTGCTCGCGAACACGCGATTGCAGAAGAATTGAACAAACTCGCGAGTCAAGACCGCCAAGGGCAACGTCACCCGCTGCAACGATAAGCCCGGCGAAAACATGCCGCAGTAATCGGGCGGCCGGGCCCCGTCATTTCGTTGTGGCCATTTCCCAGCCACCGCCCAGCGCCTTGACGAGCAGCACGCTGGCGGCGAAGCGCCGGCTGCGGATGCCGAGCGCCGTGACCTGGGCCTGCAGCGCCGCGGTCTGCGCGATGACCACCTGCAGGTAGGTGACGATCCCCGCCTTGTACTGGTTGACCGTGATGTCGAGCGACTGCTGGGCGGCCTTCACCGCTTCCTCCTGGACCGCCGCCTCGGACTCGAGGATCCTCAGCGCGGCGAGGTTGTCCTCGACGTCGGTGAACGCCTGAAGAACGGTGCCGCGGTAGGCGGCGACGGTCTGGTCGTACGCGGCGACCGCCTGGGCCGAGACCGCCTCGCGCTTGCCGCCGTCGAACAGCGTGAACGCGAGCGCCGGCCCCACCGACCAGAAGAGGCTCGGTTGCGTAAACCAGAGCGCGGGGCTCGCGGTCTGGTAGCCGTAGGCGGCGCCCAGCGTCGCAGTCGGGAAGAATGCGGCGCGCCCGACGCCGATCTGCGCGTTCGCCGCCTCGACGCGCCGCTCGGCCGCGGCGATGTCCGGGCGCCGCTCGAGCAGCGCCGCGGGCAGGCCGATGGCGGGCACCGGCGGCGGCGCGGCCGCGAGCGTCCCGGGCGCGAGCGAGAACCCGGGCGCGGGCTTGCCGAGGAGCACCGCGATGGCGTGCTCGAGCTGCGCGCGCTGCACGCCGAGGTCGAGCGCCTGCGCGCGCACCGAATGCAGCTGGGCCTCTGCCTGCGCGATGTCGGCGCGCGCGGCGACGCCCATGGTGTAGCGGTTCTTGGTCAGCTCGAGCGTCTTGGCATAGGCGGCGACCGTTTCGTCGAGCAGCTTCGCCTGCACGTCGAGCGCGCGCAGCTGGAAGTAGTTCTGCGCGAGTGTCGCCTGCGCCGAGAGCCGCGCATTCACCAGGTCGCCCGCGCTCGCCCGGGTAGTGGCGTCGCCCGACTCCACCAGCCGCCGGATGCGGCCCCAGAGGTCCGCCTCCCAGGAGGCGCTGAGCGGCAGCGCATCGATGATGCGCTTGTTGGTCGGTATGCCGACGATCGGCCCGGTGGTCGAGGAGGGCTTGGATTCCGTTCGCTGCACCGAACCGGTAAGGCTCGGCCACCACTGGGCCCGCGACTGATCGGCGAGCGCGGCCGAGATGCGGACCTGCGCCTCGGCCGCGGCGATGGTCTGGTTGGAGACGTCGACCTGGGCGATCAGCGCGTCGAGCTGCGGATCGCCGAACGCCTCCCACCATTTGCCGCGCGCCGCGCCATCGCGCGGCTCGGCCGGCTTCCAGTCGCCGGCTTCCTTGTACGCGGCGGGCGTCTCGACCTTCGGCCGCACGTAGTCGGGCCCGACGGTGCAGCCGGAAAGCAGGACAACCAAGATCAGGAAACGGTTCATGGTGTTTTCAATTGCAATGCCCTTTTACTCCGGAGATTTCCAATCCAGCTGCGGAAGCGATCCAGGTAGACATAGATGACCGGCGTCGAGTACAGGGTCAGCACCTGGCTTACGATCAGCCCGCCGACGATCGCGATGCCGAGCGGCCGGCGCAGCTCCGCGCCTTCGCCGAAGCCGATCGCGAGCGGCACCGCCGAGAGCAGCGCCGCCATGGTGGTCATCATGATCGGGCGGAAGCGGATCAGGCAGGCCTCGAAGATCGCCTGCTCGGGCGCGAGGCCCCGGCTGCGCTGTGCGTCGACGGCGAAGTCGATCATCATGATGGCGTTCTTCTTCACGATGCCGATCAGCAGGATGACGCCGATCAGGGAGATGATGTTCAGCTCCGAGCCGAAGATCAACAGCGCGAGGATCGCCCCCACGCCCGCCGAGGGCAGCGTGGTCAGGATCGTCACCGGGTGCACCATGCTCTCGTAGAGCATGCCCAGCACGAGGTAGACGGCGAGCAGCGCGGTGAAGATCAGGAAGGGCTGGTTCTCCAGCGACGCCTGACAGGCGCGCGCGATGCCCTGGAAAG
>JBGOTT010000129.1:0-10191 GCA_041476585.1 Gammaproteobacteria bacterium | reverse complement strand
CCTCGGCGCCGGCGCCGCTGCGGCGACATCGAACCTCCAGCCGGTGGCGGGCGACAATTTCGCCTTCACCGCGAGTTTCACCACCGCGACGTGGATCGGCGACCTGAAGGCGCGCACCATCGACCTGTCCACCGGCGTCGTTTCGACCGTCAGCCTCTGGTCGGCGGCTGCGCTGCTCGACGCTACGCCCTACACCAGCCGACAGATCTATACCTACGACCCGACCGACACTGTCGCGGGTAGCGGCCAGAACGGCAACCGGTTGAAGCACTTCTGCCCGCCGGGCTCGAGCGGGGCGCCTTGCTCGGACGGCACCGGCCTCACCCCGAGCCCGGGCGGCGAGATGGACCTGTTTGCGCCGAGCCAGTTGCCGCAGGCTTTCGACACCGCCAAGCAGACCAACGCGACGAACGCAAGCCTGGTCAACTACCTGCGCGGCGACCGTTCGTTCGAGAACGTCACGCCGTCGCGGCTGCTCAGCACCGACCTGTACCGCTCTCGCGACAGCCTGATGGGCGACATCGTCAATGCGCAACCCTCGTACGTGAAACGGTCGCCGTTCTCGTATAACGACGCAGGCTTCCTCGCCTTCAGGGCCTGCACCGAGGGAATCGGCAGCGCCTGCGCGTCGGCGCAGTTTCCGAGCCCGTTGTTGCCACGGCGCGGCACGGTATACGCGGCAGCCAACGACGGCATGCTGCACGCGTTCGAGACCGACTTTACCAACAACCCCTATTACCAGACCGCGGGCATTTCCACCCCGTCGGCCGGCGACGACAGTTTCACCGGCGACAACACCGGCAACGGCATTGAGCGCTGGGCCTACATTCCGGGGCTGGTGCTGCCAAAACTGTACCAACTGGCGAGCGACCCGTACACCCACAGTTACTTCACGGACGGCACGCCGCAGGTCGGCGACATCTGCGTGTCGACGCCGTGCGCCGGCCAGGCCGACTGGCGCACGATCCTGGTGGGCGGCCTCAACTCCGGCGGCATCGGCTACTACGCGCTCGACATCACCAACCCGCTCGCCCCCAAGGGGTTGTGGGAGCTGACCCACGGCGCCTGCATCGCCGTTGACTCGAAAGGCGTCCCGACGCCCGCCGGAACGTACAAGAGCGATTGCCACCTCGGTCTGGGCTACGGCAATGCGGTGATCACAAAGCGTTTCTACGACCAGAGGTGGGTGGTGATGGTCACCTCGGGCTACAACAACACCGTGGGTGGGGGCGATGGCAAGGGTTACCTCTACATTCTCGATGCAGTAACCGGCAACATCCTGCACCGGCTGACCACGGGCGTCGGCTCGGCTACGGTGGATCTGTTGGCGGTGCCGCCCAAGCGCGGGCCCAGCGGTCTGGCCAAGATCAACGGCTGGACCACGAATGGCGCAGTCGACAACACCGTGTTAGCCATCTACGGCGGCGATCTGGAAGGCAATCTGTGGCGATTCAAGCTCGATTTCCCCGCCGGCGGCTCTCCCAGCGTGACCAAAGTCGCCGTGGTGAAGGACTCTGCGGGCGCGGTTCAGCCGATCACGGTCAGGCCAGAACTGGCCGACGTGAATGGCGAACGCGTCGTCGTATTCGGCACCGGCAAGTTCCTCGAGGTGAGCGACAAGATTCCGCCCGCCCCGATACCCCCCACCGGCACCCCGTTGCCCATCCAGAAGCAGACGATCTACGCGCTGCGCGACGACTTGAGCGTGACCAATGCCGGACCGGTGATCCCGAACGTGCGTGACTCCACGGCTGTGCCGGTAAGGACGTTCTCCGTCACTCCTTCCGGCACCCCGGGAGTTCCGGTCGATTCCCGCACGGTCGCCGTGGCGGGTAACGACCCGACGCTTGTCGCCAACCCGAACCTTCCGGTCGACCCGAACCTTCCTGCCGCCCCAAATCTGTCCATCAACTCCGGCTGGCTGATCGACCTGCCGGATAACGGCGAGCGCGTCAACGTCGACCCGATCCTTCAGCTTGGCACGCTGATTGTCGCCACCAACGTTCCCACCACGGACACCTGCAACGCGGGCGGTTACTCGTACATCAACTTCCTCGACGTGACCAACGGCGCCTTTGTCCAGGGCGCGGCGAACAATCTCGCGAGCACCAAGATCGCAAGCTCGATCATCGTTGGCATCAACGTCGTCATGCTGCCCGGGGGCGCGGTCAAGACGATCGCCACCCTGGCCGACGAGACCCGGAGCTCCGTGGACACGCCAGTGCCGCCGGCCAGCTTCGTCGGCAGGCGCGTTTCCTGGCGCGAGTTGTTCATCGACCAGTAGAGAGACGGGTGGCCCATCTTCGCGGCGAGCTCGCGGGGGCCGTCGTCGCATCGCTCGCGCTGCACGCGGTCGCGTTGGAAGCCTTGACGCAGTTTCCGCGCGGCTGGCAAGCCGGCAACTGGTCGCTCAGCCACGCCGGGACCGGTCACCTAAGCGCGACGCTGCGCACCGCGGCGCCCGGCATCGTGTCGCAACAGCCCGAAGCGCTGTTGCTGCCGCCGGCACCGCCCCAGACATCGGAGGCGCTCGACGCTGCGCGCTCGCGCGACGAACCGCCCGCCGCGGTCGCCGCGAGCGGCCGCGTGGGTGACGATCCCCGTTCATTTCAGCCGCTGGCGGAGCAAGGCCGCGCCGAATTGCCAAGCGCCGGCGTGCTGGCGGCGCCGATGTACTACCCCGTCAACCAGCTCGACCAGCGGCCGCAGATCAAAAACCACGTCGAGCCCGCGTTCCCGCCCGGCGCGGCGGCGCCGAACGGCCGCGTCGTGCTGCGCCTGTACATCGGCGAGCAGGGTGAAGTCGAGAAGATGGCGATCGCCGAGGCTGAGCCGCCCGGCGCGTTCGAGAAATCCGCGCTGGATGCGTTCGCCGCAGCGCGCTTCACGCCCGGGATCAAGAACGGCGCGCCGGTGAGGTGCCTGATGACGATCGAACTGCTGTTCGGCGCGCCGGCGCCCCCGTCGGCGCCGGCGCGTTCCCCGCCCGGATGATTCACTTCAACAGCGTGAGCGATCCGCGCTCGCGCAGCGGGTCGGCGCGCTTCTTACGGCCGGCGGCAAGCTCGCGCGGCAGCGTGAACACGACACTCTCGGTGATGCCGTCGAGCTGCTGCACGTTGCCGGCGCCCATCTGCTTCAGCCGCTCGATCAGCTGGTTCACCAGCACCTCGGGCGCGGAGGCGCCGGCCGTGACTCCGACCCGGCGTTTGCCGGCGATCCACTCGGGCTTGAGCTGCTCCGCGCTTTCGACCAGGTACGCCGCCGCGCCCATGTTCTGCGCTACTTCCCGCAGCCGGTTCGAATTCGAGCTGTTGGGCGAGCCGACCACGATCACCGCATCGCAAAGCGGCGCCATGAATTTCACCGCGTCCTGCCGGTTCTGCGTCGCGTAGCAGATGTCGTCGCGTTTCGGCCCGCGCACCGCCGGGAAGCGCGCCTTGAGGGCGGCCACGATCGCGTGCGCATCGTCCACCGAGAGCGTGGTCTGCGTGACATAGGCGACGCGCCCGGGATCCTTGAGCACAAGCTTCGCGACGTCGCCTGCCGTCTCGATCAGGTGCATGCCGGAACGCGCCTGCCCCATGGTGCCCTCGGACTCCGGGTGGCCGCGGTGGCCGATCATCACGACCTCGTAGCCCGCCTCGAGCATCTTGGCGACCTCGACGTGCACCTTGGTGACCAGCGGGCAGGTGGCGTCGAACACCTTCAACCCGCGCGCTTCGGCATCCCGGCGAACCTGCTGCGATACGCCGTGGGCGCTGAAGATCACCGTGCTGCCCGTCGGCACCTGGTCGAGCTCATCGACGAATACGGCGCCCTTTCGGCGCAGATCGTCGACCACGAATTTGTTGTGCACGATCTCGTGGCGCACATATATCGGCGCGCCCAGTTGCATCAGCGCCCGCTCGACGATCTCGATCGCGCGCTCGACGCCGGCGCAGAAGCCGCGCGGATTGGCCAGCAGCACATCCATGCCGTCATTCTCCCCCATTCACAGCACCACGAGAACCTCGACTTCGAAGCGGACCGCACGGCCCGCGAGCGGGTGGTTGAAGTCCACGGTCACCGCATGGTCATCGAGCGTGCGTACCACGCCTGCACAGCGTGATCCGGTAATGCAGCGTAACCAGGCTGTCGACACCGGTCACGGCGCTCATGCCGGCCGATTCGCGTAGGCGCGGTCGAACACGGCCTCCAGTTCGCGATGCACCCCGCGCAACGCATCGATCACCTGCTTCGCCCAGTCGTAATACTCGCGCTTTCGCTCGAGGCTCCAGTTCGCGGGGGGACTTTCCGCCACGTCGCGCAGGTTGCAGATCTTGTCGGCCAGTTTCACCAGCTTGGCCTCGCGGCTGAGCTCTGCCGCATGCTCGATCTGCAGACGCTTGCGTTCTGCCTTGTCGAGGCTCTTGTCGTCGCTTACTTCCTGCACCACTCTGAGGATCGCCGCGCCGAAGCCGGCCTCGATCTCGCCGGGGTTGGTTTCGGTGTCCTCGAGCGTGTCGTGCAGCAGCGCCGCGGCGAGCACGGTCACCTCGTGCACCCGTCCCTCGTTCACCAGCACGTCGGCAAGCGCGATCGGATGGTTGATGTAGGGCGAGGCGCCGGCATCCTTGCGGCGCTGGTCGCGGTGCTTCGCGGCAGCGAAGACGAACGCTTTCAGCAGCAACGCTAGTTCGGCGTGCCCGAATTGCGCTTCAGCCGCGCGTTGCATCGCGGTGCATGAAACTCTCGAGGATCAGGATCGCCGCGCCCACGGTGATCGCAGAGTCCGCGACATTGAACGCCGGCCAGTGCCTGCCGTAGACATGGAAGTCGAGGAAATCGACGACGTGCCCGAGGGCGAGACGGTCCCACAGGTTACCGAGCGCGCCGCCGAGGATCAGCGCAAGCCCGGCGCACAACAGGCGCTTGCCGGGATCGCGCACGATCATCCACCCGACCACGCCGACCGCGATCAGCGCGACCGCGATGAAGAACGGCGCTTGCCACCCGGAGGCCGAGGCGAACAGGCTGAACGCCGCGCCCTTGTTGGTCACCAGCACCAGGTTGAAAAACGGCGCCAGCGCGCGCGCTTCGCCATGCTCTAGATACCCGAGCACCAGCGCCTTGCTCGCCTGGTCGAGCGCGACCACGGCGGCCGCAGCCGCAAACCATCGCATGCCGAGGCGCGCGCGGGATTCAGGCATGGCTGCGCGCCTCGCCGCTGCCGAAGAGGTTGGAGATGCAGCGAGCGCAAAGCGTCGGGTGCTCGACGCGCGCGCCGACTTCCGCGCGGTAGTGCCAGCAGCGCTCGCACTTCGCGTGCGCGCTGGGCGCGGCGCTGACTGCGAGCACCTCGCCGCGTTCCAGCGTCGCGGCCGACGTGATCATGACGAAGCGCAGGTCCTCGCCCAGGCTGGCGAGCAGCGCATGATCCGACGCCGGCGCCGTGATCACGATCTCGGCCTGCAGCGAAGAGCCGATCGCGCCGCTTGCGCGCAGCGATTCGAGCACCCTCGCCACGTCGCCCCGGATTTCGCGCAGCCGGCGCCACTTGGACATCTGCGCTTCGTCCGCCGCGTCGGCGGGCGCCACGCGCAACCAGTCGTGCTCGAAAATGCTCGCGTCCGACGGGCTGACGATGCTCCAGGCTTCCTCGGCGGTGAAGCTGAGCACCGGCGCCATCAGATGCAGCAGCGTGCGGGTGACGTGATGCAGGGCAGTCTGCGCGGAGCGCCGCGCGCGCGAGCCGGGCGTCGCCGTATACAACCGGTCCTTCAGGATGTCGAGGTAAAAGCCCCCGAGGTCCTCCGAGCACCAGGTCTGCAGGCGCTGCATTACGCGGTGGAACTCGTACACCGCGTACGCGCCGGTCACTTCGGCCCACAGTCCGCGGTTGAGGGCCAGCGCATAGCGATCGATCTCGAGCATCTCGCCGGAGGCGACCGCATGCTGCGCGAAATCGAAATCGGAGGCGTTCGCGAGCAGGAAGCGCAGCGTGTTGCGGATGCGGCGGTAGCTCTCGACCACGCGCTTGAGAATCTCGCCCGAGATCGACAGCTCGCCCGAGTAGTCGGTGCTCGCCACCCACAGCCGCAGCGTTTCCGCGCCGAGGGTGCCGGCGATCTCCTGCGGCGCGATCATGTTGCCCTTGGATTTCGACATCTTGCGGCCTTCACCGTCGACGAAGAAGCCATGCGTCAGCAGCCCCTTGTACGGCGGCACGCCATTCATCATGCACGACACGAGCAGCGAGGAATGGAACCAGCCGCGGTGCTGGTCCGAGCCTTCCAGGTACAGGTCGGCGGGAAACCCGGTGCCCTGCGGGTGAGAGCCCAGGCCAAGCCTGCGGCCGGCAGGTCCGCCCATCACCGTCTGGTGAGTGGAGCCGGAGTCGAACCAGACATCGAGCGTGTCGCGGCTCTTCACGTAGTGCGCGGCGTCCGCGCCGATCAGCTCACCGGCGTCGACCGTCTGCCACGCCTCGATGCCGCCCTCTTCGACGCGGCGGGCGACCTGCTCGAGCAGCTCGAGTGTGCGCGGATGCAACGCGCCGGTCTCCCGATGCAGGAACAACGGCATCGGCACGCCCCATTGGCGCTGGCGCGACAGCGTCCAGTCCGGGCGGTTGGCGATCATGCCGTGCAGCCGCGCCTGGCCCCAGGCGGGAAAGAACTGCGTCGCCCCGATGCCGCGCAATGCGGTCGCGCGCAAGCTCTCGTTCGGTTTCGCGCCGTTGAAACCGGGCACTTCGTCCATGCCCGCGAACCATTGCGTGGTCGCGCGCAGGATCACCGGCGTCTTGTGGCGCCAGCAGTGCATGTAGCTATGCGTGTGGTTCTTCTCCAGCGCGAAGAGCGCTCCACGCTCCTCCAGCGCCTTCACAATCTTCCAGTTTGCGTCCCAAATCAACATTCCGCCGAACAGCGGCAGCGTTGAGACATACTTTCCATCGCCCATCACTGGCGTGAGGATGTCGTCGTCCTTCATGCCATAGCGGCGGCAGGAAACGAAGTCCTCCACCCCGTAGGCGGGCGCCGAGTGCACGATCCCGGTGCCGGCGTCGAGCGTCACGTAGTCGCCGAGATAGACCGGCACCAGGCGATCGTAGAACGGGTGGCGAAATGCGATGTTCTCCAATGCGCGGCCCTTCGCGCGCGCGATTGCCGTTCCCGAGAGCTTGTAGCGCTGCAGACAGGCGTCCCTCAGTTCGACTGCAAGGACCAGCAGGCCGCGTCCGGTGTCCACCAGCTCGTAGTCGACGTCTGCATGCACGTTCAGCGCCTGGTTGCCCGGCAGGGTCCAGGGCGTGGTGGTCCAGATCACCGCAAAGCCGGGTTTTTCCGGCAGCCTTGCAAGGCCAAAGGCGCTGGCAATCTTCTCCGGCTCGGCGAACCGAAACCCCACGTCGACCGCCGGGTCCTTGCGGTCCTCGTACTCGACCTCGGCTTCGGCGAGCGCCGAGCCGCAGTCGAAGCACCAGTTGACCGGCTTCAATCCGCGGTACAGATAGCCCTTTTCCAACAAACGGCCGAGCACGCGGATTTCGTCGGCCTCGTTGCGGTAGGCCATCGTCGTGTAGGGCCGATCCCAGTCGCCGAGCACGCCCAAGCGCCGGAAATCCTTCTTCTGCCGCTCGATCTGCTCGGCGGCATAGGCGCGGCACAGGCGCAGCGTTTGCTCGGTGGAGAGGTTCTTGCCGTGCTGCTTCTCGATTTGCGCCTCGATCGGCATGCCGTGGCAGTCCCAGCCGGGAACGTAGGGCGCGTCGAACCCGGCCAGCGTCTTCGACTTGACGATGATGTCCTTCAGGATCTTGTTGAGCGCGTGGCCGAGGTGCAGGTCGCCGTTGGCATACGGCGGCCCGTCATGCAGCACGAAGCGCGGCCGGCCCTTGGCTGCCTCGCGGATCTTGCCGTAGACGTCCTTGTCCTGCCACGCCTGCACCCATTGCGGCTCGCGCTTCGCAAGGTCGCCCTTCATCGGAAAGGCGGTATCGGGCAGGTTAAGCGTTTTCTTGTAATCAGGCATGTGCTCGTTTCGCAAAAAATTCCCTTGCGCGGGCGACGTCGCGCGCGATCGCCGCGCGCAGCGCGTCCAGGCCCGGGTACTTCTCCTCCTCGCGCAGCTTGGCGAGGAAGCTCACTTCCAGTCGCCGGCCGTACAGCTCCCCGGCAAAGTCGAACAGGTGCACTTCCAGCACCGTCGCCCCATTCGCCTTGACCGTGGGGCGCGCACCGACGCTCGCCACGCCCGGCCAGGGCTTCGTGCCTTGCGCGCCCGCCTCCACTCCCACGGCTTCAACCACGAAGATTCCGTGCACCGGCACGCGCCCGGGTTCGAGAGGGATATTCGCGGTCGCGAATCCCAGTTCGCGGCCAAGCTTGTCGCCGTGCGCGACATGCCCGCTGATTGCGAAGGGCCGGCCCAGCAGCGAAGCGGCGCGCTCCACCTCGCCCGCGGCCAGCGCTGCGCGCACCGCAGAACTGGAAATCCGCTCGCCGGCGAGCGTCACTTCCGGCATCGGTTCGAGCGTAAAGCCGTGACGCGCGGCGGCAGACTCGAGCGCCGCGAAATCGCCCGCGCGCTTCGCACCGTAGCGGAAATCGCGTCCCGCGAGGAGCCAGGCGCAACCCAGGGCTTTCACCAGAACCTCTTCGACGAACCGCTCCGGGCTGAGCGAAGCGAACTGCGCATTGAACCTCGCCACATGCGCGTGATCGATTCCCGCCGCCTCGAGGAGCTCGAGCTTGATGTGCATCGGCGTCAGGCGCGCGGGCGCCTCGGCTGGCGTGAAGAACTCGCGCGGATGCGGCTCGAACGTCAGCACGCAGGCCGGCAGCCCGCGCTCGAGCGCGGCCTGCTTAACGCGCGCGAGCATCGCCTGGTGGCCGCGATGCACTCCGTCGAAGTTGCCGATGGTGAGCGCCGAGCGCGCGGCGCCGCCTGATGCGGCCAGGGACCCGTGCGTGATCCGCATAAGGGGCGCAGTTAAAAGTTTGAATTATAGCGGATTTTGGCGTTTTTCCGCACGCGCGGCGACGAACAGCCCGCCGAATCCGGCCGGCTCGCGCTCGCGCAACTCGAGTCCTGCAGCGGCGGCGAGCGGTCCGAGCTGCCGGTTGATTTCGGTGGCGATCAGACCGGTCACAACATTCGCCGCCCTGCGCGCAACCGACGGTTCAGCGCCATCGGCGAGGAATTTGTCGAAAATCGAAATGCGGCCGCCGGGGCGCAGCACGCGCGCCGCTTCGGGCATTGCCGCGACCGGATCGGGCATAACGGCAAGCGCGAGGTGCAGCAACACGCAATCGAAACTCGCGTCGGGGAAACCGAGATGCGCGGCATCCATCACTTCGGCGCGCACCGTGCGTCCCGGGCAGAGCGCGCGCGACGACCAGATCGTAGAACGGCGCGTACAGCGTGTAGCGCAGCCGGTTCCAGGCGATGGCGTCGAAACGCATTGCGCGAGAGTAAATCAATCCAGGCGAAAACCGCCGAAACGCACTTGCGGGAGGTTGGCGCGGGCTGCTAAATTGCCGCGCAGAGAATCCCGAACGCCGATGCCCGACGCCCGACCCTGGCTGCGCTTCTACCGCGACGTTCCCGCGACGCTCGATTACCCGCAAGTCACGCTGTACGAGGCGCTGGTGCGCACCGCGCAGCGCGTGCCGGAAGCCATCGCGTGGGATTTTCTCGACACCACGGCGAGCTATCGCGAACTCGTCGCCGCGATCGATGCCTGCGCGAACGCGCTCGCCGCGCTCGGGCTCGAGCCCGGCGAGCGCATGCTGATCTCGATGCCGACCTCACCGCAGGGCGTGATCGCGTTCTACGCGGCGAACAAGCTCGGCGCGGTGCCGGCGATGATCCATCCGCTCTCGACCGGACCGGAGATCGAGCACTATCTGAACGCCAGCGGCGCGCGCATCGCGCTCACCCTCGACGCTTTCTACGGCCGCTTCGCCTCGATCCGGTCGAAGACCGCGCTCGAAACGCTGATCCTCGCGCGCATTCCGGATTATATTTCGCGGCTCAAGAAATTCGGTTTCTGGCTCACCAAGGGGCGCAAGATCGCGCCGGTGCCCGCCGATCCGCGCGTGCGCTGGTGGCGCGGATTGCTGGCCGGCGCCCATCTGCCGGCGCAGCGCGCAAACACCGGCACCAACGATCCGGCGGCAATCCTGTTTTCCGGCGGTACCACGG
>JBGOTT010000128.1:0-10226 GCA_041476585.1 Gammaproteobacteria bacterium | reverse complement strand
CTTTTCCAGCTTCACGAAGTAATCCCAACCGTACAGCTTGCGCATCAGCACCACCCACGTGCCCACATAGCCGCTGAACGCGGGGTGCCCGATCGAAACCTTGCCCTTCCATCTGGAGTCCAGCAAGTCCGGCCAGTTCTTCGGCGCGTCCTTCTCGGAAACCACGCTGTTGTTGTAGGTGATCAGCACCAGCGCGGCGGCCGTGACCCAGTATTGATCGTCCTTGTCGTTGTACTGCTTGAGGGAATCCACCATCCTGGCAAGATTGTTCGGGTGATAGGCCAGCAGCAGTCCGCGTTTCTTCAGGTCCGGAAAGTGGCCCACGTCGGTGCTGCTGAACACGGAGGCCACCGCCAGATTGGCCTGCAGATCCTGCTGGAAGCGCTGAAAGGCCACCTGCGCCGTGGTGCGCACGAAGTTGCACTTCACACCCGGGTACTTCTTGTCGAACGCCGTGCACAGGTCGGCCATGGTCTCCGTGTTGTAGTGCGCGCTGTAGACCGTGAATTCCTTCTCCTTCTTCGCAGCCTCGTACAGCGTCTTCTCCCACGCGGGCACCTGCGCCCGCACCGGAGCGGCAGCGATCGCCAGGGCGGCGCCCAGCAGCGCCAGAAAGCAGCGGAACAGGTGACGGCTCATGGAACCTCCTCGATCGGATGGTACGGTGTGAATGTTTCTATTCGCAAGCTCAGCGTCCCTTGAACTTCGGCTTGCGCTTTTCCATGAAGGCGGTGCGCCCTTCCACGTAATCCTCGCTGTTGAAGCAGCGGTCGACCACGCTGCGGCACAGGGCCATATCGCGCCTGGACTCGTCCTTCACCACTTCATCCACGACGGTCTTGATCGACGCTACGGTGAGCGGCGCGTTGGCGGCGATGGTTCCCGCGCAGTCGCGCACGTACGTTTCCAGCTGCGCCTCCGGCACCATGCGATTGACCAGCCCCATCGTCACCGCCTCCTGGGCCGTGAATTGGCGCGCGGTGAAGAATATTTCCTTGGCGAAGGACGGGCCCACCACGTCCACCAGCTTGCGCACGCCCGCGAACTCATACCCCAGTCCCAGCTTGGCCGCCGGCACGCCGAATTTCGCGCCCTCCCCGGCGATGCGCAGGTCGCACGACATCGCCACCGAGACGCCGCCGCCGATGCAGTAGCCGCGGATCATGGCGATGGTGGGCTTGCCCAGGTGCTTCAGGTCCTCCGTCGCCTTCCCCGATGCCTCGTTATAGACCCTGGTCGTTTCGGGGGAAGAGCGCTTTTCCTCGAACTCCGAGATGTCCGCTCCGGAGACGAACGCCCTGTCCCCCGCCCCTTTCAGCACGACCACGCGGATCGCGTTGTCATTGCCGTAGTCGCGCACGATGGCCGACAGCGATTCCCACATCGCCATGGAGACGGCGTTGCGGCGGGCCGGGTTGTTGAACGTGATCCAGCCGATCGGGCCGTCCTTCTCTGCGATCATCTTGTCGGTCCTGGAGATCGTCATCTGGGAATCCTCGAAAGTGATAAGCGCCGGATGGAGCCGGATGCGCGGCATTGTATGCTTCCGCTCGCGCTGCGATATTCTTCAGGATGGATTTGTTGCATGGATGAACCCGACTTCGGCACCCTCTCCGACCTGATCCGCGGCCACGCGCAGCGCGATCCTGGGCAGGCGGCGCTGCTGCAGGATGGCCGTTCGCTCAGCTATGGCGAACTCGACACGCTGATGGACCGCGTCGCGGCCGCGCTGCAGCGCGACGGCATCTTGCCGCAGGAATCGATCTCGATCTGCGCCGGTACTTCGCTCGAGTATGCGGCGGTATTGCTCGGCGCGCTGCGCGCGGGTGTCGCGGTCGCGCCGCTCGCACCCTCGTGCACCGCGGAAGAACTCGCCGGCATGGCGGCGGACGCCGGCGCGAAGTTATTCTTTCTCGACGCCATAGTCGCGAAGAACCTCGAGCCGGTCGCCAGCCGCATCGCGGCGAAGCGCATTGCATTGGACGGTTCCTCACCCGGCGCGCCCCTGTCTGGCTGGCTCGCCCCAGCGGGTGCGAAACCCGCGCCCGTCGAAATCCAGCCTGCGTGGGCGTTCAATATCATCTACTCTTCGGGCACCACCGGCTTGCCGAAGGGCATCGTCCAGTCGCACGCGATGCGCTGGGGCCACGTGAATCGCGCGGCGCTTTACGAATACAACCCCGAAGCGGTCACGATGATCGCCACGCCGCTGTACTCGAACACCACGCTGGTGTGCTTCTTCCCCACCCTCGGCCAGGGCGGCACCGCAGTACTGATGGGCAAGTTCGATGCGGCCGCCTATTTGAAACTCGCCGAAAAACACCGCGCGACCCACACCATGCTCGTGCCGGTGCAGTACCAGCGCGTCATGTCGCTGCCGGATTTCGATTCGCACGACCTGTCCAGCTTCAAATTCAAGTTCTGCACCAGTGCGCCGTTCGCGGCGAAATTGAAGGTCGACGTTTTGCAGCGCTGGCCCGGCGGGCTGATCGAGTACTACGGCATGACCGAAGGCGGCGGCACCTGCATCCTGGTTGCGCGCGAGCATCCGACGAAGCTGCATACCGTCGGACAGCCTGCGGAGGGGCATGACATTCGCCTGATCGATGACCACGGCGTTGAAGTGCCGCGGGGCGAGATGGGTGAAGTCGTCGGGCATTCGGCGGGGATGATGAATGGCTATCACAACCAGCCCGAGAAGACTGCGGAGGCCGAGTGGCGCGATGCGAGCGGCAAGCGGTTTATCCGGACCGGGGATGTGGGGCGGTTCGACGCGGACGGGTTTTTGACGCTGATGGACCGCAAGAAGGACATGATCATTTCGGGCGGGTTCAACGTCTATCCGAGCGATCTGGAAGCGGTGCTGCGCGGGCATCCGGATGTGGCTGATGCGGCGGTGGTGGGAGTGCCTTCGGAAAAGTGGGGGGAGACGCCGGTGGCGTTTGTGGTGCTCAAGCCTGGGTCAGGAATGAGCGCCGATCAGGTGCGCGAGTGGGTGAATGAGCGCGTGAACAAGATCCAGCGGATTGCCGCGGTGGAGTTGCTGGAACAGTTGCCGAGGAGCGCGATCGGGAAGGTGTTGAAGAGGGAACTGAGGGGCAGTTACCGGAGCCGGGTCGGAACTTCGATCTAGCCAAGCGAGATACTCGATGGCAGTAATTCGGAATGCAGTACCGAGTCTAGGAATCCTTGAGACGCAACGTTGCCAGCTTCGGTATCGCCTTCGCCGCCGCATTAAAGTAATCCAAGTCTTTCTCCACGCCAAGGCTTTCGTAACCCACCGCCTCGGCCGCGGCAAGCGTCGAGCCAGACCCCGCGAAAGGATCGAGGATCACTCCCTTGCCGAGCGGCAAGGCGCCGCGGACCAATTGCCGCAGGAAGGCTTGCGGCTTCAGGCTGGGATGGGGCGCCAACTCTCGCTCCGCGGCACGAGTCGGCGCTGATTCGATTTCATCTCCGAACGGGCGCTCAGCCGAGATTCGGCGAAATCCACCGGTTCCCCATTGCCGAAGATTGTCCTGAACTCGCCCATCGATCGGCTTTCGGAAAACGAGCCAGGGTTCCCACATCGAGCGCGGCATCACGCTTACGTCAGCGAACTCGACGTGCGCATGTTTTGGTCGGTCTCCACCGCGCATCGTCATTACCAGTCGTGCGATTTCGCCCCGCCGTTCGAGGCCGGCCTTCGAAAGCGCACCGGATACGAGAAACGAAAGAAGCGGGTTGCTTGCGACGATGACGTTCGCGCCAGGGACCAAGACCGGGAGCAGGCGCCTGGCCCAAGCTGCAAAGAACTGTTCCAGCGCATCCAGGTCCGTCGCTTTGAGGACAGTAAATCGCGGCAATGGAGCTCGCTTCGCACCGTCGAATGAAGGCGGAATTCTCCACACGCCGCCCTTACCGGCGCGAAGCTTCCGTTGTTCCTGATCCGTGTATTCGAGCAGTCCGTAGGGCGGATCGGTCACAACCGCGTGAACGGAGTTCGCAGACCGGGTTTCCAACCACGCCAGGCAGTCAGTATTGAAGAGTGTCGCCTTCCCATAGGCGAACTCCCGAATCTGCGCGTCTTTCGACGACAGCTTGGGCTCGTAGGCAAGCTCCTTGAGGACATACTGCGCACGGTCCATACGCGCGAAGAGCTCAGGCGTGTTGAGTTGCAGATACGAGCGGATCGACGACGCGGGAACCTCCCCGAGAAGCAAATTCACGTGCTGCGTGATCTCCGCCACGCTGGCGCCACGCGGCCGCGCCTCCAACACCGACACGATTGCATCACGCACTTCGCCAGGTCGTCTTCTCATTGAGCAGCCTCAGAACCTATAATAGATGCGTGACGTCTGGACGTCAACGAAATCTCTCGATAGACCATATCGGCATTTGACGGATTTCTTGCAACAACGAATTCGGACTAACTCCGGCCCGAGGGGGTATTGCCTTGGTGGTCATGCGCAACGGCAAGACGAAGACGGTGATGCACGACGTCACCACCTACGAGCAAACCCAAAACAGGCTGGCGCTGCTCAAGATCCTCACACTAGGCAATCAGCAAATTGCGGACGGCAAGGTCGTCCTGGCCGCAGAAGCGATCCGCAAGCTGCGCCGGCGCGTGTCCAGGCGCTGATGCGTTGCCTGGCCGGATACGCCTGACTTTCAGTTGCTCGCGAGATACTCCCGCACCTTCTTGAGCTCGGGCCGGGAATCGGAAGCACCGACCAGCTGCGCCACGCGCCCATAGAAGTACTTCGCCTTCTCGCGGTTTCCCGCCTGCGCCGCGGCGAGCCCCGCGCCATACAAGCTCCTCAGCCGGTTCGGGTCGCGCACCTGCGAGCGCTCGTATTCATCAATCGCCTCGACCGGCAGCCCGCTTTCCATCAGCATGTCGCCGAGCAATTCGCGCGCGGGGACCAGCCGTCCGGGCGACACCGCACTCTTTTCGCTCGTATCCTCGATCTCTACGGCCGAGCGCATCGACGCGAGCGCTTCGTCGCGATTGCCTTTCGCGAATGCAATCCACGCAAGCGGCCTGGTGCTGCACCTTCACCTCGGTAGCCCAGTAGTCGTTCTTGGCGGCCGCGAGCCCCTCGGCAATGGCCGACAATTCCTTCGCGCTCGTTTCCGCCGCGGCGATGTCGCCGCTGCGCGCGGCGCCCAGCGCCTTGGCGAACCAGGTGATGGCTTCGGTGAACGCAAAGCGCGTCTGGCGGGGCTCGAGTTGCGCGGCCTCCTTCCACATGCCGCGCTCGACGGCGTAGCGCGCCGGCATCGCCGCCAACGCGTAGCCGATGGGCATGACGGCGGGATTGAGGTTGAACACCGTCCTCGCCTCCTCGATGGCGAGGGCCGCATCGCGGTCGCGCGCAAGCTGCAGGTACGCGTAGGCCATGTAGTCCAGCGCGTGCAACTGGTCGCCCGGCGAATTCGCGGCTTTCGCCACATCGGCGGAGCGCCGGTTCGTCGCGACCGAGTCCTGCCATGCGCCCACCCGCGTGAAGATGTGCGAGGGCATGTGCAGCGCATGCGGCGCCGAGGGCGCGATCTCGGCGTAGCGCCTGGCCGCCGTCAGTCCCTTCGGGGCGATCGGCGGATAGTCGTAACTGTGGATGAGATAGTGCGCCACGCCGGGATGCTCGGGATGCTTCGCGAATTGCGGTTCGAGGATTGCAGCCGCCTTGAGGGTCGCCGCAAAGGTCTTGTCGGTCGGTGATTGCGTCGCGGTCAGGTAGATCGCGTAGAAAATCTGCGCCTCATCGTCCTTCGGATAGCGCTTCGCCACTTGTGCGAACGCATTGGCGAGCGATTGCATGCGCGCGCCATGCGGCCGGTCGCCGAAGCGCTCCCAGTACTCCGCGACCGCCTCGATGTAGTAGCGCTCGCGCTCGGTCTTCGGGCCGATGGAACGGGCGCGCTCGATCGCTTCCTGCGCTTTTTTCGCCGCGTCGGGCGTGGCGCCCCCTACGAAGGTGTTGCCGATGAGGACGGCGGCGATGCCCCAACCGGCGATCGCGCAGCCCGGGTCCTGCGCGAGCACATCGCGGAATGCTTTTTCCCCTTCCGTGAACCAGAACGAATGCAGCAGCGCAACGGCGCGCTCGAACTTCGCCTGGACGGCCGGCTGACAGGAGGTCGGGAAGGACACTTTTCCGAGTTGCTCTGGCGGTTTCCCCTCATCGTGGCTCCAGGCGGCGGTCGTCGTTGCCAGCGACAACGAGAGGGCTGCAGCGACGCGTATGGCCGGATGTGTCAAGGTTTTCTCCCCTGCGGAAATGGAAATCAGAACTCGCCGGCATCGGCGCGCGTAATTTGCACCCGCGTGCGGACAGCGTCAAGGATGCCGCAACGTTCGCAAGACTTGCCGGCTCTGGTATTGTCTGACCAGGACCAGCGTCGAATCGGGGGCGTTGCTTATGGACTCGAGCGCATGAAAACCGTCGCCCTGCCCTGCGGCGAGCGCGTCCCGGCTTTCGGCCAGGGCACCTGGCACATGGGCGACGACCGCGCGAAGCGCAGCGAGGAAATCGCCACTCTCCGGCTCGGACTCGACTGCGGACTCACGCTCGTCGATACCGCGGAAATGTACGGCGACGGCCGCTCCGAGCAGCTGGTTGCCGAGGCCATCGCGGGGCGGCGTGACGAGGTATTTCTGGTGAGCAAGGTCCTGCCGAACCACGCGACGCGGCGCGGAACGAGCGCAGCGTGCGAGCAGAGCCTCGCGCGCCTGAAGACCGACCGGATCGACCTTTATCTGCTGCATTGGCGCGGCAATGTTCCGCTTGCTGAAACGCTGGAGGCGCTGCAATCGCTGCAAGTCGCCGGCAAGATCCGCCACTACGGCGTGAGCAACCTCGATCTCGCGGACATGAAGGCGCTGTGGAAGCTCTCCGGCGGGAAAGCCGTGGCGACCAACCAGCTCCTGTACAACCTCACGCGCCGCGGCATTGAATGGGACCTGCTGCCTTGGCTGCGTGAGCGGCGTGTTCCGCTGATGGCCTATTCGCCGCTCGAGCAGGCGCGGCTCACCGACCACCCGAAACTCGCGGCGTTCTCGAAACGACACGGCATGACGCCGGCGCAGGCGGCGCTCGCGTGGCTGCTGGCAAACGACGATGTCATCGTCATTCCGAAGTGCGGCAACCGCACGCGGCTGACGGAAAACCTCGGCGCGCGCGAGCATCCCCTGAGCGCCGCCCAGCTCGCCGAACTCGATCGACTGTTCCCGCCGCCATCCGGCCCGCGCGCGCTCGAGATGCTCTAGGAAGCGCGTTCCCGCAACCGCATCCGCAGGCCGAGCGGCGCCATCGTGAACGCGAGGTGCTCGTGCGCCTCACCCCCATCGGGCGTGTCCACGCGCTCGATGTCGAAGCGGCCCAGCAGCATCGCCATCGCCATCTTCATCTCCAGCAGCGCCACGTTCCGCCCCGGGCACAAACGCGGACCGGCGCCGAACGGCATCGACACCCGTGTGGCCGCGTTCGCCGCCTGCGCCACCCCGCCCTCGCCGATCCATCGCTGCGGCTCGAACGCGGCGGCGTCCCGGAAGTGGCGCTCGTCCAGGCTGTCGTGCCTCATCAGGCACCAGATGACTGTGTCCGTCGGCACGCGGACGTCGGCGATCGTGGTGTCGCGCAGGGCCTGCAGGATCAGCACCGGCGCCACGGGCTTGAGCCGCATCGTCTCATGCGCGCAGGCCTCGACATATTCGAGCGCGCCCATTTGCCCGAGGCTGGTCGCCGCGTGCTCGCCGATGACGCGCCGCACCTCCTCCTGCGCGCGCTGCAGCGCCCGCGGGTTGCGATACAACAGCTCGATCATCCAGGCCAGCGTGTTGGCGGTGGTGTCTTCGCCGGCGAGCAGCATGGTCATCACGTTGCCGGCCACTTCACGATCGCTGACACCGCTGCCGCCGAGGTCGGCAGCCGCGATCATCGCCTCGAGCAGGTTGTGCGGATGCTCGCGCAGCGCGGGGTCCGCCCGCATGCGCTCGCGCGCCTGCGCGATGAACCCCTCGATCGCGACGTTGACCGCCGCAACGCTGCGTTCGAGCCGGCGATCCGCCGGCAGCCTGACATAGCGCCACAACGGCAGCGCCGACATCCCCCGCTTGAACAGGGCGGGGAAGATTTTGTCGAGATGGCGCTGGATCACGTCTTGGTCGGACTCGAGCGTGTTCACGTCGGCGCCGAAGGCGAGGCCGGCAATGGCGTCGACCGTAAAACGCATCAGGTCGGCCTGCAGGTCGATCGCGACGCCCGCGCGCGCTGCCTTCCGCCAGCGCCCGTGCAGCCGCTGCGTGACCTTCATCAGCGACGGGAAGTAGGCCTTGATGTGAGCGGGATCTAAGCCCGCCATGACCATGCGCCGCTGGTGCCGCCAGGCCTCGCCTTCGGCGCCGAACACGCCGGGCGCCAGCCCCATTTCCTTCGCCACATTCTGCAGCCGGACGGTGCGTCGAAAGCCGTCCGGACGATCGCGCAGCACGGCGCCGATGACCTCGTGGTCGGCAACGACGAGGAAATGGCGGCCGCCCAGTTCGAAGCGGAAGTACCGGCCGAACTCGTGGGCCCACTTTTCGAGGATCTGGTGTATGCGTCCCAGTTCGATCTGCAGCAGGTTACCCACCAGCGGCAGGCCGCGTGGCCCGGGCAGATTCAGGATGTCGCGCAGTACGGCGGTTTCGGTGTTCATGGTCGCGCCATCCTAATGCGGGTTCGCAAAACCCGCCACCGGAAAAAGCTGCTTGCAGAACCCTGACTGCAAAACTGACTACAATGAGATCGGAGGAAACACGATGAATCTTTCCCTCGCAGGCAGGAATGCGCTGATCGCCGGCGGCAGCCGCGGCATCGGCCGCTCGATCGCGCTCGCTCTTGCCCGAGCGGGTGCGGACGTGAGCATCTGCGCACGCGGCGAAGCGTCTTTGCGCGCAACCGAATCCGAGTTGAACGCATTCGGGCACAAGGTGCACGCCGCCGTGTGCGACCTCGCCGACGGTGCAGCGGTCGCGGCCTGGGTGCAATCGGCCGCGGAGTCGCTTGGCGGGATCGACGTGCTGGTGAACAACGCCTCGGGCTTCGGCGTCAGCGACGACGAGGCCGGGTGGGCCGCAAGCATCAACGTGGACCTGCTGGCGGCGGTGCGCGCCTCCCACGCGGCGCTGCCGTGGCTCGAGCGCTCGCAGGGTTCGATCGTCCACATCTCGTCCATCTCGGGACTGATGCCGAGCGCGCGCACCCCGCCCTATGGCGCGGTGAAGGCGGCGATGATCCAGTACACCAAGACGCAGGCCGCGCAGTTCGCCGCCAAGCGCATACGGGTGAACTGCATCGCGCCGGGCTCGGTCGAATTTCCCGGCGGAACCTGGGAGAAACGCAAGACCGAAGACCCCAAGCTCTACAACGCGGTGCGCTCGGGCATCGGCTTCGGGCGCATGGGCAGGCCCGAGGAAATCGCGAACGTGGCGTTGTTCCTGGCGAGCGACGCCGCGAGCTGGGTCACCGGCCAGACCATCGCGGTGGACGGCGGGCAGATGCTCAGCTGATCGCTACGCGAGCCTGACGTTCTTCAGCGGCAGGCTGCGAACCGGCTTGCCGGTCGCAGCGAAGATCGCGTTCAAAACGGCGGGCGCGACGACGCAAATGGTCGGTTCGCCGACGCCGCCCCAGAAGTCGTACGTCGGCACGATCACGGTTTCCACCTTCGGCATTTCGGCGAGCTTCATGATCGCGTAGTCGTGGAAGTTGGACTGCTGTATGCGGCCGTTCTCGACGGTCATTTCGCCATAGAGGGTCGCGGTCAATCCAAAGGCGACCGAGCCTTCGACTTGCATCGCAATCTGCCGCGGGTTGACGGCATGGCCGCAGTTGATGGCGAGGACCATCCGGTGGACCTTCAGGTCGCCTTTGTCGCTCACTGATACTTCCGCGACCGCGGCGGAATAGCTGGCATAGCCCATGAAGTGGGCGATCCCCCGATGCACGCCGGCCGGAAGCGGCTTGCCCCAGCCGGCCCTTTCGGCCGCGGCGTTCAACACGCCGAGGTGCTTGGGATGGTTCTGCAAGAGCGCGCGGCGGAATGCAAGCGAGTCGGCGCCGGCGGCGCGCGCCACTTCCTCCATGAAGCACTCGAGGTAGACGCCGTTCTGGTTGGTGTTGACGCCGCGCCACGGTCCCACCGGCAAGTGCGAATTGCGCATCGCGTACTCGATCAGCAGGTTCGGCACGGTGTAGCCG
>JBGOTT010000127.1:0-10266 GCA_041476585.1 Gammaproteobacteria bacterium | reverse complement strand
GTGGCCTGCCTGAAGGACGGGCTGTCGCCGACCAATTTCTATGCCGCGCAACTGCACGGCCGCGTCGGGTACCACGACTTCGAGGGCATCACCGTCGACGCGGGCGAGAAGGAACGCATGCTGCGCGACATTGGCGACAAACCAGCGGTGATTCTCAGGAATCACGGCCTGCTCGCGTGGGGACCGTCGGTAGCCGAGGCCTTCATGATGCTCTGGACGCTGCAGCGCGCGTGCGACGTGCAGATCGCATCAAGCGCGGCCGGCGTGCTCAATCCGATCCGCGAATCGGTATTCGAGCAGACTGTGCGCGAGTCCGGCCCCGGCGAGAAGCGCACCTGCGAGGACGTGTTCGCCGCGATGCAGCGCCTGGTCGACGCGCGCGATCCGTCGTACCGGGAATAGGCCGGCAGAGCGCATGACCGACCTCGCCTTTTCCCCGGCAAAGCGGTTCGCGCGCCTGATCCCCGAGAAGAAAATCGGTTGCCGCGAGCGCGGCCCTCATGCACCGCACCCGCAGCTTGCCGCCGAGGTCCTCGAATCCAGTCACGCCGCGCAAGGTTCGAGCGCCTCGAGCACGTCGAGGTAATCGAGCATGCGGCTGACGTTCGGCCCCATCTGGATGCCGTAGCCGATTTCGCCGAACTCGGGCGCCTTTTCCAGTACGCGGACGCGCCGGCCCTTGCGCGCCAGCGCAAGCGCGACGGCAAGTCCGCCGATGCCGCCCCCGGCGACCAGAATCTCTGCATTGCTCATGTCCTTCCGCAGCGCTGGGAGCCAACTCGCCGGCAAACGCCATCCTAGCCGATGCCCGTTGCGAGCGGCAAGGCAACCTCGCGTGAGGCCGGATGCGACTCGGTATAATCCGCCGCATCATCTGCAAAGAGGAATGATCTTGACGAAACCACTGCTCGCTGCCGGCATCGCATTCGCGCTTTCGACCGCAGCGCAAGCGCAGACGATCGAACTCAAGTGCTCCACGTTCGTTCCGCCCACGCACGGCTTTGTCGTGGAGGTGCTCGAGCCGCTCGGCAAGGACATCGAGAAACGTACCGGCGGCAAGGTCGCGGTGCGCGTCTTCGCCGGCAACTCGCCGTTCGGCAAGGCCGAGAACCAGGCCGACCAGGTCAAGCAGGGGGTCGTGGACATCGCCTTGGGCCTGAACGGCATTCCGCGCGGCCGCTACCTGCGTAGCTCGATCATGGAGATGCCCTTCGTCGCCGAATCCGCGGCCTCGGCTTCGAAGACGCTGTGGGCGATGCTTCCGACCACGCTCGCCGAGGACTACAAGGGCCTCAAGGTGCTGGCATTGCACTGCCACAACCCGGGACTGTTCCACACGCGCGACAAGAAGATCGAGAAACTGGAGGATGTAAGGGGACTGCGCATGCGTGAGCCGAACGCGCCGACCCAGGCGCTGCTGAAGCATCTGGGCGCGACGCCGGTCGGCATGCCGCCCGGGCAGGTGTACGAAAACATCGAAAAGGGCGTGATCGACGGTGCGGTGTTTCCGTGGGATGCGATCAAGGGCTTCAGGCTCGAAGGCGTGCTCAAGTATCACTTCGACGCGCGCGTCTATACCTCGTGCTTTCACATCGTAATGAACGAAGCCAAATACGCGAGTTTGCCCGCAGACGTGAAGAAGGCGATCGACGACACCACCGGCGCCACGATGGTGAACCGGTTCGGCGAACTGTGGAACAAATGGGACCAGGCCGGACTCGATGCAGTCAAGGCGCGCGGCAACGTGATCGTTTCGGTGTCGAATGAGCAGCGCGAGCAATGGCGCGCGCAATTGAAGCCGCTCATCGACTCGCAACTCGCCGAGCTGCAGAAAGAAGGCGTGGCCAACGCCCGCGCCGTTTACGATGAGATGCTGAAGAAGGTGGCGCAATACAAATAGCGTCGAGGGTGGTGACATGACCACCCTCGAGCGCCTCTACGATCGCGCCGACCGCGGCGCGCGGTGGCTCGCAGCCGCCGGCATCGCGCTGCTGATGTTGATGACGCTGGTGCTGATGGCGGACATCTCGACGCGCAGGACGCTCAACTTCGCGATCCTCGGCACCATCGACCTCACCCAGCTCGCGGTGATGCTGGCCGTGTTTTTCGCCCTGCCGCTCACCTTCCTGCACGAGGCGAACGTCAATGTCGATTTCTTCACCAACCGCCTGCCGCCGCGCGCGCTTGCCGCGCTCAACTGCGTGGTGACGCTGCTCTCGGCCGCGCTGCTGATCGCGATCGCATGGTTCTCGTTGGTGCAGGCGAGGATCCAGTTCGCGCAAGGTGACAAGTCCATGACGCTCGGCATCCCGATGCTCGTGTACTGGGCGCCGATGCTGTTCGGCACGACGCTGTCCATTTTGGCCACGCTGCTGGTCGCGACGCGCGAAGCGGTGCGCGCGGCTGGCGCGAAAGTGCCCTGGTGAGCGGACCGCTCGCGGGCGCCCTCGGTTTCGCCGCGGTAGTCGCGCTGATCGCTTTGCGCATGCCGGTGGCGATCGCGATGGGCATCGTCGGCACGCTTGGCTTCGGCCTGGTGAACGGCTGGAGCACGCTCGGTTTCGTGCTCGGGCGGGCGCCGTTCGAATCCGTGTTCCCGATCGGGCTTTCGGTGCTGCCGCTGTTCATCCTGATGGGCGTGTTCGCCGCGCACGGCGGATTGTCGCGCAGCCTGTACGGCTTCGTCGCGGCGCTGATCGGCCACCTGCGCGGCGGGCTCGCGCTCGCCACCGTTGGGGCCTGCGCGATCTTCGGCGCCGTGTGCGGCTCGGCGATCGCGACCGCTGCCACCATGGGCCGCGTGGCGATGCCAGAGATGCGGCGCGCCGGATACGACGACCGCCTCTCCTCCGCGTCGGTCGCCGCAGGCGGCACGCTCGGCGTGATGATTCCGCCGTCGATCCTGTTCGTCATCTACGGCCTGATGACCGAGCAATCCATCGGCAAGCTGCTGGCCGCCGGCATCCTGCCGGGTATCCTCGGCACGCTGCTCTACATGGCGGCGATCGGCTGGTCTACCGCGCGCGACCCCAAACTCGGGCCGCCGGGCCCGCGCGCGAACTGGACCGAGCGGCTGCAGGCGGCGCGCGACGTCTGGCAGGTGGTGCTTCTTTTCGGCCTGGTGCTGGGCGGCATGTACTGGGGCTGGTTTTCGCCCACCGAGGCCGCCGCGGTAGGCGCATTTGGCGCGATCGTGCTGGCGTGGGCGGGCGGCAAGCTGAAGCGTGCCGGTTACTTCACGGCGATCAAGGAAACCGCCACCACCGTCGGCATGATCTTCATGATCCTGATCGGCGCGGGCATCTTCAACTACTTCATCGACACCACCGGCCTCACCGATGCGATCGTGCAATGGATCAAGGACCTGGGACTGCCGCGCTGGTGGGTGATGTTCCTGCTGATGGTGATGTACATCATCCTCGGCGCACTGATGGACGAGCTGGCGATGATGCTGCTCACCGTGGGCCCGGTGTTCAAGCTGATCGTGGCACTCGGATTCGACCCGATCTGGTTCGGCGTGATGTTCGTCACCGTCTGCGAGATCGGCATGATCGTCCCGCCGGTGGGCATCAACCTGTTCGTGATCCAGGGCGTCAGCGGGTTGCCGCTCGCCACCATCGTGCGCGGCATCACGCCCTTCGTGGTCGCCGATTGCGTTCGGATGCTGCTGATCGCGCTGGTTCCGGCGCTTGCCACCTGGCTGCCGAGCCGGATGGCGGGATAATCCCGACCGATGCCTTCCATCTCACCCGCGATTCTCGTCACCGGCGGCACCGGCTACATCGGCTCGCACGCCTGCGTCGAGCTGCTCGCGGCGGGGTATGCGATTCACGTGCTCGACAATCTCTGCAACAGCCGCCGCTCGGTGCAGGGGCGCGTCGAGCGGATCGCAGGCAAGGCGATCACGCTGCATGAGGGCGACATCCGCGACCGCGCCTTTCTGAAAGATGTGTTCGCAGTGCGGCGGTTCGATGCAGTGGTTCACTTTGCCGGATTGAAGGCGGTGGGCGAATCGGTGGAGAAGCCGGACCTGTATTTCGACAACAACGTGCGGGGCAGCGGCATGCTGCTCGCGGCGATGCAGGAGGCCGGAGTGCGGCGCATGGTGTTCAGTTCTTCGGCCACGGTGTACGGCGAGGCGAACACGCCGCCTTTCACCGAGGATGCCGCGACCGGCCCGGTCAATCCCTACGGCGAGAACAAGCTCGCGGTCGAGCAGATGCTGGCCGATCACGCGCGCAGGCACGAGGATTGGCGCGTGGCGCTGCTGCGCTACTTCAATCCGGTCGGTGCGCACGAGAGCGGGCTGATCGGCGAGGACCCGAACGGCATTCCCAACAACCTGATGCCGTATGTCAGCCTGGTGGCGGCCGGACGATTGAAGGAGTTGTCGGTGTTCGGCAACGACTTCGAGACTGCCGACGGCACGGGCGTGCGCGATTACGTCCACGTGGCGGATCTCGCCGCGGGGCACGTCGCGGCGCTCAATGCGCTCGATCGCCTTCCCCCGGTGCGCATATTCAATCTCGGCACCGGACACGGCTACAGCGTGCTCGACGTGGTGAAGGAGTTCGCGCGCGCGTCGGGGCGGGCGGTCCCCTATCGCATTGCGCCCCGGCGTCCGGGGGACGTGGCGGTCAGCTACGCGGATGCGTCGCGCGCCGCGCGCGAACTGGACTGGCGCGCAGGCCGCGACCTGGCAACCATGTGCCGCGACGCCTGGCGCTGGCAGCAGTGGCGCGCAGCGCAGCCGGCGGAACTTTGAATCCTTCCTGTTGGAGCGTCCATGAAATCACGCTTGAAGAGCAAACCGGGCAAACAAGCGATGCTCGCGTACCAGAGCGGTTTCGGCAACACGTTCTCCAGCGAGGCGCTGAAGGGCGCGCTGCCGGTGGGGCAGAATTCGCCGCAGCGCACGCCGCACGGCCTGTACCCCGAAGCCATCTCGGGCACCGCCTTCACCGCGCCGCGCGCAGAAAACCAGAGCGTCTGGCTGTACAAGCTGCGCCCTTCGGCGATGCACGCGCCCTACAGGCGCATTGCGAACGGCCTCGTGCGCTCGGGGCCGTTCGACGAGGTCGAGACGCCGCCCAACCGGCTGCGCTGGAACCCGCTGCCGATGCCCGCGAAGCCGGCCGATTTCATCGACGGTCTGGTGACGCTCGCGGGCTCGGGCGACGCAGCCTCGCAATCGGGGATCGCGGTGCACATTTACCGCGCCAACCGCTCGATGACCGACCGGTACTTTACGAGCGCGGACGGCGAAATGATGTTCGTGCCGCAGCAGGGCGCGCTGCTTCTGTTCACCGAGCTGGGGAAACTGGAAGCGAGGCCCGGCGAGATCGCGGTCGTTCCGCGGGGAATGAAATTCAAGGTCATCGTAGAGAGTCCGTCCCGCGGCTACCTGTGCGAGAACTACGGTCAGGCGTTCCGGTTGCCGGAGCTCGGGCCGATCGGCGCGCAGGGCCTCGCGCAGACGCGCGATTTTCTTGCGCCGGCCGCGGCCTACGAGGACAAGAGCGGCAAGTGCCAGGTAGTGGCCAAGTTCCAGGGCGGCCTGTGGGCCACCGAACTTCGCCACTCGCCGCTCGACGTGGTGGCCTGGCACGGCGACTACGTGCCCTACAAGTACGACCTGGCGAAGTTCATGGTGATCAACACCGTGAGCTTCGATCACCCGGACCCATCGATCTTCACCGTGCTCACCTCGCCCTCGTGCCAGCCGGGCGTGGCGAACTGCGACTTCGTCATCTTCCCGCCGCGCTGGATGGTGGCCGAGCACAGCTTCCGCCCGCCCTGGTTCCATCGCAACGTGATGAGCGAGCTGATGGGGCTGGTGCACGGCGTGTACGACGCCAAGGCCGAAGGCTTCCTGCCGGGTGGCGTGTCGATCCACAACTGCATGTCGGCGCACGGGCCGGATGTCGCGACCTTCGACAAGGCGACCGCTTCAGAACTGAAGCCCCACAGGATTGAGAACACCCTCGCCTTCATGTGGGAGTCGCGCTGGGTGTTCCGGCCGACCAGGTTCGCGCTGCACGCGAAGGAACTGCAGAAGGACTACGACCGCGTCTGGGACGGCTTCCGCAGGCTCTAACTTAGTCGTCCCCGCGAAAGCGGGGACCCAGCGGGTCGTGGTCGAACTCGATCCCCGCTTACGCGGGGACGCTGGCTTGTACGTGCGTCGTCTCTCCCCGTAGCGTGTTTTTCGCGCGGGTATCATGTCGCCCTAAGCGTCTTCACCACGAGAATCGCAATGGCCTATGGCTCCTTCCAGCTCGAGATTGCTGACCGCGTTGCCCACCTCAAACTCACCGCCCCGGAGAAATTCTGGATGTTGCTGGGCGCGGCGCTGCTGCTCGCGGCGTGCAACGCGCCGCCGACCGTCGACAGTCTGATCTCGGAGGCGAAGCAATACCATCAAAAAGGCGACCGCCGAGCGGCTGCGATCGTGCTGAAAAACGTCTTGCAGCAGAACCCTGGGCATGGCGAGGCTCGATATCTGCTCGGGCTCATATTCGAGGAGAGCGGGGAACCGAAACTGGCGGAGCATTACTTTCGCCAGGCGCTCGACGCAAAATATCCGGCCGAAGTCGTGCTTCCACGCCTGGCCCAATCGCTGTTCGCGCAGGCTGAATTCGAGAAAGTCCTGGATGCCACCCGCTTCAGCGACCACGGAGACGCCGCGCTGCAGCCACAAACCCTCAGCCTGAGGGGCCACTCGCAAATCCTGCTCGGACGGCTGGAAGAGGCCGCCAAGTCCTTCGAGGAAGCGCTGAAGCGCAAGCCGGAACATGCGCCGGCGCTGCTGGGACAGGCACGACTGGCCTCGCTCACGGGGGACGCCCCGGCGACCTTGGCCTTCGTCGATCGCGCACTCGCGTCCAACCCGGCCAGTCTCGACGCGTGGCTCATGAAAGGTGACCTCGAGCGCGCCACCGGCAAAGCCGATGCAGCGCTCGCCGCTTATCAGAAAGCACTCGCCTTGAATCCGCGGGGTCTCGCGGCGAACCTCAATCTGGCTTCGGTCCATATGCGGGACGGCAAGCTCGATCTGGCAAGAAAGAACATCGACGCCATCATGCAGGCCGCGCCCAACAGCGCCATCGGCTATTATCTGCTGGGTTTGCTGGAGTTCCGCGGCAACAATTTCGCTGCCGCAAACGAAGCGGTTCAGCAGGCGCTGAAATCCGCACCAGACTACCTGCCGGCGACCGCCTTGGCGGGCGCGGTAGCTTATTCGGCCGGAGCCAACGATCTCGCGGAGCAGCGGCTCAGCGAGGCGTTCGCCAAGTCTCCCAACAGCATTTATGTCCGGAAATTGTATGCTGCGGCACTTCTCAATTCCCGCAAGTCAAAGCGTGCGGTCGAGGTGCTCGAGCCCGCGCTCAAAGCCGCGCCCGACGATCCGGTGCTTCTAGCGTTGTTCGCCGAAGCGAAGTTCAATACCAACGAAATCTCCGTAGCGCGGAAATACTTTGAACTGGCGGCGAAGCAGAATCCGCAGAATTCCCGTATTCGCACGGGCCTTGGCCTGGCCCGCCTGGCGGCCGGGGAAACCGAGAAAGCGCTTGCCGATCTGGAAGCGGCTGTCGGACTCGGAAGCAGCGCCACAGCCGACGCGCTGCTGGTCAAGACTCTTTTGTCGGTGAAGCAGTATGACAACGCCCTCAAGGCCGTCGCGCGTCTGGAAGCGAGGCGCCCGGCCGATCCGCTCACCTACAACCTCAAGGGCGCAGTGCTGTTTGCAAAACGTGACGTTGTCGGGGCGCGCAAGGCATTCGAGCGCGCGGGCGAACTTCAGCCGGCGAAATTCGCCACCGCCATGAACCTGGCCCAACTCGACATGCAGGAAAACAATCCGGTGGAGGCGCGCAAGCGCTTCGAGAAGATCCTGGAGCGTGACAAGGACAACGTGCCCGCCATGCTGGCGCTTGCCGATCTCGCCGTAGCGTCCAGGAACGAGGCCGAAGCCATGACGTGGTTCGAGCGAGCCCGCCAGACGCAGCCAAAGGCGTTTGCGCCGTCGATGGCGCTGGCGAAGCTGCATTTTGCCAAGGGCGATTACGCCAAGGCGCTGCCTGCGGCGCGGGTTGCGTTGGGCGCGCGCCCGGAAAACGCCGACGCGCTCAACCTCCTTGGCTATTCCCAGTTGCGTATGGGGCAGAAGCCGGAAGCCTTGAGTACATACGTGATGCTCGCCAACCGTTATCCGAAATCTGCCGAGGCGTTGTATGGCCTGGGCAGCGCGCAGTCGGCAAACGGGAAATTCGCGGCAGCGGAACTTACGTTGCACAAGGCGCTGGAGCTGCGACCGGATTTTCCAGAGGCGATGTACGCCCTGGCGACACTCCAGCTGCGGTCGGGGAAAATCGCCGATGCAGGCAAGCTTGTCCGCGAGGCACAAAAGCGGCTGCCCAAGTCCGCGTTGGGATCTGTAATTGCGGGCGACGCTGCGATGGCCGAGAAGCGCTACGAGCAGGCGGCGAGCGCCTATGCAACCGCGTTCTCAATGGAGAAAACACGCACGCTGCTCGCGAAGTTGCACGGCGCGTTGCGCAGCGCCGGCAAGGCGGCGGCGGCTGACGCGCTCACCGCAGAATGGCTGCGGGACAATCCGGATGACAATCAGGTTCGATACCTCGTCGCGGACACCGCCATCCGGAACGAGAATTTCCAGCTCGCCGCGGAACAATACCAGCACGCGCTGAAAGACGAACCCGACAAGCTACCGCTGCTGCACAACCTCGGCTTGGTTTACGAGCGGATGAATGATCCGCGGGCGCTCGAAGTGGCGGAAACGGCATACAAGATCGCGCCGGATAATCCGGCCGCGTTACATGATCTGAGCCGCTTGTTGATCGAAAAGGGCGATGCGAAACGAGCCATCGAGCTTCTCGAGAAGGCCCGACTGCTGGCTCCTGAATCACAGTTGGTTCGCTATCACCTTGCCAGGGCATATGCGAAGAATGGCAATAACGCCCTCGCGCGCACGGAACTGCAGCAATTGTTGCGAGGGCAGCCGTTCCCCGAGCGCGCAGACGCAGAGGAACTATTCAAACAACTGAGCAAATAATCAGATTGCCGATAGACGCCGGCGGTACGCCAGCGCGGCAAGGCCGATTCCGAACAGCAGCATGGTGGATGGCAGTGGCGTGGGCTTTGCCTGGCGGATTGACCATTCTTCGAAGCCGGCATCCGCTTGGAAGTTCAGGCTGCCTGCTGGCGTCTTTGCGCTGGCGGGAGAAATAGACGTTCCGCTGCCGGTAGTACCATCCGGCGTCATACACGGCGAGTTCTGGTTGTTGTTCTGCTGGCACTGGGTGCTAGTCCAGCCGAACTTCGAATACAGATACACAAAGCTATCGGATGCGACGCCGGCAAAATCTGCGACCGGAACGAGCGCCTGAAGATCCACGCCGTTGCCGCTGCCGCTGAAGTTCCGATAATCCGTCAGAATCGATGAATCCCCGCCGGGTCCGGCGTCCATGTCGTATCTTTTTGTTGCGCCGCCGGTCAGCTGAAAGTCGGTGAACCCCTTGGTGTCGTCCGCACCGGTGAAGTCGTGGATGTCGCCCGCCGCAGCAGTGAATACCTTGAATTCATCCAGCGAAATGCCGGAGTTGGGGCTGTTCCCCTGCTCGTTGGTGTCAAGCAGGAACTCGAAATAATTCTTGCAGTTGGTCCCGGTCGTTCCCCCTCCGTCACAAACGGTAACGGTGGGAATATCGCTCAACTTGATCGAATGATTCCAGTTGCTGCCGCCCTTGTCGTGGTTGTCCAACTCGGTGGCAAGTTGTCCGACCCCGTCGCGACCGTCTGTGTTATAGCCTGCCTCGATGCCATTCGAAACGCTATTCCCGTTGCCTGGCTCCTGAATGCGAACGAACGGCTGGAACACACCGGTACCCACGATGAACCCCTGCCCAAGAGCGCCGTCTTGCGCGGGCACCCGGAATATTCCTCCGTCGAGGACCGCTGAGGCGGGCGCTTGGGTGCTCGAGGGTGATGCGGTAAGGTCGAAGAAACAGGTGGTGATGGTCGGAGTATTGTTGTCCGGGGTGGCACAGGACGTCGCAACAGAGGCAGCGCCTGCTTCACCACCCAGCCAGAACGCCAACGCCGTCAAAATTAGTGCGATAAGTGCGCGTATTATCATGTTTTCCAACCTATAGGCTAATCTGTGATCAGCAAGATTCGTGCCAAGTCCTATGCATGAATTCTAGGCCGCTGAGATTTGAAGAATCGTCTTCCTCGCGCGGTTCT
>JBGOTT010000126.1:0-10288 GCA_041476585.1 Gammaproteobacteria bacterium | reverse complement strand
AGGCGCTGATCGCGCCATGCCTCAACCGCAGTTTTGCGTCGCTCTCGCCGGTGGAGCGCGCGGTGCTGTACATCGGCGCCTTCGAGCTGTCTGCCGAGCCGGCGACGCCGGTCAAGGTGGTCCTCAACGAAGCGATCGAGATCGGCAAGAGCTACGGTGGCACCGACGGGTACAAGTTCGTCAACGGCGTGCTGGAGAAGCTTGCCGCCGCATTGCGCCCCGCCGAACTCGCGCGCGCCAGGCGCCGCCCCGCCGCCGCGACATGCCCTCCGAATTCGAGCTGATCCGGCGCTTTTCCGAGCGCTCCGCCGGCGGCGGCTTCGATCATTTTTCCTGACATGATCCTGCGCCCCGACTTCCGCTTTGCGTTCTCGCACCCGGCGCACTTCGTGTCCTTCGGCTTCGGCGTCGGGCTGATCGGCTTCGCGCCCGGTACGTTCGGCACGCTGCTCGCGCTGCCGCTGTACTGGTATGCACTGCGCGAATACGCTCCGGGCGAGGCGTTCCTGATCGTCGCAGTGCTGTTCGCCATCGGCGTGTGGGCGTGCGCGATCACCGGCCGCAACCTCGGCGTGGCCGATCACGGCGCGATGGTGTGGGACGAAGTGGTGGCGTTCCTGGTGATCCTCCTGATCGCGCCGGAAGGTCCCGGCTGGCAGGCTGCGGCGTTCTTCCTGTTCCGACTTTTCGATGTGGTCAAGCCCTCGCCGATCCGCGAATTCGAGCGGCGGGTGAAAGGCGGCTTCGGCGTGATGGCCGATGACATTCTCGCAGCCGGCTATACGCTGCTGGTTCTTGCAATCGCCAAGCGGCTCTGGTTCTAGGAACATGATCGGGAAACCCGGCTGATGCCTTCCGATACGCTCTCCAGACTCGCGACGCTGGTCGGCACCCGTCTCAAGGCGGCCGGCGAGACGCTCGCCACGGCCGAATCCTGCACCGGCGGCTGGGTGGCGCAATCGGTCACTGCGATTGCCGGCAGCTCGGAGTGGTTCGAACGCGGTTTCGTGACTTATACCAATACCGCCAAGCAGGAGATGCTCGGGGTTTCGCCCGACACGCTTGCGCGCCACGGTTCCGTGAGCGAGCAGACCGCGGGCGAGATGGCTTCAGGGGCGCTCGAGCACAGTCATGCCGGCTTTGCACTTTCGATCACCGGCGTGGCCGGTCCGACCGGCGGCTCGCGCGCGAAGCCGGTTGGCACGGTGTGCTTCGGCTGGGCGCGGCGCGCGGATGGCGCGGTGCGAGTCGAGACGCGCCGCTTCGAAGGCGACCGCAAAGCGGTGAGGCGCCAGTCGGTGATCCACGCGTTGCAAGGCGTGATCGAGTGGCTTGACGCGGCCTTGACTGCAGGCGGATAGTCCCCATATCAGCGCTATGGAGAACCCTTTGTCCGCCATGGCTAGCGTCAGACCCGCCGCAGTCGCCGGCGCCTTCTATCCGGACGATCCGCGGACGCTGCGCGCGGATGTCGATGAATTGCTCGGAACGGTCGAGAGCCTTGCGCCGCGCTTCGGTTATCCGAAGGCGTTGATCGTCCCGCATGCCGGCTATATCTATTCCGGCGGCGTCGCGGCGAGCGCTTACAGCGAACTCGCGTCCGCGCGCGGCCTGGTGCGACGCGTGGTCATACTGGGGCCGGTGCATCGCGTTCCGGTGAGAGGCCTCGCTTTGCCCGGAGCGGACGAGTTCGCCACGCCGCTGGGCCGTATCCCGATCGACCGCGAGGCGGTGAAGGCCGTGATCGCATTGCCGCAGGTTGTCGTCAGCGCTCCGGCGCACGCGATGGAGCATTCGCTCGAGGTGCAGTTGCCGTTCCTACAACGCGTGCTGGGCGAGTTCTCGCTCGTGCCGTTCGCGGTCGGCGATGCGTCGCCGGAAGAGGTCGCGCAGGTGATCGAGCAGCTGTGGGGCGGGCCTGAGACCCTGATCGTCCTGTCCACCGACCTTTCCCACTACCACACCTACGATGAAGCAAGGCGCATCGATGGCGCAACGCTCGAGCGCATTGAGCATCTTTCCGCCGATCTGAATCATGACCAGGCCTGCGGCGCGACCCCGTTGAACGGCCTGTTGCGCGTGGCACGCGCAAAGGGACTGAAGATCCGCCGCCTCGCCGCCTGCAACTCGGGCGATACCGCGGGCGGACGGGGCCGCGTGGTCGGTTACGCGTCCTTCGCCCTGGACGAGAGTGCGCCGGTGACCGAGCGCGACGCGGGGGGTGCGCTGATTGAAATCGCGCGCAGTGCGATCGCGTCCGAGTTGGGTCTCGGTGCAAGCCCGCTCGCCGATTCGCCCGGTTGGCTGAGGCAACCCGGAGCGACCTTCGTCACGTTGACGAAGGGCGGTGCGCTGCGCGGTTGCATCGGCAGCCTCGCGGCCGAGCGCCGCCTTGGCGAGGACGTCGCCGCCAACGCCGTCAACGCAGCGTTCCGCGACCCGCGCTTTCCCGCCGTCATTGCGGCCGAGTGGCAGCAGGTCGAGGTCGAGGTGTCGCTGCTCTCGACACCACGCCCGTTGCGCTTCGCCGACGAGGCAGAGTTGCTCGAGGCGATCGTGCCGGGCGAGGACGGATTGATTCTCGAGGCCGATGGACGGCGCGGTACCTTCCTGCCGCAGGTATGGGAGAGCCTTCCGGAAAAGCGGCAATTTCTGGCCGAATTGAAGCGCAAGGCGGGATTGCCCGCTGAAATGCGGATCGGTCGTTGCCGCATCTCGCGCTACCGCGTGCTCAAGTTCCGCCAGGCGGCGTTGCACTGAGATGAGCGAAGCATCGCATCCCGGGCGCTGGTGGCATGCGCTGGACGACGGGCGGATCCAGTGCGATCTGTGCCCGCGCGACTGCCGGCTGCATGAAGGCCAGCGCGGCGCCTGTTTCGTGCGCAAGATGGAAAACGGCGCGATGGTCCTGACGACCTATGGGCGCTCATCGGGCTTTTGCGTCGATCCGATCGAGAAAAAGCCGCTCAACCAGTTCTACCCGGGTTCGAGCGTGCTTTCGTTCGGCACCGCCGGCTGCAACCTGGCGTGCAAGTTCTGCCAGAACTGGGACATTTCCAAGTCGCGCGAGATGGACACGCTGATGGACGCCGCCACGCCGGAGGCGATCGCCGCCGAAGCCGTCCGCCTCGCGTGCCGGAGCGTCGCGTTCACCTACAACGACCCGGTGATCTTTGCAGAGTATGCGCTGGACGTCGCCGACGCATGCCATGCAAAGGGTATCAAGACAGTGGCGGTAACCGCGGGCTACATCCATGCCGAACCGCGGCGCGAGTTCTACGCAAAGATGGATGCGGCCAACGTCGACCTGAAGGGCTTCACTGACGAGTTCTATTTCAAGCTGTGCGGCGCGCACCTGCAGCCGGTGCTCGACACGCTGGTCTATCTGGTGAAGGAAACGCAGGTCTGGACCGAGATCACGACGTTGCTGATTCCCGGCAAGAACGATTCCGACGCCGAACTGGAGGCCGAGTGCAGGTGGATCGCAAACAACCTCGGCCCCGACGTCCCGTTGCATTTCTCGGCGTTTCATCCTGATTACAAGATGACGGACATCTCGGCGACACCGGCCGCGACGCTGACGCGCGCGCGCGAGATCGCGCGGCTCGCCGGCCTGCGCTATGTGTATACGGGCAACGTGCACGACACCGAGGGCGGTTCGACCTACTGCCCTGCGTGCGAAGAGGCGGTGATCGAGCGCGACTGGTACGACATCCGCGGATATCATCTGAAGGCGGACGGTGCGTGCCAGTTCTGCGGTACAAGGCTTGCGGGCCGCTACGGGCATTTCAACAAGGCCTTCGGGCGCAGGCGGATTCCGGTGCGCATCGGCGCCTGATGGTTCTGTACCTCATTTGCCCGAAATGCGGTTACGAGCGCAAGCCGCACGAGAAGGCAGCTGAGGAGAGTTGCCCCGGCTGCGGGCTGATTTTCGCCAAGTATGCCAGGGCGAAAACGGCGGTCCCCGGGCTTTCTGCATCCGCTGCCGACGCTGAGGCCGAAGACGACATATCGCTGACGGGCAGAGCGAAGGCGCTGTTGTTTCATGTCCCGGGTGAAGTTGACCCTGCGGCGATATACCTGCGCGCTGCGCTGTTCGTCGCGCTGGTCATCTACGGCGTGCGCCTCGCAGCGATGGACGTTCCCTCGTGGGAAATGAGTTCGGCGCTGATCCATCTGCCGATGGTGCCGATCCACGAATTCGGCCACATCCTGTTCATGCCGTTCGGCGAGTTTCTGATGCTGCTCGGCGGCTCGCTGTTCCAGGTCACGCTGCCGCTCATCTTCGGCGGGATATTCCTGCTGAAGAATCGCGACCCGTTCGCCGCATCGGTGATGCTGTGGTGGTCGGCGGTCGCGGTGATGGACGTCGCGCCTTACATGTACGACGCCGCGAAGCCACAGCACGTCCTACTCACCGGGCGCACCGGCGACACCGGCGCGCACGATTTCATCGACGTGCTCTATGACCTGGGGCTGCTCAAGCAGGCACGTGCGGTCGGTTATGCGGCGCACGCGTTTGGCATGGCGATGCTTGCGGCTGCGTTCGCCTGGGGGGCGTACATCCTGTATCGGCAGTACCAGAACCGGGGCGCGTGACCTGCAATCATAGCGCCCGATTTGAAATGGCTTTTGCGCTCACGGCGAATCCAGCACTCGGCGCGCTAGCCGGTGCCCTTAGTGTTGCAGGCCTGCCCAACCTTCGCGACTTCAAAACGAAATTCAAGGCGTTGCACGAGCAAGAGGAGAAAAATCTCACGTCCCCGCCAGGAATCTTGTTCAAGCACCTGAAATAATTTGCAATGCGTCCCGGTAGCTTGGCGCGCTTGCCGTGCCCCCGCCGCCCTTGGCCGGGTCACGGGTGCACTACCCCTCGGATTGTCGATCAGTGCGATCAGCCGCTCCGGTGTGCCGCGCCAAAGCAGCGCCGAGGCGACTACGGTGGTGTCAAGGACGACACACACGGGCCTCGCGAAGCTCGGCGCGCACCGCCTTCAATTCGGATTCGAGTTCGGCCTCGGTGATCTCGGGCCCTCCGGGCTCGCGCAGGCGCTTGCCGTACTCGATCAGACGCTCGGCGGCGGCCTTGCGGATCGCCTGGCGCACGAGGCGCTCGATTGCCTCCGAGGTAAGCAGTCCCGCGGCCTTCGCCTGTTCGGCGATCTGATCGGGCAACGACAACTTCAGTTCAAGTTCGGTCATTTCGCTTACCTTGGCGGCAAAGATTCAAATCGTCAATCCTTCGCCAGCAGGTTCATCAGCGACGAGGTGTCCCACCGCTTGCCGCCCCTCGCCTGCACCTGCGCGTAGAACTGGTCGACAAGCGCCGCCACCGGCAACCGCGCACCGTTCTTGTTCGCTTCCTGCAGGCAGATGCCGAGGTCTTTTCTCATCCAGTCCACGGCGAAACCGAAGCCGTCGAACTTTACCTCGTTCATCGCCTTCCAGCGGTTGTCCATCTGCCACGATCCCGCAGCGCCCTTGGAGATCACCGCGATCACCTTCTCGATGTCGAGGCCTGCGCGCTTGCCGAAGTTGAGTCCTTCGGCGAGTCCCTGCAGCAGCCCTGCGATGACGATCTGGTTGACCATCTTGGTGAGCTGGCCCGCGCCGGGGGAGCCGATCAGCACGCAGCTCTTCGCATAGAGGTCGAGTATGGGTTTCGCCCTCGCAAACACATCCTCCTCGCCGCCGCACATGATCCCCAGTTGCCCGTTGACCGCCCCCGCCTGACCCCCCGAGACCGGCGCGTCGACGAAGCCGATGCCCATTTCCTTCGCCTTGGCATGCACCTCGCGGGCGACGATTGCGCTGGCTGTCGTGTGGTCCACGAGGATCGCGCCCTTCTTCATTCCAGCCAGCGCGCCGTTGTCGCCATAGACCACCGAGCGCACGTCGTCGTCATTGCCGACGCACATCGCCACCAGCTCCGCGCCCTGCGCGGCCTCGCGCGGGGTGGCTGCGGACTTGCCGCCGTACTCCTTCGCCCACTGCGCTGATTTGGCCGCCGAGCGGTTGTAGACGGTGGCGTCATGGCCGCCCTTTCTCAGCAGGTGGCCGGCCATCGGGTAGCCCATCACGCCCAGTCCGAGGAAAGCGAGCTTTGCCATGTTTATCTCCAAGAGGTTGTTCTGATTGAGGAAAGGCCGATGTTACACCGGGGCGTTGACAGCACCGCGTCAACCACTACAATGCATGGACGTTTATACAGTATCCGGTGTCGGCCCGGGTGACCGGTCCCCGAAAGGTGCAATCGGGGACAGTGCCTGCCGAAGATGTCGACTAGTAAACGATAGGGGTGAATTATGGATGACAACAAGCAAAAAGCGCTGGCTGCGGCACTTTCACAGATCGAAAAGCAGTACGGCAAGGGCTCCATCATGCGCATGGACGACGGTGCCATCAAGGACATCCAGGTGGTGTCCACCGGCTCGCTCGGCCTGGACCTCGCGCTCGGCGTCGGTGGTTTGCCGCGCGGCCGGGTGGTCGAGATCTACGGCCCGGAGTCCTCGGGCAAGACCACGCTCACGCTGCAGGTGATTGCCGAGGTGCAGAAAACCGGCGGCACCGCCGCCTTCATCGACGCGGAGAACGCGCTCGACATCCAATATGCGGGCAAGCTTGGGGTGAAGACCTCCGAGTTGCTGATCTCCCAGCCCGACACCGGCGAGCAGGCGCTCGAGATCGCCGACATGCTGGTGCGCTCGGGTGCGGTGGATGTGATCGTGGTCGATTCGGTCGCCGCGCTGACCCCGAAGGCTGAAATCGAAGGGGAGATGGGAGAGCCGCAGATGGGACTGCAGGCGCGCCTGATGAGCCAGGCGCTGCGCAAACTCACCTCCAACATCAAGCGCACCAACACGCTGGTGATTTTCATCAACCAGATCCGCATGAAAATAGGCGTGATGTTCGGCAACCCCGAGACCACCAGTGGCGGCAACGCGCTCAAGTTCTACGCCTCGGCGCGCATGGACATCCGCCGCATCGGCGCGATCAAGCGCGGCGAGGAAGTGATCGGCTCTGAAACGCGCGTGAAGGTGGTGAAGAACAAGGTTGCGCCGCCGTTCCGCACGGCGGAATTCGACATCCTGTACGGCGAGGGCATTTCGCGCGAAGGCGAAATCCTTGAGCTCGGGGTCAACTTCAAGGTGGTGGAGAAGACCGGCGCCTGGTACGGTTACAACGGCGACCGGCTCGGCCAGGGCAAGGACAACGCGCGGGATTTCCTCAAGGAAAATCCGGCGCTGGCGAAGGAGATCGAGCAGAAGATCCGCGAGGCCGCGGGCATCGCGGTGGCGGGGTCTGCCGCGGCGGTCGCGGACGAGGCGAAAGACAACGTCGAGCCGCTGCCGGCGCGCAAGCGTGGGTGATCGTGGCGCGGGCGCGCAGCGGCGAGAACGCGCCTGATCTGCCCGCGGAATTGCGGGCGCGGGCATTGAGGCATCTAGCCCGGCGCGAGCACTCGCGCCGGGAGCTCGAGCGCAAGCTCGCGCCTCACGCCGAATCGGGCGCGGCGCTCGAAGCGCTACTCGATGCGCTCGACGCGAAGAAACAACTCTCCGATGAGCGTTACGCAGAAGCGCGCACGCACCAGCTCGCGCGCAAGTACGGCGCGGCGCGGATCGCGCACGAACTGCGCGGCAAGGGCGTATGCGACGATGCGATCGCGGCCGCAATCGCAGCGGAGGGTGCAAGCGACCTTGAGCGCGCCGCCGCAATTCTGCGACGCAAGTTCCGCCTGCCCGCCACCTCGCGCGTTGAACAGGAGCGGCGCGCCCGCTTTCTTCAGTCGCGCGGATTTTCGTCGGAAGTGATATATAGGCTGGTATTGGGCAAAAGCGATGAAATCTGAACCTCTCGTCGAGCGCACCACTCGATACAAAATTGCCGAGAGTATGGACGGCGCCGAGCAGCGATTTATGGCCGAAAATTCTGGCCGCCAGCGCAAGGAATATGGCGTTACTTTTACTCCGCAGTGGGTGGTCGACATTATGGTTTCCGCGCTTGCGTTGGACTGCGCCGATGACGACTTGATCATCGATGCGGGTGCCGGGGCGGGTCGCTTCGCACTTGCTGCCGCGCAAGCGCTTCCTGCCGCGAAGATTATCGCGATGGAGCGTGACACCTCGCTTGGCGAGATCATGCGGGGAACAATCAACTCGGAGAGACTGGGTAATCGCGTCAGCGTGCTGTCAGCTGATTTTCTTCGAGTAGATTGGCCGGCACCCTCCGGAAGAACGATTTTTCTCGGTAATCCTCCGTATGTACGTCACCATTCAATTGCCCGGGAGGACAAGGAATGGCTACGGGAGGCAGGTCGCCAACTCGGGGTATCGCTTTCGGGACTCTCGGGCTTGCACGTCTATTTCATGACCAGGTGCTTCATTCGGGCGAAAACCGGCGACAGGTTAATGATGATCCTGCCCTCGGAGTGGCTCGAAACCGCCTATGGCGTGGCAATCAAGGCAGCAATCCTTGCGCGTTGCGCGAAAACGACGTTCTATCTATTTCCTCCGCAGACCTCGTTATTTGGCGCAACCATGACGACCTCCGTGATTGTCGACCTTCACTTCGGAGAGCCGACCGGAGCGGTATACGCAGCTGTCGTTCGGGAAGGGGCAGATCGGCTGCCGCGCGAAACCAGGCGCGTTTTGTTTCCCGGCCGCACTCCCGCGGCGGCGAATTGGATTCAGGCTGGGCGAGAAGCAGTTTCCGAGATAGCCACCGAGCGGAACGATTCGCCCGGAGAGATCGAGTTGGGCGACCTGTTCAAAGTTCACCGCGGACAGGTTACGGGCATGAACAACGTTTGGATCGCAAACAACGAGACGCGCAGCCTGATTCCGGAACGATATCTTTTCCCGACGGTGACAGATGCGAAGGAAATCATCGCGCAGGATGGCGGCGTGCTGGATGACGCGTCCCCGTTGAGGCGAGTCATAGATCTTCCTTCCAATCTTGTTTGTCTCGAATCCGGCGAGCGTCGTAGGGTCGTGCGTTTTCTCGCGCTTGCCGAATCAGTCGGAGCATCGCGTACATACATCGCCCAGCACAGGCGCCCGTGGTGGTCTGTAAGACTACGCGAACCACCGCTGATCGTGATGACGTACATGGCACGCAGGCCGCCTCGCTTTGCGCTGAATGTCTGCGGTGCACGCATGCTCAACATCGCTCATGGTCTTTATCCCAAGATTCCATTGAATCGGGAGCAACTCATGAAGTTGGTGCGATCGCTCAATGACGGAGGCGCGGCCGGATTCGGACGCACCTACTCCGGAGGGCTGATCAAACTCGAGCCTGGTGACGCCATGCGCATTCGAATCCCCTGCCTCGAGAGCGGGTTGCTCGCGTTGGCGGCGTAGCGGGCGTTCGGCCACGGCTTGCCAATATGCGTTGGCCCGCAGGCGTCACGAAGTGGACTCTCGAAGAGATCACTCGCGATGCAGTACTCGCCGCGGAGCATTTTTCCGGTCGTTTTCTTCTGGGGGCACCGCCTGGACGATTTGAAGCGCTTCATCGTTTCGACGCGCCGCTCGCGGAAGTAAACGAGTCAGTCAACGTCCGATACTGCATAAACGTTCATCTCCCTACGCAGTAAGCGAAAGGGGGTGATAGTCATGGAACAGGCACAAGCATTGGCGATCGTCAGATCGCTCGCCGACGGCGTCGACCCGGAAAGCGGGGAAGTGTTTCCGCCCGAGAGCGCATACCAGCGCCCGCAGACCGTGCGCGCGTTGTACGCGGCGGCCGAGGCGCTGGATCGTAGCGAGCGCTTCGAGCGGCGCAAGGCCCAGCTTCCCGCCAAGACCGGCGAGCCGTGGTTGGAGGAAGAAGACCGCAGGTTGCTCGCCGCATTCGACGCGGGCGGCGCGCTCGCGGAACTCGCAACCGCGCACCAGCGCACGCAGACGGGGATTCGCGCCCGGCTGGTGAAGTACGGCCGGCTCGCCGCCTGACGCAAACAGGCGGGTCGAAGGCGGGCGGCGTCCGGACGCCGCTTGCCCTTCCCTTTAGAATAGCGGGACCATGAAAAGCAGCGACATCCGCAGCTGTTTTCTCGAGTACTTCAAATCCAAGGGGCATGCCGTCGTTGCCTCGAGCCCGCTGGTGCCGAACAACGATCCGACGCTGCTGTTTGTCAATTCGGGCATGGTGCAGTTCAAGGACGTGTTCCTCGGCAAGGACAAGCGCTCCTACGACCGCGCCACGACCTCGCAGCGTTGCGTGCGCGCCGGCGGCAAGCACAACGACCTGGAGAACGTCGGCTACACGGCGCGTCACCACACGT
>JBGOTT010000125.1:0-10468 GCA_041476585.1 Gammaproteobacteria bacterium | reverse complement strand
GACTCGATCAGGTCGCGCGACATCAGCGCAATTCCCTGCGCATCCCGAGGCTGGGCGAGGCGGATGGTGATCGCAGCGGCGCTCATGCCGCTGATTCTGCCATACGCGCGGTGCTTACCGGGCCGGCTTGCCCCAGAGCTCTTCCAGGCGTGCGTCGCGCCCGCAACCGGTGCGGTAGAACTTGTAACGCACCGGGTTCTTCCTGTAGTAGTCCTGGTGGTAGTCCTCGGCCGGCCAGAAGTCGCCGGCCGCCAGCACCGGTGTGACGATCTGGGCCTTGAACGGCTTTGATTTTTCCAGTTTCGCCTTCGAGTCTTCGGCAATGCGCTTCTGCTCGGGCGTGTGATAAAACACCGCGGTGCGGTATTGGGTGCCGATGTCGCAGAACTGCCGGTCCTTCACCGTCGGATCGATGTTGCGCCAAAACACTTCCATCAGCTTTTCGTAGCTGACCTTTTTCGGGTCGTAGAGCACCTGCACCGCCTCGGCGTGTCCGGTGATGCCGGCCGAAACCTCCTCGTAAGTCGGGTTCCTCTTCTGACCGCCCGTGTAGCCCGAAGTCGTCGAGAACACGCCGGGCAGCACGTCGTAGGGCGGCTCCATGCACCAGAAACAGCCGCCGGCAAAGGTGGCTTTCTCAAGTCCCGCCGGGGCAGGCTTGTTCTGTGCGGCGGCTCCGGCTGCGAGTGCGGCGAGCGCCGCGACGGCGAGGGTTCGGGCAAGTTTCATTGTCGTCTCCGGGAAATAGTGGGCTTTGGTCGAACCAACAGGCAGTTTCTTTACGTACGAATAAAATTGCCGCTGAAGGCCCGAAACGTATCCACGGAGCGAGTCTAGTGCCGTCGCGCCGGTTGATCCAGGTCAAATCGCGCGCTGCGCGAACATAGTGAGATAATTGGCTCATGCTCACGCTTGAAGACTGCATCGCCCTGTCGGATCTCACCGAGGACGAGATCCTCGTGATCGCTTCGCACGAGCGCATTCCGGAGATCGCCGCGGCCGAACTTGGCAACTACCTGGTGCGCAGCAACGACGGCGAATGGGTGATCAAGGCCATGATCCGCGACGACATCGTGCATGCCCGCGCCGGCGCGGACCGCGAGCGCGAACTGGCGCTCAAGATGGTGCTGCGCAACTACATCTGTTCGCACCCGCGCTGTGACGAGCGCCAGCGGGCGGCGCTGCGCCTGCCCGAGCGGCGCGCCCGGTAGCCAAGATGGTGCCATGCGGCGGCGGATGATCTAAGATACGCCGGGCGGGGGAGCCAGAGGAGGGCAGACCATGCAAGTCAAGGAGATCCTGCGCGTCAAGGGCAATCGTCTGTTGTCGATCGATCCGGGCGGCCGCGCGGTGGACGCGGTCAAGACGATGGCCGACCAGAACCTCGGCTCGCTGGTGGTGTTCGAGCAGGGGCGGATGATCGGCATGCTGACCTTCCACGAAGTCCTGCGCGCGATGGCCGCCCGCGGCGGCGCGCTCGCAGACGTCAAGGTCAGCGAAATCATGATGCGCGACCCCGTCACCACCGCACCCGACGTGGAAGTGAACGACCTGCGCCGCACCATGCTCGAGACCGGCGCGCGCTACCTGCCGGTGGTGCAGGATGAGAAACTCCTCGGTGTGATCTCGTTCCGGGACGTCGCCAAAGCCGTTCTCGAGGAGCAGGATTTCGAGAACAAGATGCTGAAGGGTTACATCAAAAATTGGCCGGCGTAGCATTCCCGCTCTGCGGTTGAAGCGCCGCGGCTTCATTCTCGCAGCCGGCGCCCTTGCGACCGGCGTTGCGGCGTGGCGGCTGTGGCCCGAGCAGGGATTCTGGAACCCCTGCCTCGCGCGCTTGCCGCGACATCTGGCCGAGCACGAACTGGTGCGCGCGGCCTGGGACGGCATCGACCCGCTGCAGGTGTGGGATGCGCACGCGCACTTGGTCGGCACGGGCGACTCCGCGAGCGGTATCGTCGTCAACCCGCGCATGGACAGCCTGCTCCGTCCTGCGCAGTACGCACGCCGGCTGTTTTTTCTCAATGCCGGCTGTGCGCATGATGCGCCGGGAAATGTCGATCGCGCCTATGTCGAGCGCATGCACAACCTGATCGATGGCCTGAAGCCAGGGGTGAAGCTGCTGCTGTTTGCCTTCGAGCGCAGCTTCGACGAGCGCGGCGAGATCGCGTGGGAGCGCACCGGCTTCTACGTTCCCGACGCCTACGCGCGCGAAACTGCGCGCGCACATCCGCAGTATTTCGAGTGGGCGGCTTCGATCCATCCCTACCGCGTGGACTGCGTCGCCGCACTCGAGGACGCGGCGCGCGGCGGGGCGCGCGCGGTGAAATGGCTGCCGGCGGCGATGGGCATCGACCCCGCTTCGCCGCTGTGCGAGCGCTTCTATGGCGCGATCGCAAGGCTCGGGCTGCCGCTCATCACCCACGCCGGGCTGGAGCGGGCGGTGGTCGGCTCCGACAGCCATGATTTCGGCAATCCGCTGCGCCTGCGCCGCGCGCTGGAGGCGGGCGTTCGGATCGTGATCGCGCATTGCGCGTCGATGGGCCAGGATCGCGACCTCGACAAGGGCGAGAGCGGGCCTTATGTGGACAGCTTCGAGTTGTTCGCGCGCATGATGGACCAGCCCCGCTGGCAGGGACGGCTGTTCGGCGACGTGTCGGCGATGACGCAGATCAATCGCGCCGGTCTGGCGCTCGCGCGCACGCTCGAGCGCAGCGAATGGCATGCGCGCCTGCTCAACGGGTCGGACTACCCGCTGCCCGGCGTGATGCCGATTTTCTCGGTGGACTATCTGGTGTCGCTCGGATTGGTGGAAACCGCGGCGGCCGCCACGCTGAAGGAGATCCGTGCGCACAATCCGTTGCTGTTCGACTTCGTTCTGAAGCGCCACCTGCGTTCCGGCGGCAAGGGATTCCCCAAGGAAGTATTCGAAACCCGCACGTTCTTTGAATCCCGCGGCTGACGCGGGCTTCCTTCAAGCGAGAGATTGGCTATTCTCGATCGGGGTCAGACGCCCTAGCACCCCCACGGCCCGCCGCGCCAGAACGGCCCGAGGCCGCGAAGGTACGGCCACGGGCAGGAGTAAAAGCCGCCGTAGCCGGGGCCGTACCAGAACATCTCCGAGTAGCGCTCGCGCCAGCGGATTTCGTCGATCTGCACACGCTGCAAATAATCGAGCACCTCGGCGGGAACCCCGGCCTCGTGCACGCGCACGATCTCGGAGGCCGCCAGCGGGATCACGGTATCGGTACGCATCAATTCCTCGATGATCGCCTTCGCGTCGAGGCCTTCCCTGGCGAGGCGAATGACCTCAGCCTGGGTCAGCGGCGCCGGACGCTCGATGGAGGCGCAACCTCCAACAGCAAACACAGCCAGAATCATTGCGGCCGTCCGTCGCACAGCCTTATGCTAAGCTTTTCCCATGTCCGGCAACAGTTTCGGCACGCTTTTCTGCGTCACCTCGTTCGGCGAGTCACACGGTCCGGCGTACGGTGGCGTGGTTGACGGCTGCCCACCGGGGCTGGAGCTTGCGGCTGCGGATATCCAGCGCGAACTCGACCGGCGCAAGCCCGGCACTTCGCGCCATGTCACGCAGCGGCGGGAATCCGACCGCGTCGAGATCCTCTCGGGCGTGCACGAAGGCAGGACCACCGGAACTGCGATCGGTTTCCTGATCCGCAACGAAGACCAGCGCTCGAAGGATTACAGCGCGATCGTGGACAAGTTCCGCCCGGGGCACGCCGATTACACCTACTTGCAGAAATACGGCGTGCGCGATGCGCGCGGCGGAGGGCGCGCTTCGGCGCGCGAGACGGTGGTGCGCGTGGCCGCCGGCGCGATCGCGAAGAAATGGCTTGCCGCGCGCTACGCAGTGAGGGTGCGCGGTTACCTTGCGCAGCTCGGGCCGCTGCGCATCGCGTTCAAGTCGTGGGACTCGGTCGGGGAAAACACGTTTTTCGCGCCGGATCCTTCGGCGGTAGCCGAGCTCGAGGCCTTCATGGACCGGCTGCGCGAAAGCGGCGATTCCTGCGGCGCGCGCGTGAACGTCATCGCGCAAGGCGTGCCGGCAGGCTGGGGCGAACCGGTGTACGGGCGGCTCGACGCCGACATCGCTGCGGCGATGATGTCGATCAATGCGGTGAAGGGTGTCGAAATCGGCGCCGGCTTCGCGTCGGTCGAGCAAAAGGGAAGCGAGCACGGCGACGAAATGACGCCCGAAGGGTTCCTGTCCAACAACAACGGCGGCATTCTCGGCGGAATCTCCTCCGGGCAGGACGTCACGGTGTCGATCGCGCTCAAGCCCACCTCCAGCATCCGCCTGCCGCGCCGGACGGTGAATGCGAAGGGCGAGGCGGTGACGATTGAAACCACCGGTCGCCACGATCCGTGCGTCGGTATCCGCGCCACGCCGATCGCCGAGGCGATGCTGGCCTGTGTTCTGATCGACCACGCGTTGCGGCATCGTGCGCAGAATGCAGATGTCGAGCCTCCGATGCGGCCGATTCCCGGCGCCAGAAAGCCGCTCGGCGATCGATGAGCGCTAGAAAACCCCAAGGAAATCAATTACAGTGGTAACTTAATCCACGCGTGTGAGGCGATGACATGAGCAACAAAGGGCAGCTCCTACAAGACCCGTTCCTGAACACCCTTCGCAAGGAGCACGTGCCGGTCTCGATTTACCTGGTCAATGGCATCAAGCTGCAAGGTCAGATCGAGTCGTTCGATCAGTATGTGGTGCTGCTGCGCAACTCCGTCACGCAGATGGTGTACAAGCACGCGATTTCCACGGTCGTTCCGTCCCGCGCGGTCAATCTGAATATCGACCACGGCCCGGATGACGCGGCGGCCGCTTAGCGCTGTCCGCTGGCCGCGTCGCGCCCGTCATAGCCCGCTTGTTCGAACGCCCCGCCACTGCCGATCCACGGGCTGTCGTACTCGTCTGCCTCGATTTCGGCGATGCCGGTTATGAAGACGGCGTCGAGGAATTGGTGTGCCTCGCCGCAAGCGCCGGGGCGCGCCGCCACTGCCTGGTGAAAGGGCGGCGCGCGCGGCCCGATCCGAAATTCTTCGCCGGCACCGGCAAGGTCGACGAGATCGGCCGCGCGGCCGAGGACCTGAACGCCGGCTGCGTGATCTTCAACCACCACCTTACGCCGGCGCAGGAGCGCAACCTCGAGCGCGAGCTGAAGCGCCGCGTGATGGACCGCACCAGCCTGATCCTGGAGATCTTCGCCCAGCGCGCACAGACCAGCGAAGGCAAGCTGCAGGTCGAGTTGGCGCAACTCGATCACCTCTCCACGCGGCTGGTGCGCGGCTGGACCCACCTTGAGCGCCAGCGCGGGGGGCTCGGCAAGACCGGCGGGCCCGGCGAAAAGCAGCTCGAACTCGACCGTCGCATGCTTTCGCAACGCGTGCGCCTGCTGCGCACGAAGCTCGAGCAGCTGCGCAACCGGCGCGAGGTGCAGCGACGCGCGCGCGCGCGGCGCGAAGTGCCCTCCGTGTCCCTCGTCGGTTACACCAACGCGGGCAAGAGCACGCTGTTCAACGCGCTTACCCATGCCAAGGGAATCGTCGAGGACCGGATGTTCGCCACGCTCGACACGACCACCCGCAAGGTGTTCGTGCCCGAGGCGGGCGCGATCGTGATTTCCGATACCGTCGGCTTCATCCGCGACCTGCCGACCGGACTGGTTGCGGCATTCCGCGCCACGCTCGAAGAAACGGTGCACGCCGACCTGCTGCTGCACGTGGTGGACGCGGCCTCGCCGGTCCGCGACATGCAGATCGAGGAGGTGAACAAGGTGCTCACCGGCATCGGGGCCGGAACGACGCCCCAGCTGCTGGTGTGGAACAAGATCGATCGCGCGGGCGATGCGCCGGGGGTCGAGCGTGACGAATATGGTAAGATTTTTCGCGTGCGCGTAAGCGCCCGCACGGGCAGTGGGCTTGGCGACTTGCGCGGCGCGCTCGCGGAGATTGCCCGCGAGTCTTCACAGGCCCGCGCGGCGCGCTCGCAGAACAGTCACCCACAACCCGAAACACGGCACGAACCGATGGATTCCGCATGTCGCTGAATGATCCGAACTGGGGCCGGGGGGGCTCGCGCGGCCCCGGCGGTGGCAATCAGGGTCCACCCGACCTGGACGAGTTGTGGCGCAGTTTCAACCGGCGCCTTGCGGGGCTGTTTGGCCGCGGCGGCCGCAGCGGTCGCGGCGACGATGGCAATGGCGGCGGCAGCTTCGGCTTGCCCAGCCCCGCGCGCATGGGCGGCGGAGCGGGCCTGCTGCTCGGCGTGATCGCGGCGGTCTGGCTGACGAGCGGCTTTTTCATCGTGGTCGAAGGCCAGCGCGGCGTGGTGCTCACTTTCGGCAAATTCTCCGAGGTGGCGCTGCCCGGCCTGCGCTGGCGCCTGCCCTGGCCGATCCAGACGAACGAGAACGTCAATCTCGCGCAGGTGCGCACGCTCGAGGTCGGCTACCGCAACAGCGTCAAGACCAAGGTGCTGAAGGAGTCGCTGATGCTCACGGACGACGAGAACATCGTCGACCTGCAGTTCGCGGTGCAGTTCACCGTCAACGACCCCCGCGAATACCTGTTCAACAACGAGCGGCCCGACGACACCGCCGCACAGGCGGCGGAGACGGCGATGCGCGAGGTCATCGGCAAGAGCCGCATGGATGGAATTCTGTACGAATCGCGCGAGGCGATCGCGGTCAAGACGCGCATGCTGATGCAGGAGATCCTCGACCGCTACAAGACCGGCATCGCGGTGTCGAACGTGACCATCCAGCTCGCGCAGCCGCCCGAACAGGTGCAGGCGGCGTTCGACGACGCGGTCAAGGCCGGCCAGGATCTGGAGCGGCAGAAGAACGAAGGCCAGGCATACGCCAACGACGTGATTCCGAAGGCGCGCGGCGCGGCGTCGCGGCTGATGCAGGAATCCGAGGGCTACAAGCAGCGCGTGATCGTCAACGCGGAAGGCGAGGCGTCGCGGTTCAAGCAGGTGCTCGCCGAATACGCGAAGGCGCCGGCAGTGACGCGCGAGCGCATCTATCTTGACACCATGCAGCAGATACTGAGCTCCACTTCGAAGATCATCGTGGACGTGAAGGGCAGCGGCAACCTGCTGTACCTGCCGCTTGACAAGCTGCTGTCGAGTGCCGCGGCGGGTGCCGCACCCGAGGCGCTCGCCGCGCCGCGCGCAATCGAGCCGGCGGCGCCTGCGGAGGGCCCGCGCTCGCGCGACACGCTGCGCGGACGCGAACGCGGGGAGCGCCCATGAAGGCGCTGGGCCCGCTTGCCGCCGCCCTGTTTGTGCTCGCGCTGCTGGCGAGCGGGACCATGTTCACCGTCGACCAGCGCCAGAACGCGATCGTGTTCCAGCTGGGCGAGGTGAAGGACGTGGTCACGGAGCCGGGGCTGCATTTCAAGTGGCCGATGATCCAGAACGTGCGCTCCTTCGACATGCGCATCCTCACGCTCGACGATCCCGAGCCGCTGCGCTTCATCACCTCGGAAAAAAAACCGGTGCTGGTCGATTCGTTCGTCAAGTGGCGCGTGGTCGACGTGAAACAGTATTACGTCTCGGTGCAAGGCGACAAGCAGCTCGCGCAGAAGCGCCTCACGCAGACGATTTCCGACGGCCTGCAGGCCGAATTCGGCAAGCGCACGGTGCACGACGTGGTCTCGGGCGAACGCGACACGATCATGGACCTGATGCGCGAGAAGGCCGACGTGGACGCGCGCCGCATCGGCGCGCATATCATCGACGTGCGTCTGAAGCGCGTGGACCTGCCCCCTGAAGTCAGCGAATCGGTGTACCGGCGCATGGAGGCCGAGCGAAAGCGCGTGGCGAACGAGCTGCGCTCGACCGGTTCGGCCGATTCCGAGCGCATTCGCGCCGACGCCGACCGGCAGCGCGAAGTGATCCTCGCCGAGGCCTACCGCGACGCGCAGCTGATCAAGGGCGCGGGCGACGCCAAGGCGGCCGCCACCTACGCGCAGGCATTTTCGCAGAATGCGGAGTTCTACTCGTTCTACCGCAGCATGGAAGCCTATCGCTTGAGTCTGCGCAACCGTGGTGACCTGATGCTGCTCGAGCCGAATTCGGACTTCTTCAAATATCTGAAGGACGCAGCCGGAAAGTCCGCGAAGAAGTGATGCATCATGGCGACCACGTTTCTGATGGCGCTCGCCCTGATGCTGGTGATTGAGGGGCTGCTTCCGTTCCTCGCGCCGGGCCTGTGGCGCGAGACTTTCCGCCGCATCATCAAGATGTCTGACGGGCAGATCCGTTTCTTCGGCCTGACCGCGATGCTGATCGGGCTGCTGCTGCTTCTGCTGGCGCGCTAGGGCCATGCGCACCTGGCTGTTGCCCGAGTACATCGAGGACATGCTGCCGGAGGAGGCCGCGCGCGTCGAGCGCCTGCGCCGCGCGATCCTCGACCTGTTCGAGCGCTGGGGCTATCAGCTGCTGATGCCGCCGCTGCTCGAATACGTGGATTCGCTCCTCACGGGCACCGGGCATGACCTCGACCTGCGCACCTTCAAGCTGGTGGACCAGCTCTCCGGCCGCATGATGGGCGTGCGCGCCGACATCACGCCGCAGGTGGCGCGCATCGATGCGCACCTGCTCAATCGCCAGGGGGTGACGCGGTTGTGCTATGCCGGCAGCGTGCTCCATACGCGGCCGGCCGTGCCCGACGCCACGCGCGAGCCGCTGCAGATCGGCGCGGAAATCTACGGACACGCGGGCGTCGAGAGCGATCTCGAGGTGCAGCGCCTGCTGTGCCGCGCGCTGGAGACCGCGGGCGTGAAGGGCGCGCGCATCGACATCGGCCACGTCGCCGTATTCCGCGGCATCGTGCGCGCGGCAGGCGTCGGCGCCGAGCTCGAATCGGAGTTGTTCGAGGCGTTGCAGCGCAAGGACGTTCCGGCGGTGAAGGAACTGACCAAGGGGCTCGAACGCGGCGCGCGCGAGGCCCTGCGTGCGCTGCCCGAGCTCTACGGCGGGCCCGAGGTGCTGTCGCTGGCGGCGAAGCGGCTGCCGCGGCTGAAGGAGGTGGGCGCAGCGCTGCACACGCTCAAGGCGCTCTGGAAAGTATGCGCGATTCCCGCAAGCTTCGATCTGGCCGAGTTGCGCGGCTACCACTATCACTCGGGCGTGGTGTTCGACGCCTATTGCGACGGCGTCGCGGGTGCGGTGGCTCGCGGCGGGCGCTATGACGAAGTCGGCAAGGCGTTCGGCCGGCCGCGCCCCGCGACCGGGTTCTCGATCGACTTGCGCGAGTTGGCCGGTTCCGCCGCGAGACCTGAGCCGCGTGCGGCGATCCTCGCGCCCGTGCGGGCGGGAAGGAATGCGGGCGACGCGGGTCTCGCCCAAGCTATCGAAAAGTTGCGCGCGGCGGGAGAGATCGTCATCGAGGAGCTTCCCGGCCACGAAAAGCATCGCGCCGAGCTGGGGTGCACGCGCCGGCTGGCAAAGAAGGGCGGCGCCTGGAAAGTGGAGAAGCTTCGCAAATGAAGAATGCCGCGCGCAATGTCGTCGTCATCGGCACCCAGTGGGGCGACGAAGGCAAGGGCAAGGTGGTGGACTGGCTGACCGACCACGCGCAAGGGGTGGTGCGCTTCCAGGGGGGGCACAACGCCGGTCACACGCTGGTGATCGGGACCAAGAAGACGGTGCTGCACCTGATTCCCTCGGGCATCCTGCGCGGCAACGTCGATTGCTACATCGGCAACGGCGTGGTGCTTTCGCCGGCGGCGCTGGTCGAGGAAATGGACGAACTCGAAGGCGCCGGCGTCGAGGTCGCGAAGCACCTGCGCATCTCCGAGGCCTGCCCGCTGATCCTGCCGTATCACGCCGCGCTCGACCTCGCGCGCGAGGCGGCAAAGGGCGCGCAGAAGATCGGCACCACCGGGCGCGGCATCGGGCCGGCCTACGAGGACAAGGCTGCGCGCCGCGCGATCCGCCTGCAGGACCTGTTCAAGCCGGTGCGCTTTGCCGAGAAGCTGCGCGAGCTGCTCGACTTCCACAACTTCGTGCTGAAGAACTATTTCCGCCAGCCCGAGGTGAGCTTCCAGAAGACCCTCGACGATGCGCTCGCGCTCGCGCCGCGCGTTGCGCCGCTGGTTGCGGACGTTCCGCGCGCGCTGTACGAGGCGAACAAGGCGGGCCGCAACCTGCTGTTCGAGGGCGCGCAGGGCAGCCTGCTCGATATCGATCACGGCAGCTATCCGTTCGTCACTTCATCGAACTGCGTCGCCGGCGCCGCTGCCGCCGGCGCGGGAATCGGCCCCCAGCAGCTGCACTACGTGCTCGGCATCACCAAGGCCTATACCACGCGCGTGGGCGGCGGGCCGTTCCCGACCGAACTGTCCGACGACGTCGGCGAGCGCTTCCGCCAGCGCGGCCACGAATTCGGTGCCACCACCGGCCGGCCGCGCCGCACCGGCTGGTTCGACGCGG
>JBGOTT010000124.1:0-10507 GCA_041476585.1 Gammaproteobacteria bacterium | reverse complement strand
GGGTGCTTGGCCGGGTTCACCAGCATGACGCCGTACTGGTTGAACAGCCGCTGGTCGCCCTCGACCGAGATCACCAGATCGCCGCGGTTCTTGAAAGAAAGCCAGGTGCCGCGGTCGGTGATCGCATAGGCGTTCATCCCCGCCGCCGTGTTCAACGTCGGTCCCATCCCCGACCCGGTGTCGCGGTACCACGGACCCTTGTCCTTGACGATGTCGACGCCGGCGGCTTTCCACAGCTCGAGCTCGGCGAAATGGGTCCCGCTCTTGTCGCCGCGCGAAGCGAATGGCGCCTGTGCCGCCTTGATCTTCTGCAGCGCCGCGACGATGTCCTTGCTGCCGCCCACCTTCGCCGGGTCGGATTTCGGGCCCACCAGCACGAAGTCGTTGTACATCACCTCGAAGCGCTGCACGCCCCAGCCTTCGGCGACGAACTTCTCCTCGAGCGGCTTCGCGTGCACGAATACGACGTCTGCGTCGCCGCGCTTGCCCATCTCAAGCGCCTGTCCGGTACCCAGCGCGACCACGCGCACCTGAATGCCGGTTTTCTTCTCGAACTCAGGCAGCATGTGCTTGAAAAGCCCGGACTGTTCGGTGGAAGTGGTCGAGGCCACGGTGATGAACTTCTGCTGCGCCCAGACCGGTGCGAGCAGCAGCCCGGCAATCGCGGCCGCAAGCATCCTTCTCAGGTCCATGGCAATTCTCCTTTGATGAAGGCCACCGCTTCGGCCGTGGCGGGTTGCGGGAAGAATTGATCGACCGGTGCGCACTCGACCAGCCGGCCGTGATTGATGAACAACACCTCGTCGCCGAGACGGCGCGCCTGTCCGAGGTTGTGCGTCGCCATCACGATCTTGGTGCCCGCGGCGTCGAACGCGCGGATGACCATCTCGATCTCGCGCGTGGCGGTCGGATCGAGGCTCGCAGTCGGCTCGTCGAGAAAAAGGACTTCCGGATGCAGCGCCCACGCGCGCGCCAGCGCGAGGCGCTGCTGCTCGCCGCCCGAGAGCACGCGCGCCGGACGGTGCGCCAGCTGCAACAGGCCGACGCTCTCAAGGGCCTCGACCGCGATCGGCTCGCGTTCCGCACGCGCGACGCGTGCGACGCCGAGCGCGTAGATGACGTTGGCCAGCGCCGAACGGCGCAGCATGATCGGGCGCTGGAATACCATCGCCTGCTTGCGCCGCAGGCGTTCTGCGTCGGGCTCGTTCCAGGCGATCTCTCCGGACGAGGGCTGCAACAGCCCATGCATTAACCGCATTAGCACGCTCTTGCCCGCGCCGTTTGCGCCCAGGATGATGGTGCTGGGACCGGCGGCAAGCTCGGTCGAGACCCGGTCGATAATCGTTCGCCCGCCCGCGGAAAAGCAGACCTCGCGAAGCGCAAGCGGAAGAATGCCACGCAAGGCGTGATTCATCCGTAGCGCCTCTGCGCGGCTTCCTTTACCAGGAACGCCGCCGCGTTGAGCGCGATGACGAGCGCGATCAGGACGAACCCCAGCGACAGCGCGAGAGGAAGGTCGCCCTTCGAGGTTTCCAGAGCGATGGTCGTGGTCATCACGCGTGTGACGCCGTCGATGTTGCCGCCGACGATCATCACGGCGCCCACCTCCGCCGATGCGCGTCCGAGCCCCGCGAGAATGGCGGTGAGCAGCGAAAAGCGGATGTCCCACACCAGCGTGAGCGCCGCATGCAGTCCCACTGCGCCGAGCGAGCGCAGCTGCTCCTCGTACTCGATCCACGCATCTTCAACGGCTTGCCGGCACAGCGCCGCGATGATGGGCAGCACCAGAATCGCCTGCGCGATCACCATGGCAGAGGGCGTGAACAGCAACCCCATGCCACCAAGCGGGCCCGCGCGCGAGAGCATCAGGTACACGACCAGCCCGACCACTACGGGCGGCAGGCCCATCAGCGCGTTGAGCAGCACCACGACCGCCCGTCGCCCGGGGAAGCGCCCGACCGCAATTGCCGCACCCAGGGGTAATCCGAACAGGGTGGCAAGTGCGACTGCCGAGAGGCTGACCCGCAGGCTCAGCAGCACGATCTCCGCGAGCGCTGCATCGCCGGAAACAATCAGTCCAAACGCGCCCCGCGCCGCTATCAGGATGCCGTCCACACCCTCTCCTACCCGCGCCGCCGGCCCAATCGGCAAAGCATGTTATATGTTTGTATTTGCATATCAGCCTATTGCAGAGGAATATAATTCAATCAATTGTGTATCCGTAATAGGCATGCACATGCATAAAGAACAGGGCATCGAGTTCGACGTGAGCTGGCTCACCGGCGAAGGATTGCCGCGCGAACACGGCCTGGTTCTGACCCGCCTGCTCGACGCGTTGTCGCGCGCCGCCTCGCTGCGCGTCGCCGCGCGCGCCGTTGGAATTTCCTACCGCTTTGCGTGGGGACTGATTGGCGAGGGCGCGCGCGCGCTGGGTGCACCGCTCGTCGACATGGGGCGCGGGCGTGGCGCCAAACTCACGCCGCTCGGTCGCAGGGTGCTGGAGGCCGATGCGCGCGTGCGCACCACACTCGGTGTGCCGTTCGAGCGGCTGCGCGGCGAGGTGCGCGAGATCCTGGTCGAGGCCTTGCCCGGCCGGCCGCGCCTGGTGCTGCGCGCCAGCCACGATCTCGCACTGGGCGAACTGGCCCAACTGTGCGCATCGCGGCTCGATCTGGAAATCGAATTCCAGGGCGCGGACGACAGCCTCGCAGCCCTCGCGCGAGGGCAATGCGACCTCGCCGGCTTTCACGTCGCCGATGCGTTGCCTCGCGCCGCCGCTGCCGCCGCCGCTCTCGGCCGCTGGCTGGATCCTAGGAAGCACCATCTGATCCACTTCGTCGCCCGCGAGCAGGGGCTCATCGTGCGCCAGGGGTCGCGCATCCACAGCGTGCATGATCTCGCCCGGCCGCGCGTGCGTTTCATCAACAGGCCACCCGGTCGCGCGGCCGAGGCGGACCGCGCCAACGCCGATCTGCTGGTTGCCGCCGAGGTTGCCGAAGGAAGAGCCGATGCCGGATTCGGCTTGCGCGCGGCGGCAGCGCGATACGGGTTGAATTTCGTGCCGCTTGCCACCGAGCGCTACTTTCTTGCCGCTGCCCGCACCACGCTCCGCGGCGCGGGCTTCCAGGCGTTGCGCCATGCGCTGCGCAGCCCCGAATTCGCGAAATCGGTTGCGCTCCTGCCGGGTTACGATGCATCTCGAGCGGGAACCAGCGAATCGATACCGGCGGCGCTGTCGTGGCTGGGACACGCCCGCGCCGGGACATGATATGAATCGAGGCATCGCCGCATACCTGCTCGCGGCGGCGGCACTGGTCGCGCTGACCGCGTTCGCATTCTCGGTCGGACGTTACCCAGTCTCGCCCGGCGAACTATGGGGTGTCTTCGCTGCCAAGATCTTCGGTTCGGCCCAGGCGCTTCCCGACAACGTCGAAACGGTGATCCTGAAAGTGCGCGGGCCGCGAGTGTTCGCGGCGTTGCTGGTGGGCGCGGCGCTCGCCGCCGCGGGCACCGCGTATCAGGGCATGTTCCGCAATCCCCTGGTCTCGCCCGACCTGCTGGGGGTTTCGACCGGCGCGGCGCTCGGCGCGGTGCTGGGGATCTTCCTTTCGCGCGATATCTGGATCATCCAGGCATTCGCGTTCGCCGGCGGCCTCGCCGCCGTCGGCTTGGTGTATTGGATCGGATCGTCGGTCCCACGTCACGACCCGCTGCTCGCTCTCGTGCTCACGGGCGTCGTCATCGGCACCCTGCTGGGCTCGGGGATCGCGCTGCTCAAATACCTCGCCGACCCGTACAACGAGCTCCCGGCGATCACCTACTGGCTGCTGGGCAGCCTCGCCTCGATCACGCCGTCCGAGCTCGGCGCGGCAAGCCTGTTCACGGTGGCCGGCCTCGCGCCGATGCTGCTGCTTCGGTGGCGCATGAACCTGCTCGCGCTACCCGATGACGAGGCGCGCGCGCTCGGCGTGGACACCAGGAAGCTGCGCGCCGTGGTGATCATCGCCGCGACGCTGATGACCGCGGCCGCGGTCGCCGTGAGCGGCATCATCGGGTGGATCGGATTGATCGTGCCGCACGCGGCGCGGCTGCTGGTGGGACCCGATTTCAGCCGTCTGCTGCCACTGGCGATGCTGATCGGTGCGGCTTTCCTGCTTGCAGTGGACACACTGTGCCGCACGGTTGCTGCGATCGAGGTACCGCCCGGCGTGCTCACCGCGCTGCTTGGCACACCGTTCTTCCTGTGGCTGTTCGCAGTTTCGAGGAGAGGTTGGTGACGCGGGCGGCAGCGATGCTGAGCGTCGAAGGCCTCGCGATCGGGTTTCCGCGCCGCACGGTCGGCGCGGGCATCGGCTTCTCGCTTTCGGCGGGCGAAGTACTGTGCGTGCTCGGCCCCAACGGCGGCGGCAAGACCACTTTGTTCCGCACGCTGCTGGGCCTGCTTGCGCCGCACGCCGGAACCGTCCGGCTCGACGGCATGGCACTCGCGGAGCTGTCGCGCCGGGACATCGCACGCCGCATCGGCTACGTGCCGCAGGCGCACGCGGGCGCCTTCGCGTTCAGCGTGAGCGAGATGGTGCTGATGGGCCGCACCGCGCACATGAGCCTGTTCGCCGCGCCCTCGGCGCGCGACCGCGAGGCGGCCGAGCGTGCGATTGAAACGCTCGGAATCGGGCATCTCGCCGAGCGCGCATTCACCGAGATCTCCGGTGGGGAACGCCAGCTCGCGCTCATCGCGCGCGGGCTGGCGCAGGAGCCGCAGCTACTGGTGATGGATGAGCCCACCTCCAGTCTCGACTTCGGCAACCAGGTGCGCGTGCTCGGCCACGTACGGCACCTCGCCGCGCAGGGCATCTCGGTGCTGCTGTCCAGCCACCAGCCCGACCACGCGTTGCAGTGTGCCGACCGCGCGCTGCTGCTCGGCGAAGGCACGTGCATCGCGCTGGGAGCGCCACGCGACGTGATCCGCCCCGATACGCTGCAGCGCCTGTACGGCATCGACGTGCGCATCGTCGAGACTGCCGATGGCGTGCATACCTGCCTGCCCGATTATTCGAAGCGCGACCGGCCGCATCGTAATTCCGCGTAGACCGCCGGATGGATCGGCATTGCGTCCGCGCTGGCTCTGTTTCGATTCAAGCGCGGGATCATGGAGACCGTGGGAGGCGCGTCCCTCGCCCGACTGGCCCTGCACTTTGCCGGATTGCTCACTTGAAGAGGAGGTAGCGAAGCATGCCCGCATACGTCATCGGCGAAGTCGAAATCACCGATCCGCAGGCCTATCAGGAGTACGCCAAGCGCGTGCCCGAGACCATCGCGAGACACGGCGGCAGGTACCTCGCGCGCGGCGGTTCGGTCGAGACCAAGGAAGGCGACTGGAATCCCAAGCGCATCGTAGTGCTCGAATTTCCGACGATGGACCAGGCGCGCAAGTGGTACCACTCGCCAGATTACGGTCCGGTGCTCGCGATCCGGCTGAAGGCCGCGCGGTCGAAGCTGATCCTGGTCGACGGCGTGAGCTGAAGCGAAAACGGCGCCCGCAGGCGCCGTATCACGCACCGCGGCCGGTCAGCCCGCGCGAACCACGCCGCAAGCCATCCGCGTACCGGCATTGCCGACCGGCTGCGAAGTGTAATCATCCGGCTGCGCATGGACGATCACACCACGTCCGACTACGCTCGCAGGCCCCGGCGCCACCGTGATCACGTCCAGCTCGACCGTCGTGCTCGCGTTGCCACTTGCGTCGGCCTTGAGGTTGGGCATATCGCCCGCATGGCGCTCCATCGTGCCACCGGGCCCGTGCGGCTTGCCGTAGGGGTTGAAGTGCCCCTTGGCGCTCATGCCGTCACCCGAACTGCAATCACCCGCCTCGTGCACGTGAAAGCCGTGCTCCTGCCCCGGCTTGAGGCCGGAGACTTTCGCGCTCACGCGCACCTTGCCGCCAACCTGAACGAACTCCACGCTTCCGGCAGTCGCGTTGCCGCGCGTGGGCTGCAGTTGCGCCGTCGCGCGCGGCCCCTCGCTCGCTCCCATGCCCGCGCACCCGCTCAGCACCACCGTCACTGCAGAAAGCAGAACTCGAGCGTTAATCGAAGCGCCGCTATTTCTTCTTGCCGGCATCTTTCGCCGCCGCTGCGGGTTTATCCACCATGTCCTTGTTCTTCTTGTAATTCGCCACCGCGCTGTCCTGGTATTTTCCGAGCAGCCCGGCTTCCGCGGCCGCGGCAAGCTTCGCCTTCTCGGCCGCGGCGGCCTTTTCTGCGTCCGACTGCGCCGGGGGCGCAGGAAGCTTCGCGTGCACCGCAAACGAGCCCAACGACAGCGCCGCGCCGACCGCCAACGCGATGGTCAGTTTTTTCATTGCCTCCATCCTCCTCATTTCCGTTCCGCGCGCGGCGCGCCGGCGGGTACCGCCCCCCCCGCTGCGGACCGCGCGCCCGACTTCACTTCGTTGTACCAGTATTCGTGATGTTCCTTGGCCCAGGTCTCGTCGACATATCCCGAGCGCATTGCCTGGTAGGCGTCTTCGACACCGATGGTTCCAACGTAAATGTGGCCAAGCGCCACGAGCATGAAGACCACTGCGGAAATTGCGTGAAATATCCAGGCCTGCTGCATCGTCGCGCGCGTCTGATCGAAATTTGGAAACAGCAGGATCAGGCCGCTGACCGCCGAAACCAGGGTCAGCCCGACCACGCAGCCCCAGAACCACGCCTTCTCGCCTCCGTTGAAGCGCCCGGAAGGGACATGCTCGTTGCGTGCGAACATCGCCCAGGCCTTCGCAAACCAGCTGAAATCGTAGGACTTGGGCAGGTTGTCGCGCACCAGATTCGGCACCATCACGATTACGCTGAGCAGAAACACGGGACCGACGAAGTTGTGCAGATTCTTCAGCAGCGAAGCGAGCCAGCCGAAAAGCGTGTAGCCGGTGACCGGCAGCAACACATGCTTGCCGAACAGCATCACCAGGCCTGATACCGCGAGCACGCAGAAACTGATCGCCGACGTCCAGTGCGCCCAGCGTTCGAACTGGTTGAAACGCGGCATCAGGCGCCCGGTGGGCTTGTCATGCGTCTTGATCGGACCGAAGCTGAAATAAATCGCCGCGAGGACCGCGACGACGATCAGGATCGCAAAGCCGCCCCAGACCGTCACCGGGCCATTGCGTATCTGCCGCCAGGTTTCACCGGCGGACTGGACCAGCACGCCGGTCTCGCGACCCTTGATGGTGGTGAAGTGCTCCTGGCCTTCCTTGCGCACCTCGCGCCAGACCGGAGCGTTGTTGTAGGGCTGCGTCTGCTGGCGCTCGGCCTGCGTATTGTCCGCGGGCTTGCCTTGTGCAAGGGCCTCTGCGGGAAACGCGAACACAAGAGCGGCGAGCGCCCAGCGTGTCAGCCGGATGAGCTTGGGCATTTCAGTCTCCTCCCGGGACCCGATCTTACTGCTGGTAAATCCGCTTGTACTCGTTCTGGCCCTGATTGCGCTGCTTGATCTGGGTTTCCCAGCTGAGCTTATCGCCCTTGGTCCACTTCGCTTCGCCGAGCGGTTCGTTGTCCCAGGGCTTGCCGTCGGGCTTGCCCTGGTACTTGCCCTGCTTGTAGACGACGACCTGTTCGGATTCGCCGCAGGCCGCCAGACCGACAGCCAAGGCGAGGCCCGCCGCGCACACCACGAGGCGTTTCATGATTTCGGCGCCGGCAACGGCGCTGCGGCCGGCTTGCCCGGCCCGTAGGCCGTGCCCCAACCCCACACCTCGGAGCCCTTGCCCCGCTTGAACACGCGCTCGCGATAGATGTCCGCGATGACGTCGCCATCACCGCCGAGCAGCGCCTTGGTCGAGCACATCTCGGCGCAGGCCGGCAGCTTGCCCTCGGCGAGGCGGTTGCGGCCGTACTTCTGGAACTCTTCGGGCGAGCCATCCTTTTCCGGGCCACCGGCGCAGAAGGTGCACTTGTCCATCTTGCCGCGCACGCCGAACGCGCCCGTCTGCGGAAACTGCGGCGCGCCGAATGGGCAGGCATAGAAACAGTACCCGCAGCCGATGCAGATGTCCTTGTCGTGCAGGACCACGCCCTCCTCGGTCCGGTAGAAGCAGTCGACCGGGCAGACCGCCATGCACGGCGCGTCGGAGCAGTGCATGCACGCCACCGACATCGAGCGCTCGCCGGGCACGCCGTCGTTGATCGTGACCACCCGGCGGCGGTTCACGCCCCACGGAACCTCGTGCTCCTGCTTGCAAGCGGTCACGCAGCCGTTGCATTCGATGCAGCGCTCGGCATCGCACAGGAATTTCATTCGGGCCATGGTTGTCTCCCCCCGTCAGACCTTGGCGACCTGACAAAGCGTCGTCTTGGTCTCCTGCATCATCGTCACCGAGTCGTAGCCGTAGGTGGTCGCGGTATTGACCGCTTCGCCGCGCACGATCGGCGCCGCGCCTTCGGGGTAGTACTCGAGCATGTCCTTGCCCATCCACCAGCCGGAGAAGTGGAACGGGATGAACGTCGTGCCCTGCCCGACGCGCTCGGTCACCTGCGCCTTGACCTTGAGCTGCGCGCCGGTGGGCGTCTTCACCCACACGTACTCGCCGTCCTTCACGCCGCGGTCGTTGGCGTCGCGCGGATTGATCTCGACGAAGTTTTCCTGCTGCAGCTCGGCCAGCCACGGGTTCGACCGCGTCTCCTCGCCGCCGCCTTCGTATTCGACCAGCCGCCCGCTCGTCAACACAAGCGGGAAGTTCTTCGCCACCTCGTTCTTCACGTTCTCCTGCTGCAACGACTTGTAGAGCGTCGGCAGCCGCCAAAACGCCTTCTTGTCGTCGTGCGTCGGATATTTGGCGACGAGATCCGGCCGCGGCGAATACAGCGGCTCGCGGTGCTGCGGGATGCCGTCGGGGAAGTTCCACACGATCGCCCGCGCCTTGGCGTTGCCGAAGGGATGGGCGCCGTGCTTCATCGTCACCCGCTGGATACCGCCGGAGAGGTCGGTCTTCCAGTTCTTGCCCTCGGCGGCCTTCTTTTCGTCATCGGTCAGGTCGTCCCACCAGCCGAGTTTCTTCAGCAGGACGTGGTCGAACTCCTGATATCCGGTGGTGAGTTCGGACCCCTTGGGATGCGAGCCGTCCTCGGCGAGCAGGTTCACACCGTCGCGCTCGACGCCGAAGTTGGCGCGGAAACAGCCACCACCGTCCATCATCGAACGCGATTCGTCGTAGAGGTTCGGCGAGCCGGGGTGCTTGATCGCCGCCGTGCCGTAGCACGGCCACGGCAAACCGTAGTAGTCGCCGTCGCAGGGGCCGCCCTTCGCGCGCAGCGTCTTCACGTCGAAGGTCGCCTGGTTCTTCATGTGCAGCTTCAGCCGCTCCGGCGACTGGCCGGTATAGCCGATCGTCCACGTCGCACGGTTGATTTCCTTCAGGACCGATTCGGGTGTCGGCTCGTCGAACTTGACCTCGCCATCGGGCTTCCAGATCTCGTAGTTCTTGACGAACTCCTTGTCGAAGCCGAACTTCTTGGCGAACTGGTACATGATCGCGTGGTCGGTCTGCGATTCGAACAGCGGCGTGATCACCCGCTCGCGCCACTGTAGCGACCGGTTCGATGCGGTGACGGACCCAGAGGTTTCTAGTTGCGTGCACGCCGGCAGGAGATACACGCCGTCCTTGCGCACCATCGCCGCCATCGCGGCAGTCGCTGACGGATACGGGTCGATGACGACAAGCGTGTCGAGTTTTTTCATCGCCTCGACCATTTCCTTGCCGCGCGACTGGCTGTTCGGCGCATGGCCCCAGTACACGACCGCACGCAGGTTCGGATCCTGGTCGATGTTCTCGTTTTTCTCGAGCACGCCGTCGATCCAGCGCGACACCGTCATGCCCGATCTTTCCATCAGCGCTTGCGACGCGAAGCGGCTCTTGATCCAATCGTAGTCGACACCCCACACCGCAGCGTAGTGTTTCCATGAACCGGCGGCCACGCCGTAGTAGCCAGGCAACGAGTCGGGGTTCGGGCCGATGTCGGTCGCGCCCTGCACGTTGTCGTGGCCGCGGAAGATGTTCGCCCCGCCGCCCGACACGCCGATGTTGCCGAGCGCAAGCTGCAGGATGCACGAGGCGCGTACGATGGCGTTGCCCGTCGTGTGCTGCGTCTGGCCCATGCACCAGACCACGGTCGACGGCCGATTGTTGGCCATCATCTCGGCCACCTTGTAGACCCGCGCTTCGGGGACGCCGGTGACTTCCTCGACCTTGTCCGGCGTCCACTTGGTCAGGCATTCTTCCCGGACCTTGTCCATGCCGTAGACGCGGTCGTGGATGTACTGCTTGTCCTCCCAACCGTTCTTGAAGATGTGGTGCAGCATGCCGAACAGGAACGCGATGTCGGTCCCGGAGCGGATGCGTACATACTCGTCCGCCTTCGCCGCAGTGCGGGTGAAGCGCGGATCGACGACGATCAACCTTGCGCCGGTTTCCTTGGCATGCAGCATGTGCAGCATCGACACCGGGTGCGCT
>JBGOTT010000123.1:0-10510 GCA_041476585.1 Gammaproteobacteria bacterium | reverse complement strand
GGCTTCTGCCCGGTACAAGTCGCAGGTAGTCCCCGAGCCAGCGCAAGCACTCGGGCCAGAAATACCGTTCCGAACCCGAGCGCAGTTCGTCCTGCACCATCGCTGCCTGGCGGCCCGCATCCTCGAAGCGTCCGAGCGTCGCAAGCGCGTAAGCGTGAACGGCATGATGAACCGGCACCATGGTGCCGGTCTGGGTGCGCGCCAGGTGCTCGAAGCCGCTCTGCATGACCGGAACGGATCGTGCCGTCTCCCCCGCCAGCACCAGCGCATAGCCATTGAGGATCGCGCCGTAGCCGCGCCACAAATCCATGTCGTGCTCGTCCGCGAAGGCGATTGTCTCGGCGCTCAGCCGAAGCGCCTCGTTCGTGTTGCGCACGACGACCGCGAAGATCGCGCCATGCGCGAGCGCATGGCCGAGCGTGTGCGCATGTCCCATCACGCGTGCCGCGTCAACCGTCCGCGCCACCAGTTCGCAGGCCTGATCGATATGGCCGAGCGCCCAGAGAGTGAGCGCCACATGAAACTGCGTAGCGATCTCGGGATCGGCCGCGAACCGGTGCGCGACAGCGATGCGGTGCTCGCGCGACTGCTGTTGCACCACCCGAGCCAGTTGCTGAGCCTGCGCAAAAGTCGCGCGGGCCGTCACCGGCTCGCCCGCGATCATCTGGCTGATTCCGAGGGCCCGCAGCGCGGTCAGCATGCGACCGTCGTTTCGCTCGCGCTGCGCACGAAGCAGCATGGTTCGTGCGATGTCAAATGCCTTGGCGTGCTCGCCGCGCACGTAATAGGCGACCCACATGGCGTAGGAAACCGAAAAGCTGTGTGATGCGTCGCCCATTGCCGTGACCAGGTCCTGAGCTCGCGTGAACACCTCGACGGTCTGCGAATGGCTGTAGCCGCGCAGCGGGATGGTGGCCTGCCCGAGCAGGAGCAGGAGTTGCAGGCGCCGTTCCCGCCATGTGCGGCTGTCTGCCATGCTTTCGGCCAGCCGCAGCGCCTGATTCACATGAGAGATGGCTTCCAGGTAGGCCGGCCTTGCGATCGCCTGCGCCCCCGCCTTCTGCCAGCAATCAATCGCCTTTTCCGTGAGGCCCGCCTCGGTAGCGTGCTGCGCCAGGATCTCAGGCGGCGTTTCCGGCGCGCGCTCGAGCGCGGCGAGTATCCGGGTGTGGATCTCCTGCCGCTTCGCCTTGAGCAGGCTTTCGTAAGCGGCGTCGCGCACCAGCGCGTGTTTGAAAACGTACTGCTGCTCCTGCGGCGTTCCACGGCGGAAAATAAGCTCCGCCTCCTCGAGCCGCGCGAGCGCATCGCGCAATGCATCCTCCGGCAGGCTGGAGATCTGCGCGAGCAAGCCATGTCCGAATTCGCGGCCGATGCAGGCCGCGGTCTGCGCGACCTCCTTCACCGGCTGGTGACGATCGAGGCGGGCCATCATGCTGTCGTGCAAAGACGCGGGCACGGCGAGCCGCTGCAGGGGAGCATCGAGTACGAACGCGTCCTCGGTCTCGTGGACGATGCCTGACTCGAGAACTGTCTTCGTCAACTCCTCGACGAACAGCGGCACGCCGTCGGTCTTGGCCGCGATCTCGATCAACAGCGCTTCCGGCAGTGATTTGCCGCGCGCCAGATTGTTCACCATCGCGTCGATCTGCCTGCGCCCCAGCCGATTGAGCGACACCCGGGTGACGTGCCTGCGATCGCCAAAATCGTGCAGGAAATCCGGCCGTGAGGTGATCACGGCAAGAACCGCGACGTCGGCGATGCGATCGAGGCAGAGCTCCACCAGCTCAAGTGTCGTTGGATCGATCCAGTGCGCGTCTTCGAGCACCCAGAAGACCGGCTCGCGTCGGCTCACGCGGACGAGCTGGTTCAACAGCGCCTCGAAGGTGCGCAGCCGCTGCTGCTCCGGCGTCAGGTCCAGTTTCCCGTAGCGGCGCCCGCAGTCGATGCCGAGCAATACCGCGATCAGCGCAACATCGGCCTTCGCTGCGCCCTCCAACAGTGCTTCCAGCCGATCGAGCTGGACCTCGACGCCTTCGGCATGGGTGATGCCGGCCGCCCGTTCGAGCTGGTGGATCATCGGGTACAGAGCGCTGTCCGCGTGATAGGGCGAGCATTGGTATTTGATCCGCACGTGCGGCTCGGCGGCGAGAGCGTCCTCCAGCGCGCGGACAATGCGCGACTTGCCGATTCCGGCCTCGCCGCTCACGAGCACCACCTGCCCCTGTCCCTTCGCGGCGCACCGCCATCGCTCGGTGAGCCGCGCAAGCTCCTCGTCGCGTCCAACCATCGCCGTCAGTTGCGAGCCTTGATGCGCCTCGAACCGGGTCTCCACGGCACGTTCGGACAATACCGAGTACGCGACCACGGGCGCAGGCATGCCCTTCAGCTTCTGCGGGCCGAGGTCCCGCAGCTCGAACACGTTCCCGGTCAGCACGCGGGTCTGGGCGCTCACCACGACCTCCCCGGGCGCCGCAAGCTCCACTAGCCGCGCGGCAAGATTGGGCGTCGCGCCGACCACCGCATGCTCCTTCGCGGCGCCTGCGCCCAGCAGATCGCCGACCACGACCAGCCCGGTGGCGATGCCGATGTGCGCTGCGAGCGGCTGCCCGGTTGGCGAACGCTGTGCGGCGATGGCGCGCACGATCGCGAGCGCCGCCCGCACCGCGCGCTCCGCGTCGTCCTCGTGCGCCCTCGGATAGCCGAAGTAAGCCAGTACGCCGTCACCCAGGTACTGCGCGACGTGCGCGTCGTAGCGCGCGACCTCGGCTTCGATCGCGTGCTGGTAGGAGCGGATCACCTCGCGCAGATCTTCGGGGTCGAGCCGGCTCGACAGCGTGGTCGAACCGACCAGGTCGACAAACATGACCGTCAGCCGGCGGCGCTCGGCGACCGATGGATCGGGCGCGGCGTCAATCGCCAGCTGCGTGATCGCCGCAAGCAGCTTGACGCGGGGACCGAGCGGGATGCCAAGTTCTCTCAGGTGCGCGTCGGTCAGCAATGGCAGGGCATCTGCGTCGATCTGACGCGACGCGAAAAGCTCGGCGAACTGGCCGAAGCCGCCCGCTTCCAGCCACGCACGCACGTCCAATGCCATTCACGGAACCCCAATGCCACCAATGCCGCGCTGACGTTAGCGCAGTCACGGAAAAATTGCACGCATTCCCGCGCCTGATTTTCGCGCGCGCGAGGAGTAGAGTAGCCGTGTCGAGCGACCGGCGACCGGGGCGCTTCGGCCAACCGGGGAGGACATCATGGAGCCACACACAACCGTGGCACGCGATGCTGCAGGGGCTGGTGTGGCGTCGCTGCCTGGCAAGCCGCTGGCGGATGAGCCTGCGACTCACCAGCCTGACGGCGAGGGCTTTGATCCCGCAAAGCTGGAGGCTTCCAGTTGGAAGAGCCCGATCGTCGAATGGCTGCTGAGCTACCCTCGATGCTTGATCGGCTTGTTGCGGTTTTTCACGCCAGTCCTTCAAATTCGTTTCCTTCGCTGGGCATTCGTACTGCGATATGACGAGGTTCGCGAGGTGCTCTCGCACGATCAGGCGTTTGCCGTGGATTGGGGCGGGAAAATGATCGAGGTCACCGGTGGGAAGAATGCGGGCGGAAAGAACTTCGTGCTGGGAATGGAGCGCGGCGACGAGTACCGTCTCAGCTACACGCAGCTTGCCGCGGCGTTTCCGCGCGCAGACGTGCCGCAATACGTCGAGCGCCGCTCCGCTGAAATCGCGGCGGAGATACTCGAGCGAAAGAAGCTCGAGAACAAATCTGAATTCGACGCAGTCGAGGAACTGATCACGGCGGTCCCGACGCGGCTCTGCGAGGACTACTACGGCATCGCAATCCCCGACAAGGTCCTGTTCGCGAAGTGGACCCTCGCGACCAGCTCATACGTCTTCGGTCCGCCGCCCCAAAAGACCTCCGGCGCACAGCTCGGCCGTGCAGCGGCCGCTTGCCTGCGCAAGGTGATCCGCGCTTCCATCGAGAGCGCGAAGAACGGCGCCGGAAAGGGATTCGTGCTGCCGCGCCTGATCGAGATGCAAGGCAGGGATGCGCGGATCACCGACGACGTGATCCACGCCCAGCTGTTCGGCATGGTGTTGGGGTTCATTCCGACCAACGTCCTCGCCGGGGGCAATATGCTCGAGACGCTGCTGCGCAAGCCGGAGTTCATGCAGCGTGCCCGCGCGGCAGCGCTCGCGGGCGACGACGACCTGCTGTGGCGGTGCCTGCGGGAAACGCTTCGCTTCAGGCACATCAATCCCGGCCCGTGGCGCATGTGTCCCGAGGGCTACACCATCGCCGCCGGCAGCCCCCGCGCGGTCAGGATCCCGCCCGGCACCAAGGTGCTCGCCAGCACCCAGTCCGCCATGTTCGACACGCGCCGGATCGATCGGCCGCATGTGTTCGATCCGGACCGGCGCGACGAGGATTACATGGTGTTCGGCGTCGGGCAGCACTGGTGCCTCGGGGCCTATATCGCCAGGGCCCAGATCACGCACACCTTCAAGCCACTGCTGAGAATGAAAAACCTGAAACCGGCCGGCGACCCGGCGGTACTCACGAAGAGGTTCAATGATCTGTTTCCGTTGCACCTCGACGTGAGCTTCGAGCCATGACCCAGGCTTGCGTCACCGTCGTCTTTCCGTTCCCTGCCGCGCGTGAGAGCGACGTCAACGCAGTTCTCGACGGGTTCGGCAATCCCGCGCAACCGCCGTGTGCACTGCCATTGAATGATGCCGCGTTCGTCCACTTCATGAGCATGGTCGTGGTACCCACGGGCGATGAACAATCCGCGCACCTGGTGATCGAGGTCTGCGCGGACGGCCAGCCGCGCGCAGCGCTTGAACGCCTCGTGGAAACGATCCCCGATGCGCTGCTCCGCGTCCTCGCGGCAACCGGGAATGGCGAAATCCGACGCGAGCAGCTCGGCACCTATCTCGAGGAGAAACGGATCGAAGTCGGTTCGCGCTGGCTCGCAACACCGGGCCTGACGTTCGCCGGAACGCCCGGCATGACGGTGAGCCGCATCAAAGGCGAAGCGCGCCTCGCGTCGCGGATCCGTGAACTCCTCGACGAACTCCTGAACGACGAGCATCGCGCTCCGGGTTCCGCGCGGGCGCAACTCGAGCAGGTGCGCCGCGCGATCTTCAGCGACATCGACCTCAAATGGGCCTTCGTTTCCGAGCCGGTGCCGCTGCTCGGGGACGCGAAGCCGTGGTCAAATCTACTGAAGCCGTTGCTGGTCGCCGCGTGGCGGGACTTCCTCTGGATGCTCATTCCCCTGCCGGTGCTGGTCGCGCTTTACTTCGCGTTTGTTGCCGGGCGTCCGCTCGACATCGTGTGCTGGGATCTGGTCCTCGCTCTGGGGATCGAACTGCTGCTCGTTGGCATCGCCTTTGCGCTCGGTTACCGGAAGCTGCAGCGTCAGGAAAAGGACGATATCCCGATCGACGTCGAGCCCCCCCTGGAACACGTGCAGCGGATCATGGAGCGCGAAAATCTGGCTGCGCAGAACCATCTCACCGGCATTTCGATCCTGAAGCCGGGGCTCGTGCGGCGCGTGACACTGCGCATCGCACTCTGGCTGATCGGTGAACTTGCGACGCACCTTTCCCAGCCCGGATTCCTCAACAAGATCGGGACCATCCATTTCGCCCGCTGGGTGCTGTTGCCCGGAACCGACCGGCTGGTCTTTCTGTCGAACTATGACGGCAGCTGGCAGAGCTACCTCGAGGATTTCATCGCGCGACTGCATGATGGATTGAGCAGCATCTGGAGCAACACGCGCGACTTCCCGAGAACGGCCAATCTGATCGTCGGCGGCGCGAGCGACGGCACGCGCTTCAAGCGCTGGGCGCGGCGGCAACAGGTGCCGACGCGCTTCTGGTACAGCGCCTATCCGGACCTCACCACGAGCCGCATCCGGGCGAATGCGGCCATCCGCCACGGCTTTGCCAGTGCGTCGAGCGAGAGCGAGGCGGCAACGTGGCTTGCGCTCTTCGGATACGCGCTTCCCGAAACCGTGGAGTCGGAGGAGATTCCCACCCTCGTCTTCGGCGGCTTGTCCCCCCTCAGGTTCGCGCATTGCCTGATCGTCCGGCTCGGCCAGCCGGACGATGCGCGCAGGTGGCTGCGCGAGATCGGGCCGGACATCTGCTATGGCGAGCGCCCGCCCGAGCGTTCTGCACTGGTGGTCGCGTTCACCTGCGGCGGCATGCGCAAGCTCGGCCTCGATGACTGGGCGATCGCGACCTTTCCAACCGCTTTTCAGCACGGCATGTCGGCGCCGGCGCGCGCGCGCGCGCTCGGCGACGACCCGGGCCGTTGGTCGTGGGGCGGAACCGGTACCGAAGTCGACGCCGTGCTCATGCTGTACGCCGCCACGGACGACGGGTTGCGCGCGCAGATCGAAAAGAGAAAGCGGCAGCTGCGGGAATTCGAATGCTCGATGGTAAAAGAAGTGCGGCTCGGCGTGGTTCCCGAGATCGACCCGGTTTCCAAGCGACGCGAGATCCGCGAGCCGTTCGGCTTCCGGGACGGGATTTCCCAACCGATCATGCGCGGCTCGAGAAACTGGTCGAAGGCGGGAAACAAGCTCCATGCCGTCGAGCCGGGCGAGTTGGTGCTGGGCTACCGCGACAACCTCGGCAACGCCGGGCCCTCGCCATGCAGCAAGGGGCGCGACATCGGGCGCAACGGCACGTTCCTCGTCGTGCGCCAGCTTGAGCAGGACAAGGCCTGCTACGAGAAATATCTTGTTGAGACAGCGCGCGCTCTGGCGGCCGACACGCGCGTTCCGCGCGGCGGTTCCGCCGCGCTCGAGCACTGGATCGCGGCCAAGATGTTGGGCCGCTGGAAAGACGGTTCCTCGCTGGTCAGGCACCCGGAGGGGCCGGGCACCGCGGGAAGCAAGCCCCGGTTTCCGGACAACGATTTTCTGTTCGGCCGCGACGATCCCGACGGATTGCGCTGCCCCTTGGGCGCGCACATCCGGCGCGCCAACCCGCGCGACAGCTTCGAGCCTGGGTCGGAGCTCCAGATTGCGATCACCAATCGCCACCGCATCCTGCGGGTGGGCCGCAGCTACGAGCCGGAAAATGGCGCGCATCCAGGCCTGCTGTTCATGTGCGTCAATGCCGACATCGAAAGGCAGTTCGAGTTCTTGCAGCAGACGTGGCTCCTCGGACCGAGCTTTCATGGACTGGAAAACGAAATCGACCCGATCGGCGGATACCGTGGCGCGGGCGAGACGATGACCGTTCCCACCCCTGGAGGTCCCGTACGCTTGAAGGGGTTGCAGAACTTCATCACGGTGCGCGGCGGAGGCTACTTCTTCGTGCCGGGGAAAAGTGCGGTGGGCGTTCTCACGCGCTAGGCGCAAGTCAGCGGCGGCGAGATCACCATCCGGGTGCGCGTGTTGCATCGCAGCATCCCCGAGCGTATATTCAGCGCCCCCACGTGGCCACGCGGATCGTCCATTTGGCCCACTCCAACCAGAACGGCAACTCCACCACCGGCAAGTCCTCCCTCGCGGTCCTGACGCTGGCGGCGCTGGGCGTGGTCTACGGCGACATCGGCACCAGCCCGCTGTACGCCTTCAAAGAGGCGTTCAGTGGCCCGCACGGCCTGCATTTGAGCGAGGCCAACGTCCTGGCGGTGCTGTCGATGATGTTCTGGTCGATCACGCTGATCGTGTCGCTCAAATACATCACCATCGTGTTGCGCTTCGACAACCACGGCGAGGGCGGCATTCTCGCGCTGCTCGCGCTCGCGTCGCGCCTGACTCGCGAGCGCCCGCAACTTGCCTGGACGGTGGCGGTGCTCGGCATCTTCGGCGCTTCGCTGTTCTTCGGCGACGCGATCATCACGCCCGCAATCTCGGTGCTTTCCGCGGTGGAAGGCTTGTCGGTCGCAACGCCCGCCTTCGAGCGCTGGGTGCTGCCGCTCACCATCGCGATCTTGGTCGGGCTGTTCGCGATCCAGAGCCGCGGCACCGGAGCGGTCGGCCGGCTGTTCGGCCCGATCACGGTGCTCTGGTTCTTCGTGCTGGCGACGCTGGGTGCGTTGTCGATCGCGCAGACGCCCTCGGTGCTCGCGGCGCTCGACCCGCGCTACGCGCTCGGTTTCGCGGCGCGCTCGCCCGGCCTCACCTTCCTGGTCCTGGGCGCGGTGTTCCTCGCCCTCACCGGCGCGGAGGCGCTGTATGCCGACATGGGCCATTTCGGGCCGGTCCCGATCCGCGTCGCCTGGTTCGGCCTGGTGTTCCCGTCGCTGATGCTCAATTACTTCGGCCAGGGTGCGCTTGCACTGCGCGACCCGGCGGCGATGAAGAACCCGTTCTATCTGCTTGCGCCGCAGGAATTGCTGATGCCGATGGTGCTGCTCGCCACCGCTGCGACAGTGATCGCATCGCAGGCGACGATCTCGGGCGCGTTCTCGGTGACGCAGCAGGCGTCGCGCCTCGGTTACCTGCCGCGCCTGCCGACGCGCCACACCTCGGAAACGGAGCGCGGGCAGATCTACATCCCGCAGGTGAACTGGACCATGCTGGTGCTGGTGGTGTTGCTGGTGCTGGCATTCAAGTCGTCGAGCGCGATCGCCTCGGCCTACGGCATCGCGGTTTCGGGCACGATGGTGCTCACCACTGCGCTGATCGGCATCGTCACCCTCACCATGCGGCACAGGCCGAACCCGCTGTTCGTTGCGTTGCTGGTAGTGATCGGGTTGGTGGAGCTGGTGTTCTTTGCCGCGAACGCGGCCAAGTTCGCCGACGGCGGCTGGTTTCCGCTCGCCTGCGGGCTGACACTGTTCGTGATGCTGACCACGTGGAAGAGCGCCCAGACGGTCCTCGCGGCGCATGCAGCGGGCAGGCGCGTGCCGGTGGAGGATTTCGCGAAGCTGTTCGGCCCCGAGATTCCGCGCGTGCCGGGCACCGCCGTATACCTCGCGGCCGATCCGAATTCGGTGCCCACCGTGCTGATGCACAACCTGAAGCACAACAAGGTGCTGCACGAGCGCGTGGTGTTCCTGACCATCATGGATGCGGATGTGCCCCGGGTGCCGAACCTGGAGCGCGCCGAGCTGAACGTGATCGAACCCCGTCGCCTGTACCAGGCCACGCTGCGTTACGGCTTTATGGAGGAGCCAGACATTCCGAAAGGTCTGGCGCTGCTCAAGCGCCTCGCGCTCGACGTCGAACCCGCGCAGGCGACGTTCTTTCTCGGCAAATCCACCATCGCGCGCGCGGCGAAGCGGGGGCTGTTCACGTGGCGCAGGGAATTGTTCCGCTGGATGCAGCGCAACAGCCCCTCCGCAGCCGAATCCTTCAAGCTGCCGCCCGAGCGCGTGGTCGAACTCGGTACCCGCATCAACCTCTAGGCTGTAGTTACCTTTCGAGCAGGTGTTTCTTGTCCTTGGTCTTCGCCCACTCGTCGGCGTCGGGCGGGCCGGGTTTGCGCTCGATGATCGGCGTCCAGCCTTTGGCAAGTTCGGCGTTCAGCGCAATGAATTCCCGCTGGGAATCGGGCACGTCGTCCTCGGCGAAGATCGCCTCTACCGGGCATTCCGCAACGCACAAGGTGCAGTCGATGCACTCGTCAGGATCGATGACGAGCATGTTCGGGCCTTCCCGGAAGCAATCCACCGGGCAGACGTCGACGCAGTCGGTGTACTTGCATTTGATGCAGGATTCGGTGACGACGTAAGTCATGTGATCAGTAAGGTTATGTGAATCAACAGTTTAGCATGCGGTTTGGGTTCCGCCGCCGCGACCCCCATAATAGCGGTGTAGCCCCCCCGGCAAGACCCGCCCACCCGATACGAGGAGCCATGAGCAGTTCACAGATACAGCATGTCACCGACGACACCTTCGAACCGGAAGTGCTGAAGTCCGGCACCCCGGTGTTGCTCGATTACTGGGCCGAATGGTGCGGCCCGTGCAAACAGATCGCCCCCGTCCTGGACGAGGTCGCCAAGGAGTATGAGGGCCGCCTCAAGATCGCCAAGATCAATGTGGACGAAAACCAGCAGGTACCGGCCAAATTCGGAGTGCGCGGCATTCCCACGCTGATGCTGTTCAAGAACGGCAACGTCGAGGCAACCAAGGTTGGCGCGCTGACAAAATCGCAGCTCACCGCGTTTCTTGACAGCAATATCTAAACACCTTAGTCTTTGATCCGAGCGTCGCGCCGCACAACGGCGCGGCGCAAGGCAGTTTCCAGCGCCGCACCCGGCGCACCTTCCCCGGCAGGTCGCAGTTCCCCGGCCTCCAATCGGCGTTTGCAATGCAATTATCCGAGCTCAAGACCCTCCACGTCACCCAGTTGGTCGAAATGGCCGTCACGAACGAGATCGAGGGGGCCAACCGCCTGCGCAAGCAGGACCTGATCTTCGCCTTGCTCAAGGGCCAGGCGAAGAAGGGCGAATCGATCTTCGGCGACGGCACGCTGGAAGTGCTGCCCGACGGCTTCGGCTTCCTGCGCTCGCCCGACACCTCGTACCTGGC
>JBGOTT010000122.1:0-10511 GCA_041476585.1 Gammaproteobacteria bacterium | reverse complement strand
GGCCGGAAGCATCCACAGCAGCATCTCCAGAACCCTGATGGGCGCCTGTTCGCTGCGCATCAGCTGGTAAAGCCGGTTGGGCGCGCTGCCGGGAAGGCCGTTGAGGCAGCTTTGAACGAATCCGAAAAGGTTCTGGATCGGATCGAAGGTGCTGGACGCCAGCGCCTCATAGCCCTGTTGGCGCAGCAGGCGCAGCAGCCCCGCGTGCCCGAAAAAATGCAGGTGACGTGGCACGTCCAGGTGGAACCAGCAACGGCCGAAGAATCGCGCCTGCCAACTCGCGTTGTTGGGCACGGCGATCACCAGCAGCCCGCCGGGCTTCATGATCCGGCCGATCTCCGCCAGAACCGCCTGCGGATTCGCAAGGTGCTCCAATGCATGCCACAGCACGACCGCGTCGAAACTCGCCGCCGGGAACCGCTGTTCGGTCAGCTCGCCAACCCGCAGTTCGAGGCCCGCATGCCCGCGAAACGACCCAGGGGCAGCGCGCTCCAGCCCGACTCCCCGCGCGCCCAGCCCGGCCAGTTCGGCGAGCAATGATCCTCTGCCGCAGCCGATGTCCAGCACCAGCGGCGCCGGCGTGCAATGCAGTGAATTGCGGATCGACCTCGCACGCATCCTGGTCGACAGGTTCAGGATTGCCTGCAATGGCGCGGAGAACTTGGAGTCGCCGCCACCGTAGTACGACGCACCGTAGTGTCGGCTGAGGGCCTCCGCGGGAGGCGGATTCTCCAGCCCGCCGCTCCGGCAGGCGGAACAAAGGGTCAGACAATACTCGTCGACGCCGCTGTCGGCGTCGCGCACCTCCAGCCGCCCGAATCCGGCGTGCTCGCCACATACCCAGCAATGCATCGGGCTCGATCAGCCTCCCACGCGTTTCAGGTTCTGCCTCACCTTGTACAGATTCGGATCGGCCTTCAACGCCGCCGCGAACAATTCCCTCGCCTCGTCGCGCCGCCCCTGCTCTTCGAGGAAGATGCCGAGATTGTTCAGCATCACGGCATTTCCTGGAGCCTTGCTCAACGCCTCGCGGAACAACTGTTCCGCGCCTGGATAATCCTTCTTCGCCGCCAGCACGACGCCCAGCATCGCATAGGCCGGCGCCGAATCGGAATTCAGCGACAGTGCCTTCAACGCGTGCGCCTCCGCCTCCTGCACCTGTCCCACGCGCAGGTGGAAACCGGCAAGCATGACATGGGCCTGGAAGCTTTCGCCGACGACGACGAGCGCACGCGTGAACAGCATGTATGACCCCGACCAGTTGCCAAGCTGGACCCACGCGATGAACGAGTAGAAGGCCAGCACCGGAACGAGCGCCAACAGCGCCTTTTTCGATGCCGCACTGCTCAGCCGCGCGACCGCGGCTCCCAGCGCCAGAAAAAGCCCGATCGACGGCAGATACATGTAGCGATCCGCATGCGACTGTTCGCCGACCTGGAGCAGTCCGATCACCGGCAGCAGCGTCAGCAGGAACCAGAGCCAGCCGAACAGCAGCCACGGGTACCTGGATCGCCAGACGACCGCCGCGACGCTGATCGCACCAAGCACGAGCAGCGACGGGAGAAACGATGTAAGAGGATCGATCGGAAGCAGCGGATGCAGGATGGCGAGCCTGGTGGGGGCAATCGTGTCGTGCAGGTAGGTCGCGTAGGCAACAACCGAGTTCACCAGCCGGTAGTCCAGCGGCACGCTATCCATCGCCACAATCACCGCCTTTTGCGCGGCCAGCGTCACGATTCCCGAGGCCAGAGAAAGGGCAAACAGCGGGACCTTCTCGGCGAGCAGCACAGCGTACGCCGGGAAGCGCCTGCCCAGTACCAGCGCGGGCTCCCCGCGTAGTCGACCAAGGGGCCAGAAGTCGAGCAGCAGCAGCACGACGGGCAGCGTGACCGCCATCGGCTTCGAGAGCAATGCCAGCGCGAAGGCGCAAATCGCCAGCGCGTAGCGCTTCGCGGAGGGGCGCGCAGCGTAGCGCAGGTAGGCGAGAATCGACAGTAGGAAGAACATGCCGCACAGCAGGTCCTTGCGCTCGGCGATCCAGCCCACGGACTCCACGTGCAGCGGATGGGCCAGGAACAGATAGGCGACCAGCAGGCTGGCGAGCAAGTTGCGCAGCAGCGCCAGTGCGAGCAGGTAGACCAACAGGCTGTTGATTCCGTGAAACGCGACGTTGACGAGGTGTTGCGGGCCCGGCCCGAGCCCGAACAGGGACACGTCGATCATGTGCGAGATCCACGTCAGCGGATGCCAGTTAGCCATGCGGAATGTGGTGAAGGCCCAGCGCACCCCGTCTGCCGTCAGACCCGCTCGAACCGGTTCGGTATTGACGACGTAGTCCGTGTCGTCGTAGCTCACGTAGTCGAACCCGCCGGCCCTGCCGTAGATCAGCGCAAGCGCCAGCACCAGCACGACCACGGCGAGCAAGTGTGCGCGGGTCCCGCCGATCCCGGACGCGGCATGCAGCGCCGGGGAGTGCTCCGGCGGGGAAACTAGCAACGAACCGTCCCGGACCTGCCCGGGGTGCCGGTGCGGGCCGGACGAAAAATCGGAAACTTCATCAGTCCCCATACGTGCATCCGGTATTTCAGCGCGGTGCGGAGCACGCCGATACCGTAGACGACGCTGCGCCTGAAACCGATCGAAGACGCGGCGGCGAAATACCGGGTGGGGCAGGAAATCTCGCCGATCCTGAAGCCGAAATAGCGCGCCTGCACCAGCATCTCGTTGTCGAAAACGAAGTCGTCGGAGTTCTCTTCGAGTGGAAGCGATTCCAGCAACTGCCTGCTCCAGGCGCGGAATCCGGTGTGATATTCGGAAAGCTTGTAGCCGATCAGTATGTTCTCGGCAAACGTGAGGACACGGTTCGCGACGTACTTGTAAAGGGGCATGCCGCCTTTCAGCGCTCCCCGGCCGAGGATGCGTGATCCCAGGACCGCATCGAACTCGCCGCTGGTGATCATCGCCGCCATCGCCGTAACCAGTCTGGGGGTGTATTGATAGTCGGGGTGCACCATCACGACCACGTCCGCGCCCTCGGCCAGCGCGGCCGCGTAGCAGGTCTTCTGGTTCCCGCCATAGCCGCGATTCGACTCGTGAAGAATCGTCTTGACGCCGAGGCTCTGCGCGAGCTGCTGCGTCCCGTCTTCGCTCCGATCGTCGACCAGGATGACTTCATCCACCACGTCGGATGGTATCTCGTCCAGCGTCAGGTGCAGCGTTTTCTCGGCGTTGTAAGCCGGCATCACAACCACGATCTTCTTGCTGTTCAGCACGATCGGACCGTCTCCATGCGGCAGGGCGCCCATGCGCGACAGGCGATGATGCCGCGCGACCGCGCATATGTTACTGACGCACTACACTAAAAAGGCTTCGCGTCGCCCAGCTCGCGCGCGTGCTGCTCGCGCAGCTGTTTCAGGCGCGCATCCACCGAAGACAGCTCATAGAAGTTTGCATCGCCCGCGGTCTGCGCGAGTTGAAGCTGCTCGATCGCCGCAGGCAGGCTCCCCTGCAGGACGTAGAACTCCGCCTGCGCCCGATGCTGCTGCAGGCGCCGGCCGAGCGCCGAATAGGTCTTCGCCTGGAACTCGTAGAGATGCGGATCGTGCGGCCATGCGCGCAACTGCTCGCCGACCGCGCCCAGCGCTTCCTGCGTGCGCCCGGCTGCCTGGAGGGCGTCCAGCCAGGCGTAGGCCAATGGCCGCGAGTACGGATAGCGCTCCCGCGCAGCGCGCAGGATTTCGAATGCCCTGGCGGATTCTGCGGCGGCCTGGCTGGCACGTGCCGCGAGCAGCTCGATCATCGGACTCTTCACCGCGCCGGCGTGCAGCGCCATCGCTTCCGCCGCCGCCTCGGCCGGGCGCCGGTCGCGCAGCAGCGCGCTCGACAGGCCATAGCGCGTAGCCGTTTCGTCCGCATAGCGCCGGTCGCGAAGCGCGGCGGCAAAATGCACCGCCGCGTCGTGCGCGTCGCCGCTCTCCGCGCGCAGCTTTGCGCGTACCAGCTGGAATTCGATCGAATCGGCGTGCTGGCGGTAGGGCGCTTGTGCCGCGCGGGCCTGCGCGTCCGCAATCCGCTCCGTGGTCACCGGGTGGTCCCGCAGATAGCTCGGCATGCCGCCCTCGGAAACGCGCGTCGCGCGCTGCAGCCTCTCGAAAAACACGGGCATCGCGCTCACGTCGAATCCGGCCGACGAAAGCAGAGCGAACCCGAGGCGGTCGGCCTCGCGCTCGTAGCCGCGCGTATAGTTGATCTGCGCCTGCACCGCCCCGGCCTGGGATGCCATCAGCGCGCCTTGCGCGAGGTCCGGCCGGGAGCGCGCCGCGAGCATCCCCAGCAACATCGCGGCCATGGTGGGGATCGTCATCCTCTGCTGCGCACCCATCATCTGCGCGATGTGGTGCTGGGTGACGTGCGAAATCTCATGCGCGAGCACCGACGCGAGTTCCGACTCCGTCTCCGTGAGGAGCAGCAACCCGGTATTCACACCGATGAACCCGCCGGGCAGCGCGAACGCGTTGACCGAGCTATCCTGGATGGCGAAGAATTCGAAGTCGAGCCGCGCGCCGGGGCTGGCTGCGACCAGCCGCTGGCCCAGCCGATTGAGATATTCGCTGACCCCGGGATCGTCGAGATAGCTCGGGTCGCGAAAGCGGATCTCGCGCGCGATGGTCTCGCCGATGCGCCGCTCCATCTGCGGCGACAGCACGCCGCCGGACGGATCGCCGAGATCGGGCAAGGCCTGGGCCCACGCCCGCGGCGCAACCCAGAGCGTGGCGGCGATAAGCAACGTGAGAAACCGCATCTGTTTATGATACCTTGCAAGCGTCGGAGTTCCTTCCGTCGCAAACGCCCGCAACCGCACCCCAGTGGCAGGAAAACTCACGCATTTCGACCGGCGCGGCCAGGCGCACATGGTCGATGTCGGCGCGAAGGGCGAAACCCGCCGCATCGCGGTCGCTTGCGGATCCATCGTCATGCAGCCGGCGACGTTTCGCACGGTGCTCGAGGGCCGCGCGAAGAAAGGTGACGTCCTCGCCGTGGCGCGCATCGCGGCGATCCAGGCGGCCAAGCGGACCTCCGAGCTGATTCCGCTCGCCCACCCGATCTCGCTGACCCGGGTCGCGGTCGAGTTCGAATTCGACGCCGCGCGCTCGGCAGTCACGCTGGTCGCGACGACGGAATGCCGCGGCCGCACTGGTGTGGAGATGGAGGCGCTGGTCGCCGCCAGCGCGGGTCTGCTCACGATCTACGACATGTGCAAGGCGGTTGACCGGGGGATGCGTATGGAAGGCATTCAGCTGCTCGAGAAGCGCGGCGGAAAATCGGGCCGGTGGCGCCGCAGCCGCACATAGGCGCAGCCCATTGCCGGATCAGAACGATTGATTTACGCTCGACTTTTCAGCCCGTTAGGATGGTTTGGCGCAGTAAGACAAAGGAGAAGTCATGGATGCATTCCGCAGGATGATGCTGAGGAGAACCGGGGGAGGCGCGGCGCTCGCCATCGCGCTGGCCGCCGGGCTGCTCAAGCCGCAGAAGGCGCTCGCCGCCGGCTGGAACAAGGACGCGTTCGGCGCCAAGACTCCCGCCGACGCGCTGAAAAGCATCGGCGTGGCCAATGCTGTTGAGAGCAGCGAAGTGGTGATCGAAGCGCCGCAGATTGCGGAGAATGGCGGCGTGGTTCCGATCGAAATCGCCAGCAACGTGCCGGGCACGAAATCGATTGCGGTGCTGATCGACAAGAACCCCTTCCCGCTCGCCGGCAAGTTCGATTTCAAGGAGGGCGCGCTGCCGTTCGTCAAGGTGAACGTGAAAATGGGCGAGTCCTCCAACGTGCGCGTGGTTGCCGAAGCGGGCGGCAAGTTCTACGTCGCGCTGAAGGAAGTCAAAGTGACCATCGGCGGATGCGGAGGCTGACATGGCAGATCCGATGAAGGTGAGGGCCACCCTCAAGGGGGACACGGGCGAAATCCGGGTGCTGATGAACCACCCGATGGAAACCGGCCAGCGCAAGGACGGCGGCGGCAACATCGTGCCATTGCACTTCATCCAGAATGTCGAGGTGAAGGTCAACGGCAGGACGGTGGTTGAAGGCCAGATCAGCCAGGCGGTTTCGCGCAACCCGGTGTTCTCGTTCCGGGTGAAGGGCGTCAAGCCCGGCGACAAGATCGAGGTCAGCTGGCTCGACAACAAGGGCGATACGAACAGGACCGAAACGGCGCTCGTCTGAGGCAGAGAACGAGCCGCGGACGCATCGCGGCCCAACTGAGGAGGAGGCACCGATGCGAACACTGTCACGCAGGGCAGTCGTTGCAGCCGCGGCATTCGCGGCGGCGACCGGTTTCGCCTTAGCGCAAACCACCGAAGACGAGGTCCTGAAATACCGCAGGATGATCGCCGAGGACAACCCGGGCGAGCTTTGGGAGATCCGGGGCGAGGCACTGTTCAAGCAGCGACGCGGGCCGAAGAACGCCTCCCTCGAGCAGTGCGATTTCGGCATGGGGCCCGGGGTCGTCAAGGGTGCTTACGCGCGCCTGCCGCGCTATTTCGCCGACGCGGACCGCGTGATGGACATGGAGACGCGGCTGGTGCACTGCATGGTGGCGCTCCAGGGATTCGCGCCGAAGGACGCGGTCAAGACCAAGTTCGGCGACCTGAACCGCGAATCGGACATCGAGGCGCTCGCCACCTACATTGCGGCGCAGTCGAACCACATGCCGATCGACGTGCGGCTGGAACACGCAAAGGAACGGGAGGCCTACAAGATCGGCGAGACGCTCTTCTATCGCCGCATGTCGAAGATGGATTTCGCGTGCGCCACCTGCCATGCCGACCAAGGCAAGCGCATCCGTTTGCAGGACCTGTACAACGCGACCAACAAGAAAGAGATCGACAACGTAATGCGCGGCTGGCCAGCGTACCGCGTTTCGAACAGCACCGTGCGCACGATGCAGCATCGCCTGTTCGACTGCGGATGGCAGATGCGGCTGCCGAACGTCGAGTTCGGTTCGGAATGGACGGTGGCGCTGCACACCTACCTCAGCCACGGCGCCAATGGGGCCGAGATCAACGTGCCCGGCATGAGACGCTAGGGGGACGGCAGTGAAGACCAGGAACATTGCATTGCAGGGAATCGGCGCCGTCCTGCTCGCGGCGTGCGCGAGCGCGCCCGAGCCGGTAGTGACCGAGGAAACCATCCAGCGCGTGATCAGGTCGAGCTACTCGACGTTGGAGTACAAGTACCCGCCCGAGGTCATGGCGCGGATGAACCAGGACGATGGGCAGAAGATGTGCACCGCGGTGCGCAATGAGGTGGCAAAGATTCCGCGCGCGCAGCTCGACGCTTTCATCGCCAGGGCGCAGCAGGAGATAAAGTACCCCGCGAGCGGGAAGCTGACGGGCGACTGGAAACAGGGCGAGCGCATCGCCCAGAGCGGCTTCGGCATGCGTTTCGGCGAGCAGACCGACGATCCCAAGCGCCCGAACGGCGGCAACTGCTACGCATGTCACCAGGTCGCGCCGCAGGAGCTTGCCTTCGGCACCATAGGGCCGAGCCTGCTCGGCTACGGCAAGCAGCGCGGCGCGAGCGAGGCGATGCAGAAATTCGTCTACGACAAGATCTACAACGCGTGGATCGTGTCCCCCTGCTCCAACATGCCGCGCTTCGGCCACCACGGGTTTCTCACCCCCGAGCAGATCACCCACGTGGTGGCGCTGCTGCTCGATCCCGGCTCACCGGTGAACAAGTAGGCACTTGCACAGACGCGAATTCCTGAGCCTGCTGGCCCTCGCCGCGGGCGCCGGCGCCAGCCTGCGCCCGGCATTGAGCGACGCCCAGGCCGCGGACGAGTTGTACGCCGCGCCGCCCTTCGGCAACGTCAGCCTGCTGCACTTCACCGATTGCCACGCGCAGCTGCTGCCGACCCACTTTCGCGAGCCGAACGTCAACCTCGGTGTCGGCGCAGCTGCGGGAAAACCACCGCATCTGGTCGGCGAGGCGCTGCTGCGCCACTTCGGCCTTGCATCCGGCAGCCGCCAGGCGCACGCGCATACCCACCTCGATTTCGAGAGCGCGGCCCGGCGCTACGGCAAGGTCGGCGGCTTCGCGCACCTCGCCACGCTGGTGAAACGCCTGCGCTCGGAACGGCCGAACGCGCTGCTGCTCGACGGCGGCGACACCTGGCACGGCTCGGCGGTCTCGCTGTGGACGCAAGGCGCCGACATGATCGGCGCGCAGAAGCTGCTCGGCGTGGACCTGATGACCGCGCACTGGGAGTTCACCTACGGCGCGGAGCGGATGAAGCGGGCGGTGGATGAGGACCTCGGCGACATCGAGTTCCTCGCCCAAAACGTGAAGACCGCCGACTTCGAGGACCCGGTATTCAAGCCCTACAGCCTGCGCAGCATGAACGGCGTGCCGCTGGCGATCATCGGCCAGGCCTTTCCGTATACGCCAATCGCCCATCCGCGCCACATGGTCCCGGACTGGACCTTCGGCATCCAGGAGCCGCGCCTGCAGAAACTCGTGGACGAGGTGCGCAACAGGGGCGTGCAACTGGTGGTGCTGCTTTCGCACAACGGCATGGACGTCGATCTCAAGCTCGCCGGCCGGGTAAGGGGCATTGACCTGATCCTTGGCGGACATACCCACGACGCAGTGCCCTCACCCGTGACCGTTGCGAACGGCGACGGCAGGACGCTCGTCACCAATGCCGGTTCGAACGGCAAGTTTCTGGCGCTGGTCGACCTCCAGGTGAGCGGCGGGAAACTGGCCGATGTTCGCTATCGCCTGATGCCGGTGTTCAGCGAATTGCTGCCGCCCGACGCTGCGATGGCGGCCCACATCGGGCACACGCGCGCGCCGCACGCGTCGAAGCTTGCCGAAAAGCTCGCCATCACCGAGGACCTGCTGTTCAGGCGCGGCAACTTCAACGGCAGCTTCGACCAGATCATCCTCGACGCGCTGATGCAGGAGAAAGGCGCGCAGATCGCGTTTTCGCCCGGGTTTCGCTGGGGCACCTCGATCCTGCCGGGTGAGGCGATCACGCTCGAACACCTGATGGACCAGACCGCTATCACGTACCCGTTCTCCACGGTGAACGAGATGAGCGGAGCGCAGATCAAGACGATACTCGAAGACGTGTGCGACAACCTGTTCAATCCCGATCCCTATCTCCAGCAGGGCGGAGACATGGTGCGCGTCGGCGGGATGAGCTATGCATGCAGCCCGAACGCGTCGATCGGCGCGCGCATCAGCGAAATGCGCATCAATGGCAGGCCGATCGAGGCGGACAAGACCTACAAGGTCGCCGGATGGGCGCCGGTCGCCGAAGGCGCCACGGGCGAACCGATCTGGGAACTGGTTGCGCGCTACCTGCGCGAACGGAAGATTATTGCGCGGAAAGCACTGAATCTTCCCCGCCTGATCGGGACCGAGGGCAACCCGGGCATCGACTGAGGTTCCGTCTAATACTCAGACAGGCCGCACGCAAAAAAAAAGCAAGGGCAGAGCCCTTGCCTTGTTCCGCCCTTGCAGCTAAGGGCGCTACAGCATCAAGTCTTCAGCGGCACGTCGCCGGAAGGAACTTGCTCAGGACAGGTGTAGCGGCGGGGGGTGCGCACTTCCAAGAGAACGGTACTGCTGCCGCAGTGCTGAGGTCAACTTGCGCGTTGGTGGCGGTGTCCCAGGGGGTCAGCGTCAACAAATTGCCGGTGCCCACGACCGCGGTATTGTAGGTGATCGTAATCATCCCCTTCGTATCGCTCGACACACCCGTCACGTTGGCCGTAACCGCCGGAGGACTTGCGCCGATGTTGTTGCAGGGGCCGCCGACCGGGCACGACATATCGCCTGCGCCTTTCGCAGCGTAGGTCTCGGCGATTGCCGTTTTCAAGCCGCCCGACAGCACCAGCCCTTCCGACACCTTGGCGCGCGTCGTGTAGTCCTGGTACGCCGGGAGTGCGACCGCCGCCAGAATGCCGATGATCGCGACTACGATCATCAGTTCGATCAACGTAAAGCCCTTCTGAATCTGTTTCATGAATGTCTCCTTGAGGGAAATTACGGCGATGGTGCCGTCGCCTTGGTTCAAGCAAGCTGCGTGCCACCCCCGATCCGTGAACCTGATCACGCGAATCCGCTCCTGCAGCATATAGCGATGACAATTTGCGTCAATGCCTGCTGACGATTCCGGGCAGTCCGGGCAGGGGTCTATGGACGATAGCCGGGGATCTTCGATTCGTCCACCTCGTCGATCTGTTCCTTGTCGAGAAACATCTCGGCATAGCGGCGATAGACCTTCCTGCGCACGAACACGTCGAACAGATCCGGATCGATGTGGCCGTTCTGCCGGAAGTTGCCGAGGATCTCGAGCGACTCGGACAGCGTCTTGCCCTTCTTGTAGGGGCGGTCCTTGGCGGTGAGCGCTTCGAAGATGTCGGCAATGCCCATGCAGCGCGCCTGCACCGACATCTGCTCGCGGGTGAGCCCTCTCGGGTAGCCCTTGCCGTCCATG
>JBGOTT010000121.1:0-10541 GCA_041476585.1 Gammaproteobacteria bacterium | reverse complement strand
GCTTGCGACGCCCTCCGCATCGGCGAGCCTGCCGTCCTGCAGATGCCGTTCGAGTTCGTCGAGCGAGCGCTGTACGCATGCGTGATCGACCTCCCGCTTCGGTGGCTTCGGGGTCTTCGGCGGCGGTTGCTCGACCGGAGGCAGGCTCGCGAGTACTTTTTCGCGCTCCGTCGCCCGTTCGAGGTCATGGGCACGTGCCGCAAGGCGCGATTCGGCATCATGCAGCGCGTGCGCCAATTCGCGCCCTGCTGGAAATTTCGCCAGCCATGCAGGAGCGCCAGCCGCTTCCCCGGCGATGTCGGTGTATCGCCTCTGCCACGCCTCGAGATGAATGCGCGACGGCGATTCGGCGCCGGCGATGTCCGAACGCAGCGCCCCGGCCGCAGCGAGACGGGCACGCAGTTCAATCTGGGTCCGCGTTTCCGCGAGCACGCAGGCCTGCGCCTGCGCGAGGAGATCGGCACACTCGGCGAGTCCGTGCTTGCCTTCGCCCAGGGCAGCGAATTCCTTTTCGAGCTGCAGCAGGCGCGACACGGCCACCGGTCGTACGTCGAGCAGCGCTCGCAGGTCGAGCGCGAGTTGCGCCGCGCGGCGCGCGCGTTCACCGCTTTGCCGGTACGCGCGCAGCGCATCCGTGCAGTGGCGATAGACATGTTTGTCTTTCCCGCGGCTCGAATCCGCGAGCTGCTTGAGTACCGCGAGCTCGGAGATGCGTCGCGCAGCGGCGAGACGCACTTCCGCAAAGCGGCAGTGCGCCGCCGCCTCGGCGAGCGAAGCATCGCCCTCCAGCCGGGCGGCCCATTGCGTCGCCGCAGCTTTGTCGTCGGCGTGGCACACCGCCTCCGTCCACACCTCCGGCGCGTCTTCCGGCAACGGCGATTGCCGATGAGCGGCGCAGGCTCGGCCCAGTTCGCGCTCGCGCTGCACGCGCTCCTCGGCGGATGGGGCTGCGGGAATCGACTCCCGGAGCCGGTTCCAATCAACCGCCGGCATCGAAGTGGGCTTGGAGGACAGCCGTGCGGCCGCCGCCTGGTGTTCGCGCTCTTCGCGGCCGGCCTTGCCGCGCATGCGGCGCAGCCAGTTCATCGATTCTTCGCTCCGTATTGCGCAACCACGGTCTCCAGATCGAAGCCCGCACCCCGCAAACCTAGCACAGTCGCGAAGCGAACGCCGCGCGAACGGCCGTGTGGCGCGGCAACGCCGGAAGACGAGTCTGGGGCTGGGTCAACGACCTGTGAACATCGTCACATGACTGACGGAACGGGAATTGCGCATATCCTACACATTCGGAGACACTTTGAACCGATGAGCGACGTGCTGCCAGAGAAAATCGGCAAATACCCGGTGATCCGTGCCCTGGGCCGCGGTTCGACCAGCCGGGTGTATCTGGCGGTGGACCCGTTTTCGGGCCGTAACGTGGCGATCAAGGTCATCCAGAGAGATCCGACGGCCGATGCGGAGCTGCGCAGGCGTTTTCACAGCCTGTTCCTGAACGAAGCTGCACTCACGGGCAAGCTCAGGCATCCCCACATCGTGGCGATCCTCGACGCGGTCAGCGACGCGGACCAGAGCTACCTCGTCATGGAGTACGTCGACGGCACGACGCTCGAGCAGCATTGCAGTTTCGATGCGCTGCTGCCGATCGATCGCGTGGTCGAGATCGTGTTCAAGGCGGGCCTCGCTCTCGCCTACGCCCAGCACCAGGGCGTCATCCACTGCGACATCAAACCGGGCAACCTGCTGCTGGCCCGGGAAACCGAACTGAAGATCAGCGATTTCGGGGCCGCCCACTACACGGCAGCGACACACACCTACCTGATGGGGATCGGCTCTCCCGCCTACATGTCGCCGGAGCAGGTGGAGGACAAGCGGCTCAACCACCAGACCGACATTTACTCGCTGGGCGTGGTTCTGTACCAGCTGCTGACGGGGAAGCTGCCGTTTCGCGGATCGACCCGCGAAAGCCTTTTGTATCAGATCCTCGCCATGGATCCGGTGCCGCCCTCGCTGCACCGGCCGGGCCTGCCCGCCGGGCTCGACCGTATCGTGCTGCGTGCGCTCGCGAAGAGCCGCGAGGAGCGCTACGCCGAATGGCACGAATTCGCGCGCGATCTCGAGCAGTTGTTCGAGCACTTGCACGTTCCGGACCAGGATCTGTCCGATACGGCGAGGTTCAGCGCGCTCCATCCGTTACCGTTCTTCCGTGGTTTCGGCGATGTAGAGATCTGGGAAACGCTGCGCATCGGCCAATGGCATCGCCTGCCCGCGGGCGCGATCGTGGTTCGCGAAGGAGAGGCCGGCGACGGTTTTTTCATTCTCACATCGGGCGAGGTACTCGTCAGTCGCGCGGGTTATCCGATCGAAACGCTCATGCCCGGCCACTGCTTCGGAGAGATCCTCTATTTCGAGGACCGCAGCACCCGGCGGACCACCACCATTTCCGCCACGACGGCCGTGGTTCTGATGGAGATCAAGGCGAGCGCACTGGCGCGGGCATCGCCTGCGTGCCAGGTGCAGTACAACCAGTCCTTCCTGCGCCTGCTGGTAAAGCGGATCGAGAGGCTTCAGCAGCGCCTTGCAACCGCCACGCCTGGCGAAGAACTGTAAGCCGGCCATGTCCCGGTCGTGGGACGTGTTTTGCAGGGTGGTCGACAACTACGGCGATGCAGCAGTGTGCTGGCGGCTGGCGCGGCAACTCGCCGCAGAACATGGCGCCTGCGTGCGGCTCTGGATCGACGCTCTGGATGCCTTGCACGCGTTGTTTCCCGAGGTGGTTCGCGACCGAGAGGCGCAATCCGTCGCCCGGGTTGACATCCGCCATTGGTCCGCGGCGTCCGATTTCGGCCTGCCGGCGGACATTGCAGTGGATGCCTTCGGCGGCGGCCTGCCGGATGCTTATGTCGCTGCGATGGCGAGCCGCGCCCCGCCGTCTTTGTGGATCATTCTCGAGTACTTGAGCGCCGAGGCGTGGGTCGTCGGACACCATGGCCTGCCGTCTCCGCATCCGCGCCTGCCGATAGCGCGCCATTTCTTCTTTCCAGGCGTGGTCCCGGGAACGGGCGGCGTATTGAAGGAAGCGTCGCTCGAGTCGCGGCGCGATGCCTTCCAGCGCGATCGAGGGCGGCAAACCGCGTTCTGGCGGGATCTCGGGTTTGCTCCCCCGGACCAAGGGTCGATCGCCGTATCGCTGTTCGGGTATGAAAATCCGGCCGTGGCAGAACTCATGCACGTATGGGCGCTCAGCACTCGGCAGGTGGTCGCCGCCGTGCCCCGGAGCAGCCTGAGGTCCCAGGCAAGCGCGTTTTTCGGCGTGGCCGACCCCGATGATGGTTCGACCCTGAGGCGAGGCAGCCTCGAAGCCCGTTGGGTGCCATTCCTGCCGCAGGCGCGCTACGACGAGCTGCTATGGGCCTGCGACTGGAATTTCGTTCGCGGAGAGGATTCATTCGTGCGCGCGCAGTGGGCCCTGCGGCCGTTCGTGTGGCATATCTATGCGCAGCAGGAACGCACCCACTGGGCGAAGCTGGACGCCTTCCTTGAGGTGTATTGCGCGGGGCTTGAGCCGTCGTCCCGGGAGGCGCTGCGCTCGGTTTGGCACGGCTGGAACGAGGCTGCAACGCCGGCAGGTCGGATCGGCGCGGCTTGGCAATCCCTGGTCAGGCATCAGGACCGGCTCCGCCAGCACGCCCGTGCATGGGCCGTACGGCTGGCGCTGCCCGGCGATCTTGCTGCCAATCTGGCGCATTTCTGCGAGGAGAGATTAAAATAGCAGGTTTGCTTACGCACAAATCGGGACGGAAATGAAGATCGCACAGGAAATTCGTTCGGGCAACGTGATCATGGTCGGCAAGGATCCGCTGGTAGTGCAGCGGGCCGAATTCAGCAAATCCGGCCGCAACGCGTCCGTGGTCAAGATGAAACTCAAGAACCTGCTCTCGGGCGCCGCGACCGAAACGGTCTACCGCGCGGACGAGAAGTTCGAGCTGGTGATGCTCGAGCGCAAGCAAGTCACCTACTCGTATTTCGCCGAGCCTTCGTATGTGTTCATGGACGAGGAGTTCAACCAGTACGAGGTGGACGCAGATGCCATGGGCGAAGGGCTCAATTACCTCGAAGACGGCATGCCGGCCGAGGTGACGCTCTACGAGGGGCGGCCGATCTCGGTGGACATCCCCCAGACCGTGGTGCGCCAGATCGTCCACACCGAACCCGCGGTGCGCGGCGATACTTCGGGCAAGGTCCTCAAGCCGGCGAAGCTGAAGACCGGCTTCGGGGTCAAAGTGCCCCTGTTTTGCGATACCGGCGACATGATCGAGATCGACACGCGCACCGGAGAGTACCGGAGCCGCGTGAAGGCCTGATCACACGAAAGCGCGTTGCCTCCTGAGGTCCGGCATGCAATGCCGGATCCACTTGGCGGTGAGTTTCTCGGCCAGCGAGTTCTGCTTGAGACGCTCGTTCAATGCGGAGAAATCGACGCTGTCGAGCAACTGGTCCTGGTTGAAGCAGGAGAACACCCAACTGGTCTCGCCCGTCACGGGATCCCGGTGCGGCTGAAGGCACTGGGCACAGATCTCCTTCATCATGCATTGCATCGGCGAGTTGATCGAGCCGATCGCGACGTGCTTCGGTTTGAGGTGCGGCTTCAGCACGTCGTGCCGCGCGCGCGCCACCGCCGCCATCATCCGGTCAGAGCCGATCGCAATCAGGCGGTCTGCGTCCTCGAGGCGCAACACGCGGGACCCGAGCCTGCCGCTCGCGTAGGCGTCCATCGCCTGCACGATATTGCCCACGAACGAGCGGTCCTGCGTTCGGCGCGGCTTGAAACCGGGCTGCTCGTCGCAGCACCAGACCACCACGTCGGCGGCGTTCTCGATTTCGTCCACCTTGTAGCGGTCGATCGCCTTCTTGTAACCGGCGAAGTAGAGCACCTTCGATCCGGCGGCGCGAAACGCCTGGCCGATCGAGAACAGCACCGCGTTGCCCAAGCCCCCGCCGCACAGTACGACCGTCTCGCCGGGCTCGATTTCGGTTGGTGAGCCGGTCGGACCCATCAGGATCACCGGCTCGCCCTTCTGCAGCATCGCGCACAGATCGGACGAGCCGCCCATCTCCAGCACGATGGTCGAGACGAGTCCCTTGTCCGGGTCGACCCACGCGCCGGTGAGCGCGAGGCCCTCCATCTGCATGCGCGTGCCGGCCGCGAGCGGCGCCAGCGATTCGAAGTTCTGCAACCGGTAGAACTGTCCAGGCCGGAATTTGAGCGCTGCAACAGGTGCGCGAACGACCACTTCCACGATGTTCGGCGTGAGGCGTTCGACCCGCTCGACGGTCGCGATCAGCCGGTCCGCAAGCCGCGCGAAAAACTGTCCGCTGGACTCGGCGTTTTCCGCAGGCCGCTTGCCGAGCACGCGGGACACCACCGGATAACCCTGCTTCGCCGAGCCCATCGCCTTTACCACGTTGCCGAAATACGACGGATGGACATCGCCGAAGTAGCTGACGAAACGCCCGTCGTCGTGCCGCGCGAGCAGTACCCGCGGCGTCTCCGGCTTCGAGGTGGACGGCTCCGGCTTGGCCGGCTTGCCTTCCTCGTCGCAGGCGGCGAAGTATTTTCCGTCCAGCGTGAAGTGCGGGGCATCCTCGCGTGCGAGGACCGTATTCGGCTGGGTGCCCGCCGCGACGAACACCGTATGCGCGGGAAGCCATTTTTCGCCGCTCCGGTGCCGGAAGCGCATTCCCTTCACCGCGCCATAGTTGTCGACATCGACCGAAGACGGGGTCAGGCCTTCGGCGAAGACGATCCCTTCCTCCAGCGCCTTTTCGACTTCTTCATGGTTCAGTGTGTAGGACGGGCTATCGACGAGGCGGCGCCGGTAGGCGATCGTCACGCCGCCCCAGCCCTGCAGCAGTTCGACCACGCGCGGGTCGCGCCCGTCGAGCTTGGCCGCTTCGCGCGCCTTGCGGATGGTGCGGGCATGCGCGAGGTATTCCTCGCCGATCTCGCGCTCCTGGTCGTCCCAGGTCTCGCGCACCGCGTGCTCGCCAATCCCGGCGGCCAGCGTTTCGTAGCGGAGAAGGAATTTCTCGACCTGCACGACGTAATACGCCAGCGACTCGGTGGCCGTATCGATCGCGGTAAGACCGCCGCCGACGACGACCACCGGCAGGCGCAGCTGCATGTTGGCGATCGAATCGGGTTTCGCGGCGCCGGTCAGCTGCAGCGCCATCAGGAAATCCGACGCCGCCCGCACGCCGCGGGCGAGCCCGTTCGGGATTTCCAACACCGTCGGCTTGCCGGCACCGACGCACACCGCCACATGGTCGAAACCCATCAACCATGCATCCTCGAGCGTGACGGTGCCGCCGAAGCGCACGCCACCCATCATTGCGAACTCGCGGCGCCGTTCCAGCAGCAGGCGGATCAGCTTCAGGAAGTTCTTGTCCCAGCGCACGGTGATGCCGTATTCGGCCACGCCGCCGAATCCGGCCATGACCCGCGTGCCGAGCGACTCGTACAGCGCGCGCACATCGCGAACCGGGCCGAACGCCATGCGTCGCCCGAGCGCGTCCGCGCCCGACAGTTCCGCGGGCAGGGGTTCGATCTTCAGACCGTCGATGCCGACCACGGCGTGCCCGTCGTTCATCAGGTGGTGCGCGACGGTGAATCCGGCCGGCCCGAGGCCGACGACCAATACTTTTTTGCCCGACGGCGCAAGCGGAACAGGGCGGCGCAGGTTGAGCGGGTTCCAGCGCGTGAGCAGCGAGTAGATCTCGAAACCCCACGGCAGTTCGAGCACGTCTTTCAGCGTGCGGGTCTCGGCCTGGGGGATGTTGACCGGCTCCTGCTTCTGATAGATGCAGGATTTCATGCAGTCGTTGCAGATACGGTGTCCGGTTGCGGCCACCATCGGGTTGTCCACGCAGATGACCGCGAGCGCGGCAAGCGCCTGGCCGCGGGTCTTGAGCTGATGAAACTCCGAGATCTTCTCCTGCAGCGGGCAGCCTGCCAGCGGCACGCCGTGGGGCGACTTCCTGAAGCCCTGCGCCGGATCCTTCTCTTTCAGTCCGGTGGAGCAGGAATCTTTACCCTGCTCGTGGCACCAGATGCAGTAGTTCGCCTGGTCGAGCGCGCCGGTGAGGTCGGTCCCGGCGTCGGTGAGGCCGAATCCTTCGCGGCGACGCAGGTGATGCGCATCCAGCGCGTGCCGGTCGAAGCCCTCGTCGGTTCGCGTCTGCACCGGAACCAGGCGCAGCATGTCGAGTTTCGACGGGGTTTTGAACAGCACGCCGGACCGGTGTTTCGCCTTCCCCTGCGGCGTCGACAACGCCCAGGCGGCGTAGCGCTGCGCGAGATCCAGCGCTGCGGCGTTTGCCGCCTCATCCTTCAACCACGCGGTAACGTGCGTGGCAAACGCGAGTTCGCAGAACTTTTCGCCGAACCGCCGCTCGAGCTCGCGCTCCGCCGCGATCGGATCGAAACCTGCAAGCGTCTCCGGTTTGACCTTGTGCATCGCGCGCCGTTGCACGAACAGTCGTTTGACCGAGTACAGCGGTGCGAGCGCATTGTGTTGCGCCGACAGCGCATGCACTTCGCCCTCGATGCCGAACAGTCGCGCGAGGAAATCGTCCAGGTGCGGCGCCAGCGCGATCAGCAGCTCGGATTCGGCGAGCGATGTAAGCGCATCCGGCGCCGCGCGCGCCGCTCGCAGCCGTTCGAGCAGCGCGCGATCCGCTTCGCCGAGAAAGCGCAGGAACGCCTCATCGGCGCGCACAAGGCCATCGCGTACGTAGAGGTCTTCGAAGCGGAGATCGAAACCGAGAGCAAGCATCGGAGGGCTCGGATTATAATCGCTCCCTTTTTACTCGCGGAGCGATCATGGAAATCAACAACAGCGTGTTTCTTGTGACGGGCGGCGCTTCCGGTCTCGGTGAGGCGACCGTTCGCATGGCGGTCGCGAACGGCGGCAAGGTGGTCATCGCCGACATGCAGGCCGAGGCGGGCGAGAAGATCGCCAGGGAGCTCGGCGCCGGCGTGCGTTCGATCAGATGCGATGTGACCTCCGAGGCCGACGGCAAGGCGGCGGTCGAACTGGCGCTGAAGCAATTCGGCGGCCTGCAGGTGCTGATCAACTGCGCCGGGATCGCGATCGCCGAGCGCACGCTCGGAAAGGAAGCTCCGCATGATCTGGCGCGCTTCACCCGCGTCGTAAGCATCAACCTGATCGGCACGTTCAACATGATCCGGCTCGCCGCGGAGGCGATGGTCAAGGCTGCGCCGAATTCGGCCGGGGAGCGCGGCGTGATCGTCAACACCGCGTCGGTCGCCGCCTACGACGGCCAGATCGGCCAGGCCGCCTATTCCGCCTCGAAGGGCGGCATCGTCGGCATGACTCTGCCGATCGCGCGCGACCTCTCGCGCAACGGCATCCGCGTGCTCACGATCGCGCCGGGCATATTCGAAACCCCGATGCTGATGGGCCTGCCCAAGGAGGCGCAGGAATCGCTCGGCAAAATGGTGCCGTTTCCGCCGCGCCTCGGCCGGCCCGCGGAATACGCCCATCTCGCGCGGGCGATGATCGAGAACGAGATGCTCAACGGCGAGGTGGTGCGGCTCGACGGGGCGATCCGGATGGCGCCGAAGTAGGCGAATTCCGGCAGGCTCACCCCATGAGCCTCCGGCGTAGTAAAAAGGAGGCGTGACCACTGGGCAATCCGTTCGGACGGCTGCTTTCCGAGGCTTCTCTCGCGAATGCAGCCGCAGCGTCTGGATGCAACTTGCGCGGGCGCGCGAGAAGGATCACCCGGAAGACGCTGCGGGCATCTACCGGGAATCGATCGATGACGTCGTAAATGCCAAGAACAACCGGGCCTACGACCAGGCCGCCGAGCTCGTCGGCAGGATCAAGGCGCTGATGGAGCGCGCGGGGCAGAGGGAGGAGTTCCTCGGGTGGCTGGAGGGGCTGCGGGCGGAGCACAAGGCGAAGCGTAATTTCATGCAGCGGATCGAGGGGTTGGGATGAGGTATTGGTGTCGCGCCGCATACCGCAGCGCGGTCGGCCTCACCAACGGTTCTTGCCCAACGTCGTGCTCTGCGGCGGGCCGCTACAGGCGATTAATACCGCGCGGCGCCGGCGGCCCGTCGGCAGCAGCTACGGGTTAGAGCGTTATCGCGCACTGTCTCGCACTTCAGAATTCTTCTGCTGGTCGTGGCTCGGCGAAGCTTCATTCGCGGACGGCTCTGGACTGGTCAAAGTAAATGTGGCTTATGCCGCGTCTGCTGAGGGCTTTTGTCGTCAGCTCGACGGAGTACGTAGTCAGGCCGGGATCAATGGCGCGGCCGTCGAGGTCAGTGGGGAGCTTTACCTTCAAGCCGGTTTTTCTTGAGGACAGATAGGTTTTGCCCAACACCGTGTATTCCGTGACGCCGGGTCCGCCCTTCAATGCTTCCTCAAGCACTCGGCCCTGAACGCTAGGCATGTTGAGTAAGAGAATGCGTGCGACCGTAGGCGCGATGTCAACGTTCGCCGTGGGAAGCGTGTCATAAAGGCCGGACTTGAAGTCAGGCCCGTGGGCCATCATGGAGATATGCGTATCGGTCCGCGAGAAGCTGCCGTGGTCGCCCCTGCGGTTGACCGAGCTAGCGTAGCTAATCCCAGGACGGCCTGCCACGGCCGCGTTTTCGTCGAAGGTAAAGCTGACCATGATGTCCGGACTCCGGCCGGACACCGTGTTCTCCGTGTTGATAAGGCTCATCGGCAGCGTCCCTTCGACGTCCCCATACTTGTCGCTCACGAAGATTGCGCCGAACTGTAATCGGCTCTGGAGACTGACTACAGCGGCCTTCACGGTGCCGGAGTCGCGATCCGGCACGAACAGGTAATCGCTCCCCGCGTTCGCGGCTACGACGATGCCTCCGGCGGGAACCGGCTTCGGCACCAAATACCTTGGCGAGGTGTACTTTTGCGGCTTTCCGCAAACGCTCCCGTCCACGTCATTCCTGGCAGGGTGAAGACGGGAGCTGTCGAACAGGACCCCTGACAATGTCGGTACGTCGCGACAGCCTGCGCCATCGTAGGCCCTAAGCCCGTCCCGGGTTAGTAACTCGGCAGTCCGCACGAAGCCCGAGACCGAGTACCCGTATGGATCGTGCGAACCGACGTCGCCATCGACGACTCCCCGAAACGGGTAGTGCGCGACATCACCGGAGACGGTACTGTGATTGTGGTCCTGAGTGATGATGATGTCGGTTGTTTGCTCCCAGCCGAGCTGGCGGATCTTGGCGACGACCTGGCCCAGAATCTCGTCGTTCATCTTCGTCGCATCGATCGAGTTATACGTCCCGGGTCCATACGCGTGATTCGTCGCGTCCGGCTCCTTTGACCAGAAGATCGTCAGATCCGGCTTCTTGATCGGGAGGACGTAATCGACGAAGACGTCAGTGAGATACCTGAACCCACGACGAGAAAGCGCGCCAGTGCGGTCCAGCGGATTCGCGGTCTGCCCATCCTTCATTCTCTGAATGGGAATAGGAGCGGTCG
>JBGOTT010000120.1:0-10574 GCA_041476585.1 Gammaproteobacteria bacterium | reverse complement strand
GAATACGCGCCGCTGTGCGAGATCATGGGCCGCGTGGGCTGGTCGGCGGAGGTGTTCAACTGCTCGGCGCCCGATACCGGCAACATGGAGACCATCGAGCGCTACGGCAGCGAGGCGCACAAGAAGCAATGGCTCGATCCGCTGCTGCGCGGCGAGATCCGCTCGGCCTTCCTGATGACCGAGCCCGCCGTGGCGAGCTCGGATGCGACCAACATTCAGTGCCGCATCAAGCGCGAGGGCGACGACTACGTCATCAACGGCACCAAGTGGTGGTCCTCCGGCGCAGGCGATCCGCGCTGCAAGGTCTACATCGTGATGGGCAAGACCGACCCCGACAACGCGTCGCGGCACAACCAGCAGTCGATGATCCTGGTGCCGGCGGATGCGAAGGGCATCAAGATCCTGCGGCATCTGAACGTGTTCGGCTATGACGACGCGCCGCACGGCCACATGGAGATCGCGCTGAAAAACGTGCGCGTGACCGCTTCGAGCATTCTGCTGGGCGAGGGGCGCGGCTTCGAAATCGCGCAGGGGCGGCTCGGGCCGGGGCGCATCCACCATTGCATGCGTCTGATCGGTCAGGCCGAGCGCGCGCTGGAAAAGATGTGCAAGCGCGCGACCAACCGCGTTGCATTCGGCCGGCCGGTGTCCGAGCAGGGCGTGACGCGCGAGCGCATCGCGGAAGCGCGCATCATGATCGACTCGGCGCGCTTCATGGTGCTCAATGCAGCGTGGAAAATGGACACCGTGGGCAACAAGATCGCCAAGAAGGAGATCGCGATGATCAAGGTGCTCGCGCCCAACATGGCCTGTCAGGTGATCGACTGGGCCATGCAGGTGCATGGCGGCGGCGGCGTGTCGGACGATTTCGGCCTCGCGTACGCCTACGCGCACGCGCGCACGCTGCGCTTCGCCGACGGCCCGGACGAGGTGCACCGCAATGCGGTCGCCAAGCTCGAGATCGCCGAGCAGACCACGCTCGCCGAGGCGCTCACGAACAAGAAACGAGCCTGACCGGAAACTCAAGCGGAGGAGACCAGACATGCTCAAACTGTGCGGTTTTCGCATCTCGAACTACCACAACAAGGTGCGCCTCGCGCTGCTCGAGAAAGGCGTGCCGCACGAGGAAGACGACAAGTGCGCGTTGCCGCTGGCTGACGGCCAACGCTTGGCTTCCCCGATGGGCAAGGTGCCCTGGATCGAGGACGCGGGCCTGAAACTTTCGGAATCGCAGGCGATCTGCGAATACCTCGAGGATGCATACCCGCAAAAGCCGCTCTACCCGAAGGACGCAGTCGCGCGCGCCAAGGTGCGCGAGCTGATGATCTATCTCGAGATGCACCTGGAACTGGTGGCGCGGCGGCTGTACGGCGAGGCGTTCTTCGGCGGCAAGGTATCGGACGACACCAAGAAGGAGGTCGAGCGAGACCTCGCAAAGGGCGTGCGCGGCTTCAAGGCCCTGGCGAAGTTCGACCCGTTCATCGCGGGCAAGGAGCTCACCTACGCCGATTGCGCAGCGGCCGTGCACCTGCCGCTCATCTCGTTGGCAACCAAGATCTGCTTCGGCCGCGACGTCCTCGAGGACCTGCCGCAGGTAAAACCCTACCTCAAGATGCTCGCCGAGCGGCCGGCCTTCAAGCGCGTCGGCGACGACCGCAAGGCCGCCATGGAGGCGAGGATGGCGGCGAGCAAGAAGTAACCGCTAGTGACCCCGGTCGCGGCATTTGAATTTCCTTCCCGCTCACCCGCTTGCGGCGCCAGCCTCGTGCACTTTCGATTTGACTCTCGCCGCCGGCGCGATTCAACCCTTGCGAGCCGGCTCCGCGCGGCGCTAGAGTAGTTCTCCGATCATCACTACACGAGGCTCTGTATGGAACCGTTCACCTTGCCCGAACCGCAAGACATGAACTATGCGGACTACATCGATGCGATTCGGCGTGAAGGGTATTTGAAAAGTCTGAAGCAGCCGGGGACGGGCAGCGGCCCGTCAAGCAATCGTCTCGGCAAGGACGCAGTCAACGGCAATCTGACCAACAAGTCCGAGCCGGCCGCCGATTACGCGCAGTGATGTCGAGGGAATGAAATCCATCCACAGAAACTGCGGATAACGTGTGAGTTGTTGCCGCTGTGGCCCACCGAAACGGCGCGACGGTCGCGTCATCTTGTCATATGTGGCCTGTAGGATCGCATTGTTGCCGAGAGGAGATGCGGATCGCCGAGCGCGCCGATAGCGCGCCGGGCTCGGCATCTCCTCGCGTGGGGGCGGTCGTTCAGCGATCGCTGGGCCGGTAGCTCTCTGCAGCGTGTTCCCCTAAAGGCAATACGCCTCAAGGCCGCGACGGCACACGAAATTTCAGTATGAAGCAGGCAAAGCCGCAGCCTTCGCCTGGCACAAACAACAACGCGCGCCGGGGCGAAAGCAAACTGCCCCGATGCGCGTCGTGTGCGCCCCGCCGCTGCCCCGACGGAACGCTTGGGTTACCGCCGGCGGGTCGCCGGCGCGAGCAGGTTATCGGCGATTCTAGTCGTCGTCCCGATCATCGCCGCTACGCGGATTGCGAATGATCTCGTAGGTGATGTTGTCACCGTGCTGTTGCGTGTAGAACACCCGCCAGCCGGCTTTGAATGGCCGCGGAACCTTCGCGCCAAGCAACCCGTCGGGGCCGGGATCGCCGTCGGAAACGTGGATGCCTGTGATCTCGTTATCCCCTTCGTTCTGGAAGCCGTCGGTGCCGAGCAATCCGGAGTCGATCGTCGCCGATGGGTCGCGGCCCTGCGCAATGATGCGGATCGGCTGGTTCGCCGTATTGGAGTAGTCCTTCCGCACGTCGAACATGTAGGCGGAATCGAGCGCGTTACGTTGCGCGTGCAGCGTGTCGCCCGCATCCTCCACGAACACGATATGGTGCTCGTTCCAAAACGCGACGTTGTCGAAGGACGAATGCACCTGGTCACTCCGATAGAACATGGTCAGCTTGCCGGTATTGGCCGACGGGCTTTGCTGCGTGAGCTTCATGATGCTGCCAAATCCGCCGTGGGCAGCGTTGGCCGTGGAGGAGGCGCTGGTATCACCTGTCTCGTCGAAGAAGAACTCGCGGAAATGGCTGCCCGGTCGGAACTGCCCATTCTCCGGCCTCTTGAACGGCGTGCCATCCTTGGCCTTTGCCAGCGCGTTGGCATTGAACGGGGCCGTACCGTCGGCGCCGGTGTCATGGATCGTCACCCACTTCGTGTCGAATACGTTGCCGTAGGTGTGCAGGTCCTGGACGTCCTGGGTCAGAGCGCTGGCCGGATTGAACCTGAACGGTTGTCCAGGACTGATTTTCGACATGACCTGGAGCACCTGGAGCTTCCCTCCATACATGAGGTTGTACTTGTTCTTCGGGATGAACCGGTAGATGAAGCTGTTTGGCAGTCGCGCTCCGCCGACAGTGCTGCCGCCGATGTCTTCCACGATCCAAATGTTACCGTCCGAGTCGGCCTGTATACCTTCGTAGCCGCCGCGCCCCATGATGCCCTGAAGATTGTCGACGACGGATGGGTAGTCCGGCGTCGCCTGCCACACGCCGCCCGAGGACGAACCATTTCCCTCCTGTGTGAACAGCAGTCGTTCCGACCAGGGATACCAGGTGGAACCGTCTATGGTCGGCAGCGGCGTGACCCCGTCGGCCTCGCGCGTCGCCAGCACGGTGACGCGGTGCGCGGCGTCGGCGTCGAGATTGATGCGCGTGAGGTAGCCGGCGCCCGTCTCGTGCCCTTGGAACAGGAAATTCGTACCGTAGTCGTAATTCGGGTCGGCACCCTTCAGGCCGTGCAACACGATATATGTGTTTTTGTCCGGCTCGGTCTTGCTCGCTTCGATGTTGCTGCCCAGTGGTGGCAACAGGTTGGGCTGGTTGTTCAGATAGCCATAGTATCTTGCTGCGTCAGTTGGATTCTCGGCCGGCATCGACCCTTGGGCACGCACGATCTGCGTGAGTTGTGGCGACAGCACCGTCGCCGAGGTCACGCCGAGGATCTTCGGATTGGCGGTCGGAACGTTGGTCAGTCCTTGGCTGAATGCCGGGTTGGCTCCCAGCGTGAAACTGGCGGCGACGAGCGATGCGATAACGGTCTTGCGCAATTGCATTGCGGCTCTCCTTGTTGGTCACGGGGAGTCGGCACGGGAGCTCTGCGCTATGACACGGGTATGACACGGATGTGGTCCTAGGCGCGTGCTCCGATTGCGGCCACCGCCGGAGCTCGCGGTGCCGGCGCTCTAAGCAGCGTTCCTCTGCATCGCGGACAAGAACGCCGCCCTCGCCGCGCCGGGTATCCGCCGCCGATCCGGGCTCGCCTCAACTCGTCAAGCTATTGGCTGTGCGAAATCCGGGTTAGGCGTTGTAGGCTGCTGCGCGGCGGCCGCCACGCGCCGGGCCGGGAAGCGCGCGCTGAAGCGGCTGCCCTTGCCGGGTTCGCTTTCGATCTCGAGCGCTGCGTCGTGGCGCGCGAGCGCGTGTTTGACGATCGCCAGGCCGAGGCCGGTGCCGCCGCTCTCGCGCGAGCGACCGCGGTCCACCCGGTAGAAACGCTCGGTGAGGCGCGGGATGTGCTCATTCTCGATGCCGATGCCGGTGTCTTCGACCGCGAACTCGGCGCCGCCGGCGTCCGCGGTCCAGACCAGGCGCACTGCGCCGCCCTCCGGCGTGTAGCGGATCGCGTTCGAGACCAGGTTGCCGAACGCACTCGTCAGCTCGCTTTCGACACCGAGCAGATCGTATTCGCCTTGCGCCGCGAGCATGATCCGGTGCCGGCCGCCCGATAGCGCCTCGGCATCTGCCTTCAGCTTGGCGAGCAGCGGCCGCATCCTCACCTGCTCGTCGCTTGGGCGCGGCGCCGTCTCGAGCGTGGACAGCGTGAGCAGGTCTTCGACGATGCGCTCCATGCGGCGCGACTGCTCGGACATCAGCGTCAGATATTCCGTGCGCTGGCCCGGGTCGAGCTTCAGTTCGCGCACGGTTTCGAGAAAGCCCGACAGTACCGTGAGCGGCGTGCGCAGCTCGTGCGACACGTTGGCGACGAAGTCGCGCCGCATGCGATCGAGCCGCTCGGCCTGGGTTACGTCCTTGACGTGCATCAGCCGCTCGTTCTGGCCATAGGGAATGATCTGCACCTGCAACGCGAGGTCTTCTCCGCGATCGGCGCGCAGCGCCAGAGGCTGTGTGAAATCCGCGGCGTCGAGATAGGACTGTAACGCGGGTTCGCGCAGCAGGTGATTGATCGGCTGCCCTACGTCGCCGGGGAAATGCAGTCCCAGTTGCCTTTCCGCTGTCGCGTTGCACCACTGGATCCGGTTGCGCGTGTCGAGGATCACCACGCCGTCGGTGAGCGCCTGCCCGGCGAGCCGAAACCGCTCGAGCGCGCGGTCGCGTTCGCGCAACTGCCAGTCGCGGCTGCGTTCGTGCCGGTAGAGCTGCGCCAACAGGTCGTCCCAGTAGCCTTTGCCTTCGGGCACGGCGCCGACAGACGGCTCGAACAGCCACCGGGCGAGTTTTGCGAGATGACCAACGTGATAGACGACTTGCGCGAGCAGCGCGGCGCTGAAAAACGCCCAGCCGTAGGCCGCTCCAGTGACTGCGCCGACGGCCGACGCAAGCGTCCCGGCCGCGAGGACGTAAAGGACTGCTCTTGAAATAGGCGAGTTCGCTCGCATCGGTAGCTCCGCCGCGCGGGAATTATCCCACGCCGCGAAGGGCGACAGGCGGCTCAGCCGCGGCGGAAGCGGTATCCGGTGCCGCGCACCGTTTCGATCAGATCGTCGTGGCCGGTGGCGGAGAGCGCCATCCGCAGGCGGCGGATATGGACGTCTACAGTACGTTCCTCCAAGAACACGTGGTCGCCCCAGACCTCGTCGAGCAACTGCGTGCGGCTATAGACACGCTCGGGGTGCGACATGAAGAAATGCAGCAGGCGGAACTCCGTCGGTCCGAGATCCAGGGGCTTGCCTTCGCCGATGACGCGGCGCGTCGCCGGGTTGAGTTCGAGCCCGCCGATGCGGACCACGTCGTCGGTGAGCTGCGGCGCGCGCCGGCGCAGCACCGCCTTGATCCGGGCGGTCAGTTCCCTGGGCGAGAATGGTTTCGTGAGATAGTCGTCGGCGCCCGATTCAAGCCCTGCCAGCTTGTCGCGCTCCTCGACCCGCGCGGTGACGAAGATGATGGGCAGGTCGCGCGTACGCGCCTGCGCGCGCAGCTTGCGGGCAAACGCATCCCCCGCCTGACCGGGGAGCATCCAGTCGAGCACCACGAGGTCGGGCAACGCGCCATTCAGGATCGTCTCGGCTTCCTCGGCGCTGCGCGCAAAGGCCACTCCGTAACCGGCGTGCCGCAGGTTGACGGCGATCAGTTCCCGGATCGCGGGCTCGTCTTCGACGACCAGCACACTGGCTCGGGCGCCAGTCCCCGTTCTTGCAGCTCCCGTCACGGCTCCCGTCATCATCTTGAAAGTATCGAGGGGGCATGTTACGCCCGTATTACGGCGGGACGGCTCAGATTACACGGCGTGTCGTACCTACTCCGGTACCGACATCGCGAGGCCGGATGTCGCGAGGTGCTCGTGACTTCCAGCCGGCGCTGGGTGCTGATGCACGAGCTTCGCGGCGAACCCGAGCCCGCGCTGAGCGAACTTCTGGAGCGACTATCGCATTGCGATCTCGTGCTGATTGAAGGCTTCAAGCGGGAAGAAATTCCGAAGCTTGAGGTGCATCGCGCCGCCAATGTCAGAGCGGAGTTGCTTTTTCGGCACGACCCGCACGTTGTCGCAATCGCGACGGATGTCGGGTTGGAGAGCAAGCTTCCAGTTTTCGGGCTCAATGACATCGAGGCGATTGCCGGGTTTGTACTCGAGCACGCGGAGCGCATCGCAGCGCTATCTCCCAGGCTGGTGCGCCGCGCGCAACGTTAAGTAGATTTCCGAAGAAATACGAAGACCACGCAAAGCGCGAGCTCAGTCTTCGTCATGTGACAGTTGATCCCCCGAGGGCCGTGGATTGTCATTGCGCTGTAATACTCGACCCATAGACTCTGGATACCTGAATTTCACCGGTTGTCCAAAGGAGTCATTTCATGATGCTTATCAAGTCTCTGCGCATTGCGGTCGCCGCGCTGTCGGTGACTGCCGTCAGCACGGGCCTGCTCGCCGCGGACATTACGGGCGCGGGCGCGACATTTCCCTATCCGATCTACGCGAAGTGGGCGGACGCCTACAAGAAAGCGACCGGTAACGGGCTGAATTACCAGTCGATCGGCTCGGGCGGCGGCATCAAGCAAATCACCGCCAAGACCGTCGACTTCGGCGCTTCCGACATGCCGATGAAGCCCGAAGACCTGATGAAGGAAGGGCTCATGCAGTTCCCAGCGATCATGGGTGGAGATGTGCCGGTGTACAACATCAAGGGCATCGGATCGGGTCAGATCAAGTTTACCGGTGAGCTGCTTGCGGATATTTACCTCGGCAAGGTCAAAAAGTGGAACGACCCGGCAATCGTGGCCCTTAATCGAGACCTCAAGCTGCCCAACGATTCAGTCTCAGTGGTTCACCGCTCCGATGGGTCGGGTACGACATTCATCTGGGTGAACTATCTCTCGAAGATGAGCGTGGAGTGGAAGCAGAAGGTCGGCGAAGGTACGTCGGTGCAATGGCCGGTCGGCGTGGGCGGCAAGGGAAATGAAGGCGTGTCCGCTTACGTGCAGCAGATCAACGGGGCGATCGGCTACGTCGAATATGCGTATGCCAAACAGAACAAGCTGGCCGTCGGCCAGGTGAGAAATCGCGACGGGAACTTCGTCATGCCAAACATAGACACTTTCAGAGCTGCCGCTGCGGGCGCGGATTGGGCGAAGGCTCCTGGGATGTATGTGATCCTCACCGATCAACCGGGCAAGAACAGCTGGCCGATCAGCGGGGCTTCGTTCATTCTCATGCACAAGACTCAGACCAAGGTTGATAACGCCAAGGAAGTACTCAAGTTCTTTGATTGGTCCTTCAAGAACGGCGACCAGATGGCGACCGAGCTTGACTACGTGCCCATGCCGGATCCGGTGGTGAAGCTGATCGCGACGGCTTGGAAAGAGATCAAGGACCCGTCGGGCAAGGCGCTTTACTGACGGATGATCCGTTGCCCGGCGGCTTCGAGCCGGAAGGCGGGAAAGGGGCGGGCCGCCGCCCCTTTTCGTTGCGGCCCCGATTAATCTCGTAGAATCCTTGCCCGTTTAGACCGATGAGCGCGATCCTCCAGCCTGGCATGAGCGTTGTCCGGCCCGTCGACATGATCGATTCCAAGAGTGATGGGCCGCAACCGCGCGTGCGGCGCGCGCGATGGATGGACGTCGCGTTCGAGTCCGTCACCAGGGTATTCGCGTTCCTGGTGCTCGGAATCCTGATTTCGATTCTCGTCTCCCTGGTAATTGGCAGCGCCCTTAGCCTGGAGAAATATGGAATCAGCTTCATCTGGCAATCCGACTGGGATCCGGTCAAGGAAAACTTCGGCGCCCTGGTTCCGATCTACGGGACGCTGATAACATCGCTGATCGCGATGCTGATCGGCATTCCCGTGAGTTTCGGCATCGCGCTCTTTCTGACTGAGATGTCGCCCGCATGGCTGCGGCGGCCGCTCGGCACTGCGATCGAGCTGCTCGCCGCAATTCCATCGATCATCTACGGCATGTGGGGGTTGTTCGTCTTCGCGCCGCTGTTCCAATCGCACGTCCAGCCCTTGTTGATCGGCGGGCTCGGTAGCTTGCCGGCGGTTGGCGGGCTGTTCGAGGGCCCGCCGTTCGGCATCGGCATGATGACCGCCGGGCTGATTCTGTCGATCATGGTGATTCCGTTCATTTCCGCGGTGATGCGGGACGTCTTCGAACTGGTCCCTCCGATGATGAAGGAGTCCGCATACGGCCTCGGCGCGACGACATGGGAGGTCGTCTGGAAAGTGGTGCTGCCCTATACGAAGGTGGGCGTCGTCGGCGGAATCATGCTTGGACTTGGCCGGGCGCTCGGCGAGACCATGGCGGTAACGTTCGTGATCGGCAACGCGCACCGCCTTTCAGCGTCGCTGATGGCGCCCGGCAACAGTATCGCGTCCGCATTGGCCAACGAATTCACGGAAGCGGTCGGCGACCTCTACTATTCGGCGCTGATCGAGCTGGGCCTGATCCTGTTCGTCATCACCACGATCGTCCTTGCGATTTCCAAGTTTCTCCTGATGCGGCTTGCGCTTCGCGAAGGCACGCGCACCTAGGGTAGAGCCATGAGCGCGATCAGCCCGGACAACAGCGTCTACATTGCGCGCAAGCGCCGCAACATCGTCATGCTCACGGTGTCATCGCTGGCGATCGCGTTCGGGCTGTTCTGGCTGGTCTGGATCCTGTCCACATTGCTCTACGAGGGCGGCAATGCGCTCGTGCGCTTCTCACTCTACACGCAGATGACGCCTCCGCCGGGCGCCGATGGCGGGCTCGCCAACGCGATATTCGGCAGCTTGATCATGGTGGGAGTCGGCACGCTCATCGGCACGCCGACCGGGATTCTCGCGGGGACCTATCTGGCCGAGTATGGCAAAGGCGGGCGGCTCGCGTCGACAACGCGGTTCCTCAACGACGTGCTGCTTTCTGCGCCCTCCATCGTCATCGGGCTGTTCGTTTACACGATCTACGTCGCCAAGGCCGGGCATTTCTCCGGCTGGGCGGGTTCGATGGCGTTGGCTCTGATCGTGGTACCGGTGGTCGTCAGAACCACCGATGACATGCTGAAGCTGGTACCCAACAGCCTGCGCGAAGCAGCCGCCGCGCTCGGTTGCCCGCCATGGAAGATGATCATGTTCGTGACCTACCGGGCTGCGCGTACCGGGATCGTCACCGGTGTCCTGCTTTCGGTGGCGCGCATCAGCGGCGAAACCGCGCCGCTGCTGTTCACCTCGCTGAACAACCAGTTCTGGTCCTTCAACATGAATGCGCCGATGGCGAACCTGCCGGTCGTTATCTTCCAGTTCGCCATGAGCCCCTACGACGACTGGCACCGCCTGGCGTGGGGCGGTGCGGCGCTGATCACGATTGCGGTGTTGGCGCTGAATATCCTGGCGCGCGTGCTGTTCAGGAAGAGTGTTTGAAATGGGGAATGCCATGCAAGCCCAAGCCGCAGCAACGACTCCGTTCATGAAACCGTTCGTCACCGAAGCGCGCAGCGCGCCCTCCCCTGTCGAGTCCGCCACCAAGCTGCGGGTCCGCAACCTGAATTTTTACTACGGCGGTTTTCTCGCGCTGAAATCGATCTCGCTGGACGTTCCCGAGAAGCGCGTGACCGCGTTCATCGGTCCATCCGGATGCGGCAAGTCCACGCTGCTGCGGACCTTCAACCGGATGTACTCGCTCTACCCCGAGCAGCGCGCGGAAGGGGAGATCATCATGGATGGCGAAAACCTGCTGACTTCAAAGCAGGACGTCTCGCTGATCCGGGCCAAGATCGGCATGGTGTTCCAGAAGCCCACGCCCTTCCCGATGTCGATCTACGACAACATCGCATTCGGGGTGCGGCTGTTC
>JBGOTT010000119.1:0-10595 GCA_041476585.1 Gammaproteobacteria bacterium | reverse complement strand
GTTCCGCAACCTGATGGCGATCGACGTCGAGGAGATGGTGCGCGCCCAGCCGATGGATTCAGTGGTGCTGGTCGGCGGTTGCGACAAGACCGTGCCCGCGCAACTGATGGGCGCGGCGAGCGCGGACGTCCCGGCGGTGCAGCTGCTCGCCGGGCCGATGATGCCGACATCGTTCCGCGGCGAGCGGCTCGGCGCCTGCACCGACTGCCGGCGCTTCTGGGCGATGCACCGCGCAGGGATGGTGGACGCGCAAGGCATCGAGGAAGTCGAGGGCAACCTCGCCACCACCGCGGGTACCTGCGGGGTGATGGGCACCGCGTCGACGATGGCCGCGATCGCGGAGGCGCTCGGCATGGCGCTGCCCGGCAGCGCGGCGATTCCCGCGGTTCACTCCGACCGGCTGCGCGCGGCCGAGGCGAGCGGTCGGCGCGCGGTGGAACTGGCCAAGGATCCGATCCGCCCGTCGCAGGTGATCACCGGGAAATCGATCGAAAACGCATTGCGCGTGCTGCTCGCGATCGGCGGTTCGACCAACGCCATCGTGCATCTCGCAGCGATCGCGGGCCGCGTCGGCGTGAGAATCGACCTGAAGAAATTGAATACGCTGTCGGACTCGACCCCGGTGTTGGTCGACCTGAAGCCCACCGGCCAGTACTACATGTCCGACCTGCACGCCGCGGGCGGCGTGGGCGCGGTGCTGCGGGAGCTGCGGCCGCTGCTCAATCTCGATTGCATGACGGTCGCCGGAGAGACGCTCGGCGAGCGGCTGGACGCCGAGCCCGCGTGGGTCGACCGCAACGTGGTGAAGCCGTTCGGCGAACCGCTGGCGAAGGAAGGCGGGCTGGTCGCGCTGTTCGGCTCGCTTGCGCCCAATGGCGCGATCCTCAAGCGTTCGGCCGCCGATCCGAAGCTGTTCGAACGCGAGGGCCGGGCGGTGGTGTTTACGTCGCTCGACGACCTCGCCGCGAGGATCGACGATCCCGCGCTCGACGTCACCGCGGAGGACTTTCTGGTGCTGCAGAACGCGGGACCGAAAAGCGGCTACGCGATGCCCGAAGCGGGCTACCTGCCGATCCCGGCGCAGCTCGCGCGCGCCGGCGTGAAGGACATGGTGAGAATTTCGGACGCCAGGATGAGCGGCACGGCCTACGGCACCATCGTGCTGCACGTCTCGCCCGAGGCCGCCGCCGGCGGCCCGCTCGCGCTGGTGAAGAACGGCGACCGCATCGGACTCTCGGTGAAGGCACGCAGCATCGACCTGCTGGTGGGGGAAGAAGAACTGGCGAAGCGGCGCGCTGCGTGGAAGCCGCCGGTCGCGCCGCCATCACGCGGCTACGCGAAGCTTTACATGGATCACGTGATGCAGGCCGAGCACGGCTGCGATTTTGATTTCCTGCGGAAAGCCTGATTACTCGGTGTAGTCGTATTTCAGCTCGAACTTGCCGTCCTTATTGAATGTCAGTATCGCGCGCTTCCACTGCCGCTTCTCGGGCTCGAGGAAATCGTTGAGCCCGTGCACGCTCTTGGCGGGGCCGGTGGCATCGCACGGCTCGAGCGGCTGCGGCTTCGATTCGAGCGTACGGGTGTAGGTGTATCGGGCCTCGAACTGGCGTTCCCCGCTGCTGCTGGCGATCTCGGTCACCTCGACCGTCGCGCTTCGCCAATCCTTCGGCAGTCCGACTGACAGGCAGGCGAAGATTTTCTCCAGCGACTCGACCCCCGCATTCGACTCTCCCGGGCCCGCGGCAGGCACCTCCACCGAGCTCGCCGCAGGCGCTTGATCGGATTTCGTCGAAGGTGCCTGTCCCGCGCCCGTCGAAGGCGCCTGTGCATTGGCTGCGCAGGCAAGGAGCAGTGCGGCGAGGAAGGCGACCGGTTTCAGCATGGGGCGCGACTATACGCCACTAAGGCTGGGCGCAGAAGAGCGTTGACCGCTGCTTGTACGCGAATACGTTGAACATCTTGCTGACCGATCCGGTCCAGCCCGCCCGGTCGAGAAAGGACGGAGTCTTCCCGATGTCGTCCGGCCGGTGGCACGCAAAGCACTATGGACAAACGACTCGAAATTCGCTACGGTCCCAAAGAACGGTCCGGTAACGATAGCTTGAGTGCGATGCGCGGGTTATTTGCGTCGCTCCTGTCTTCAGCAATCGCAGTTCAAATCGGAGGGGGCGCCCATGAGCCAAACCGATCAAGGCATGAGTGAAGACTGGCTGTCGGTATGGATCGGCCTGCTTGTCTTCGTGCTCGCGCTGGGCGTGCTCGGCGGAGCGGACATCCTGGGCTGGGTCGTCACCACTGGCGTGTGGACCGACGCCTCCAAAGCCCTGGCGCCTGGTTCGAAGGTCTACGCGCGAATCGGCGGGTTAGGCGCTCTGGTTGCCACGTACGTCGCTCTGCTCGTCGTGATGACGGCGGGAGCGGCGGCGCTTAAGGCCAACATCAAGCGTTTCGCGCTCGGCTTCACTGCGGTTTTCTGGATCAGCTACCTGTGCTGGATCGCAGGGAGCTACGCCAATTTCGCCGTGAACACGCCGGCCGACATGCAGAAATTCGGCATCGGGTGGTCGCTGAAGCTCACTGCAGAAGGCGGCTTCATCGTGGCGCTGCTCGCGGGCCTGATCGTGGGGAACTTCCTGCCCGGCGTGGCGGACTGGATGAAAGAGGCGGTGCGGCCGGAGTTGTACGTCAAGACCGCAATCGTCATCCTCGGCGGTTTTCTGGGGATTACCGCCGCTGAAAAGCTGGGCCTTGCGACTTCGCTGATGTTCCGCGGCGTCGCGGCCATCATCGAGGCGTACCTGATCTATTGGGCAGTGGTGTACTTCGTGGCGCGCAAGTGGTTCGGGTTCAGCCGCGAATGGGCGGCGCCGCTCGCCTCCGGTATCTCGATCTGCGGGGTGTCCGCTGCCATTGCCACGGGAGCTGCGATCCGCGCCCGGCCGGTAGTCGCCATCATGGTGTCGTCCCTCGTGGTGATCTTTGCCGTAGTAGAGCTGCTGGTCCTGCCGTTCGCTGCCAACGCCTTCCTTGCCCACGAGCCCATGGTTGCGGGTGCGTGGATGGGGCTCGCCGTCAAGACCGACGGCGCGGCGGTCGCGAGCGGCGCCATTGCGGAGGCGTTGATCTTGGCGAGTGCAGCGGCGGAAGGCATCAACTATCAGAAGGGCTGGATACTGGGAACCGCGGCAACAGTCAAAGTGTTCATCGACATCTTCATCGGCATCTGGGCGTTCATCCTGGCCTGGATCTGGACAACCCGCATCGACGTGCGCGAAGGCGACAAGGCCAAAGTCGGGGAAATATGGGAGCGCTTTCCGAAATTCATCATCGGCTACGTCGTGACCTTCCTGCTGATATTGTTCCTCGCCCTGGGGGCCGCGCCTGAACTGATGGGCAAAGTCAAGTTGGCGATGGGCGAAGCCAACACCTTCCGCGGCATTTTTTTCGTGATGACGTTTTTCACCATCGGCGTGATGTCCAACTTCAGAAAGCTCTGGGAGGAGGGCATCGGAAAACTGGCGGCGGTTTATGTAGTGTGCCTGTTCGGCTTCGTCATCTGGGTCGGCCTGGTGATTTCATTCATCTTTTTCGCGGGTGTCAAACCACCTTTGGCAGCGGGCTAATCGCGACGGGAGAAAACCATGGAACAGCAGCCGAAGGTCGGGCAGGAAATGCGGAAGATGCCCTATGAACCGCTGCTCCCGATTGAGAAAAAACTGATCGGATGGAGCTTGGCGCTTGGTATCGTTCTGATGGCGGTCCTGGTCATTGTCAGCCGCATCTACTTTCCCGCCGGAGGGTAGAGCGGGAGCGTTCTGCCAGGCGGCGGCACTCGAGCATTGGGGTGTAGACCGTCGTCGTCGGAGTCGAGGGACCCGCACAACAACCGGCTCGACCGGTTCACAACATCGAGAAGCTGGCGCATCATGCATAGAGGACGTAGAACCCTTGCGCTCTCTTGAGCTTCGGATCCCGCCCCCTGCTCTCGGCCTGGCAGCCGCTTTCCTGATGTGGTTGGCTGCGCGGGGGCTGCCGTCGTTACGCCTCGCGCTGCCGGGTCATACCGTCGTCGCCATCGCTGTTGCGTTTCTCGGGGGGCTTGTGGGTCTTGCAGGAGTCATCGAATTTCGCCGCGCAAGAACGACGGTGAATCCGATGAAACCGAGTACCTCGTCATCGCTCGTCATCAAGGGCATCTACACACTGACCCGCAACCCCATGTACCTCGGGCTCGCGATCATCCTGCTCGGTTGGGGGGTGTACCTTGCGAATCCCGTATCGCTGCTTGTTCTGCCTTGCTTCGTCGTCTATCTGAACCGCTTCCAGATCGTCCCCGAGGAGAAAGTTCTTGAATCGATCTTCGGCGCAGATTTCAAGGCGTACAGCGCGAAAGTGCGTCGCTGGTTGTGAGCCATGACCTGCTGATGCAACCGACGCGGGCGACTCGGCAATATTGGACCTGATGCACGGGATTTCTTGCCGCATGGCTGGTTGCGTGAGGAGATCGCGAGATGCTCTACATGGTCATTGAAACCTTCAACGCGGGTGCGGCCGAAGAGATCTATCGCCGTGCCCGCGACCTGGGTCGCCAGTTGCCGCCCGGGCTCGAATACGTCGATAGCTGGGTCGACCGGGACTACTTACGGTGCTTTCAACTGATGCGCACCGAGGACCGGTCGCTGTTCGACAAATGGATCAAGGCCTGGAACGACCTCGCCCGTTTTGAATTGATTCCCGTGCGCACCTCAGCCGACGCAGCCCGGCACATCGCCGACAGGCTGTGAGGGCCCGCCCTTGTGCGCCGCAGCGTGACAGGGGGGTGGCGGGCTGGCACGATGCTTTAGGCTTAATCAATTCAGCTACGAAGTTTCCCCGGACCCGATGCCTGCGACCCGCGTTGACCGCGAAACCCGCGCCCGCGCCGACGACCATCTCGCGCTGCGTGTCTGGCTGCGGCTGCTCACCTGCACCCAGCTGATCGAGCGGCGGGTGCGCGACGGCCTGCGCACCGGGTTTGCCACCACGCTGCCGCGCTTCGACCTGATGTCGCAGCTCGAGCGTTGCCCCGAAGGCCTCAAGATGAACGAGCTGTCGCGGCGCATGATGGTGAGCGGCGGCAATGTCACCGGCATCACCGACCAGCTGGTGAAGGAAGGCCTGGTCGAGCGGCTGGCCGAGCCGGCCGACCGGCGCGCGTTCCGCGTGCGCCTGACGCGCGCGGGCGGCAAGGCGTTTGCCGAGATGGCGCGCGGGCACGAGGCCTGGGTTGTCGGGCTGTTCTCCGGCCTGACGCTCAAGGAACAACGCGATCTGTTCCGCCTGCTTGCCAAGTTCAAGCAACATGCGCTGCAGGGAGAAGAGCGATGAGCGCAACCGCCCATATCGACACTTTTGCGCGCGACAACCTGCCGCCCCGCGAGTTGTGGCCGGAGTTCCGCTTCGATGTCCCGGAAGTGCGCTACCCGGAACGCATGAACTGCGCCGCCGAGCTCGTCGACAGGATGGCGGCGAAGGCGGGCGATCGCATCGTGATCCGCGCGTCCGACGGGCAATGCACCTACAGCCAGCTCATGGCCCAGGCGAACCGCATTGCGCACGTTCTGGTCGAGGACATGGGCCTCGTGCCCGGCAACCGCGTGCTGCTGCGCGGACCCAACAACCCGATGATGGCGGCGTGCTGGTTCGCGGTGGTGAAGACCGGCGGTATCGTGGTGGCGACCATGCCGCTGCTGCGCGCGAAGGAACTCACCGAGATCGTCACCAAGGCCGAGGTGAGCCACGCGCTGTGCGACCGGCGGCTCGACGCGGACCTCAACACCGCGCTGCCGGCTTGCCCGACCTTGAAAACCATCCGCTACTGGTACGACGATGCTGCGGATTCGCTCGATCGGCTGTGCGCGAAGCAGCCAGCCGATTTCAGCAACGTGGACACCGCCGCCGATGACATCGCGCTGATTGCTTTCACCTCGGGCACTACCGGCAAGCCGAAGGGCACCATGCATTTCCACCGCGACGTGGTGGCGATGTGCGACCTGTTTCCGCGCTCCTGCCTGCGCACCCGGGCCGATGACATCTTCTGCGGCACGCCGCCGCTTGCGTTCACGTTCGGCCTGGGCGGGATGCTCGCGTTCCCGATGCGCTACGGCGCCTCGACGGTGCTGGTGGAAAGGCTGACCCCGGAAGCGCTGCTCGAGACGATCCAGGAATTCCGCGCAACGGTGTGTTTCACCGCGCCGACCTTTTACCGGCAGATGGCGGGCCTGGCGAAGAGCTACGACCTCGGCTCGCTCGAACGATGCGTCTCGGCGGGCGAGGCGCTGCCCGACGCCACGCGCCAGCTGTTCAAGTCGGCCACCGGCATCGAAATCATCGACGGCATCGGCTCGACCGAGATGATCCACATCTTCATCTCGCACACGCCGGAGCGGGCGCGGCGCGGCGCGACCGGCTATGCCATTCCGGGCTACGAGGCCACGGTGCTGGACGAAAAGGGAAGGCGTTGTGCCCCGGGCGTGGTGGGGCGGCTCGCGGTGAGGGGGGCGACGGGTTGCCGGTATCTGGCTGATGAGCGGCAGAAGAGCTACGTGATCAGCGCGGGCGAGATGCGCGGCTGGAACGTCACCGGCGATGCCTACTCGATGGATGCGGACGGCTATTTCTACTACCAGTCGCGCACCGACGACATGATCATCTCGGCGGGCTACAACATCGCCGGTCCCGAGGTCGAGGGCGCGTTGCTCGCGCATCCGGCAGTGGCCGAGTGCGGCGTGGTCGGCGTTCCGGATCAGGAACGCGGCCAGATCGTGAAGGCCTTCGTGGTGCTCAAGGCCGGCCACGCGCGCGACGCGGCGATGGCGAAGGCACTGCAGGATCACGTGAAGAAATCGATCGCGCCGTTCAAGTATCCGCGCGCGATCGAATTCCTCGATGCGTTGCCGCGCACCGAAACCGGAAAACTCCAACGCTTCAAACTGAGGATGCAGCCATGATGCAGGTACTTCAACCGCCGTTCTGGGCCCGACCCAAGGGGTTCTCCAACGGCATTGCGGTGAAAGGCGGCAAGACGGTCTACATCGCGGGACAGGTGGGCTACAACGGCCAGGGCGTGTTCGAAGCGAAGGATTTCGCGGGGCAATTCCGCCAGACGCTCGCCAACATCCTCGCGGTGCTGGCAGAGGCGGGCGGCCGGCCCGAGCACCTGGTGCGGCTGACTTGGTACGTGCTCGACAAGCAGGAATACCTCGGCGCGTTGAAGGGCGTTGGCGCCGCGTACCGCGAGCTGATCGGCAAGCACTATCCCTGCATGGCGGTGGTGCAGGTGAGCGGTCTGGTCGAAGATGCCGCGCGACTGGAAATCGAGGCGACGGCGGTGATTCCGGATTGAGAGGTCAAACATGAAAGTCTCGATCATCGGCGGCGGTCCCGGCGGGCTGTATTTCGCGCTACTGGCGCAAAAGCAGTGGCCGCGCTGGGACATCACCGTGTACGAGCGCAACCGTCCCGACGATACCTTCGGTTTCGGCGTGGTGTTCTCCGACCAGACGCTCGACACCTTCAAGGCCTGCGACGCGCCCTCGTACGAATCCATCCGCCGCAAGTTTGCCTATTGGGGCGACGTGGACGTGGTGTACAAGGGCCGGGTGGTGCGCAGCGCGGGCAACGGCTTCTGCGGCTGCTCGCGCTACACGCTGCTCGGGCTGCTGCAGGACCGCTGCCGCGAGCTCGGCGTGAAGTTGCAGTTCCAGCGCGAGGTCGAGGGCGTCGAGGAGTTCGCGGATTCGGACCTGATCGTCGCCGCCGACGGGATCAATTCGAGGGTGCGCGAGCAGCACAAGGACCATTTTCAGCCGAGCGTGGACCTGCGGCCGAACAAGTTCACCTGGCTCGGCTCGACGCGCCCGCTCGACGCGTTCAAATACTTTTTCCGCGAGACGCCCGAGGGCATCATCCTCGCGCACTGCTACCAGTACCAGGAGGGCCAGAGCACCTGGGTGATCGAGACCGACGAGGCCACCTGGAAGAACTTCGGCTTCGATGCAATGGATGTGGAGCAGATGCTGCCGGTGCTCGAGCGCGTGTTCGCCGAAGAGCTCGCCGGGCACCCGCTCATCGCCAACCGCTCGCTGTGGCGCAACTTCCCGACCATCACCAACAAGACCTGGGTGATGGACAACGTGGTGCTGGTGGGCGATGCGAAGGCGACCGCGCACTTTTCGATCGGCTCCGGCACCAAGCTCGCGATGGAAGACGCCATTGCGCTGTTCGAAGCGCTGCGCACCGAGGGGGCGGAAGGCGGCGCGCAGCGCCAGCGCGTCCTCGACGCGCTCCATGTCTACGATACCACGCGGCGCGAGGAAGTGGAGAAGACCCAGCATGCCGCGAACGTTTCGCTCGCCTGGTTCGAGCACATGCGGCGCTACTGGGACATGGATCCGCCGCAGTTCGCGTTCGGCGTGATGTCGCGCTCCAAGCAGATCACCTGGGAGAACCTGGAGCTGCGCGATCCCGCGTTCGTGCGCGACGTGCACCGCTGGTTCGCCGGCCGGGTGCGCGCGCAGGGCTTCGACATCGACATGGACAACCCGCCGGCACCGATGTTCATGCCGTTGCGGCTGCGCGGCATGGTGATCGAAAACAGGGTCGTGGTCTCGCCGATGGACCAATACTGCGCGGTGGAGGGGATGCCGACCAACTGGCACCTGGTGCATTACGGCTCGCGCGCGATCGGCGGCGCGGGCCTCGTCTACACCGAGATGACCTGCCCGTCGCCCGAGGCGCGCATCTCGCCGGGTTGCACCGGCCTGTGGAATGCCGAGCAGCGCGATGCGTGGAAGCGGATCGTGGAGTTCTGCCATGCCAGTTCGAAGGCCAAACTGGTCATGCAGCTGGGGCATTGCGGGCGCAAGGGCTCGACGCAGCTCGGCTGGGAGCGCATGGATTACCCGCTCGAGCAGGGCAACTGGCCGCTGGTATCGGCTTCGCCGCTGCCGTACATGGAGGGCGTGTCGCAGGTGCCGCGCGAGATAACGCGCGCGGACATGGACCAGGTGCTCGCCGATTTCGTCCGCTCGGCGCGCTATGCCGACGAGGCGGGATTCGACATGCTCGAACTGCACATGGCGCACGGCTACCTGCTGGCCGGTTTCATATCGCCGCTCACCAACGCGCGCAGCGATGCCTACGGCGGCCCGATCGCAAACCGCATGCGCTTCCCGCTCGACGTGTTTCGCGCCTGCCGCGAGATCTGGCCGAAGGCAAAGCCGATGTCGGTGCGGATCTCGGCAACCGACTGGGCGCCGGGGGGGCTCTCGGGCGAGGACCTGATAGCGCTCACGCGCATGTTGAAGGACGCCGGCTGCGACATGATCGACTGCTCGACCGGCCAGACCACAGCGGAGCAACGTCCAGTGTACGGACGCATGTACCAGGCGCCGTTTTCCGACTGGGTGAGGAACGAAACCGGCATCGCGACCATGACGGTGGGCGCGGTCACCACCGCGGACCAGGTGAATACGCTGCTCGCTTCCGGCAAGGCCGATCTGGTCGCGCTCGCGCGGCCGCACCTGGCGAACCCGTACTTCACGCTGCAGGCCTCGGCCTGGTACCAGCACCATGCGCAATTCTGGCCGCCGCAGTATCTCGCCGGCCGCGACCAGGCGTTCCGCAACGCCGCGCGCGAGCGCGCGGCGCTCACCGATCTGCGCATCCGCGCCCGGCCGGCGAGCCACGAGGTGAAACAGGGCGCGCCCGAAGCCAGCAAGCGGGCCGCGTGAGGGACCGCAAAATCGTCGGCTCGACGATCATGTATGCTTTCATGCAGGCGACGGAGATGGTGAAGGACCATACCGTCGGCTGCTTTTGCTACCGTCGATGACCCATTCACGCCTGCTCTGCCTGCTGTCATTGCTCCTCGCCTCGAATGCGGCGGGTGCGGCGAGCTTCGACATCAACGGCGTCGCGCTCGGCGGCGCGGAGGCGGACGTGAACAAGGTTTTTCCCAGCGCACGCTGCAAGGCGCTCGAATGGAAAAGCGACGCAGCCGACCGGCGCTGCGACGACGGCAAGATCGTCGTTGCGGGGGTGGTGGCGAAGATCACCGTGTACCTGAAGCGCGACGCGATCCAGGCCTTCGATCTGCGCTTCGATGTGAACGACCTGGCCCGGGTGACAGGTCATCTCAAGAACCGCTGGGGCAAGCCGGCCACGGAAGGCCGCGACAAGATCTACAAGGATGGCAAGGAATCGCGCGAGGTGTACAAGGTGGCATGGCAGCAGGGGAAGGACCGTGCGGTGCTCACTTCGGTCTCGACCGGCAACCGCGCATCGTTGAGCGCTTCGCGCGGCAATTTCGAGGAAGAGATCTACAGGGTCAAATGAGCGGGTGAACTGACATGTTCGAGGCTGCTGAAGTCGGTCACAAGATCGAGAAGAGCGTATTCAATCGCGCGGTGCCGAAGCTGCGCGCCGACCTGCTGGACGTGCAATACCGCCTGAAGGAGAACGGCAAGTTCCCGGTGATCGTGCTGATCTCCGGGGTGCGCGGCGCGGGCAAGGGCGAGACGGTCAACCTGCTCAACGAGTGGATGGACCCG
>JBGOTT010000118.1:0-10762 GCA_041476585.1 Gammaproteobacteria bacterium | reverse complement strand
CTGCCGGTGGACGATCTGTCGAACGCCGCTGCGGAGGCGGTCGCGAACAACATCAAGGGCGCTCTGGCGCTGCCGCACCCCTACGGACGGCTGCAGTTCGGTGCCGATCTGGATCTGCATTTCCGCACACTGATCGGCACCGGCTGCAATCCGAACGTCGCCGCTGTCGTGGTGCTCTGCATCGAGGACGGCTGGGCGAAGAAAGTCGCCGACGGCATCAGCGCGACGGGCAAGCCGGTGTCCTGGTTCGGCATCGAGCAGCACGGCGATCATGACACCATCATGCGCGCGTCGAAAGCGGCGAAGGAATACGTGCAGTGGGCATCCGAGCTGCGCCGCGAGGAACGCCCGCTGAAGGACCTGTGGGTGTCCACCAAGTGCGGTGAGTCCGACACGACCTCGGGCTGCGGCGCGAATCCCACGGTGGGCAATGCTTTCGACAAGCTCTATCCGCAGGGCGTGACGCTGGTGTTCGGCGAGACCACCGAGTTGACGGGCGGGGAGCACCTGGTTGCGGCGCGCTGCCGCACGGACGAGGTGCGCAAGAAGTTCCAGTTCATGTTCGACCGATACCAGGACATCGTCAATCGCCACCGGACCACCGACCTGATGGATTCGCAGCCGACCAAGGGGAACATCCTCGGCGGCCTCACGACCATCGAGGAAAAAGCGCTCGGCAACATCCAGAAGATCGGGCGCAAATGCCTGGTCGACGGCGTGATCGACAAGGCGGAGGTGCCGACCGGGCCGGGACTTTGGTTCATGGACTCTTCCTCGGCTGCGGCCGAGATGGTGACGCTGTTGGCCGCGAGCGGATTTGCGGTGCACCTGTTTCCCACCGGCCAGGGCAACGTGATCGGCAATCCGATCCTCCCGGTGATCAAGCTGTCGGCAAATCCGCGCACCGTGCGCACGATGAGCGAGCATATCGACGTAGACGTCTCTGGCCTCCTGCGGCGTGAAATGTCGCCCGACCAGGCGGGGGACAAGCTGCTCGAATGCATGTTCCGCACCGCCAATGGGCGGCTCACCGCGGCCGAGGCGCTCGGCCATCGCGAGTTCGTATTGACGAGGTTGTACGAGAGCGCGTGAGCGCTGGCCGGGAACAGCTCAGTGTCAGGGTCTGGCGCGGACGGGCGGACGGCGAATTCCAGCCGTTCGAAGTTCCCCGCCACGCCACCCAGACGGTGCTGGATGTGGTCATGCATATCCAGCGCAGCCTGGACGCCACGCTTGCCTACCGCTACGCCTGCCGCGTCGGCATGTGCGGCTCGTGCGCGATGAGCGTGAACGGCGTTCCGCGCTGGACCTGCCGCACCCATGTGGACAAGGTCGCTGGCGACGGGCGGCTCGAGATCGCGCCGCTCGCCAACCTGCCGGTGATCCGGGATCTGGTTGCCGACATGCGCGAGTTCTTCGACAAATGGGCGCGTGCCAGGGGGCGCTTTGACGGTGGAAATTCGCGGCACGACGAGTTCGCGCGGGTCGCGCCGGCGAGCGCCGAGCGCCAACAGGTCGAATCCGGCATCGAGTGCATCGGCTGCGGCGTGTGCTACAGCGCCTGCGATAGCGTGGCGTGGAACCCGGACTACCTCGGGCCTGCCGCGCTGCTGCGCGCCTGGACGCTGGTGAACGACGTGCGCGACACCGCCGGCCTCGAGCGGCTGCGCGCCGTATCGGGCGACGCCGGCTGTGCCTCGTGCCACACGCACCTGTCCTGCACCGAGCGCTGCCCGAAGCAGCTGTCCCCGACTGCCGGCATCGCGGGCTTGAAGCGCGCTGTGGCGCTGGCTGCGCTGAAGGGTGCGCTTTGAGCGCACGCTCGCAGACGTTGCTGTGGATCGCGCAGCGCGCGAGCGCGGTGGTGCTTGCGCTGTGCGTAGTGGTGCACCTCGCGACCATCATCTACGCGATGCGCGGCGGAATCTCCGCGGCCGAGATTCTCGGTCGTACGAGGAGCAACACTGCTTGGCTCGCGTTTTATTCGCTGTTCGTGCTTGCCTGCGCGGTGCATGCGCCGATCGGCTTGCGCACCGTCCTGCGTGAATGGGCTGCCTGGCGCGGCCGCGGCTGCGATGCCGCAATGTGGCTGTTCGCTGCGCTCCTCGCGTGGGCCGGCATGCGCGCGGTGCTGGCGGTGACGGCCGCGGTGACCTGATGCGCGGGCGCAACCATCCGGGATGGTGGGCATTCCTCGTGCATCGGATTTCGGGCATTGCGCTCGCGCTGTTCCTGCCGCTGCATTTCTGGGCGCTTGGCCAGGCGCTGGAAGGTGCGGCGAAGCTCGAAGCGTTCCTGCGCTGGACCGATCAGCCGCTATTTCATTTCGGCATGTGGGGACTGGTGGTGTTGCTCGCCGCGCACCTCGGCGCGGGCCTGCGCGTGCTGGCGCTCGAATTCCTGCCCTGGCGCGACTGGCACAAGACCCTCGCTGCCGTGGCCGCTGCGTTTGCGCTTGCCGCAGGACTCGCGTTTGCCCTCGCGCTGTGAGGATAGAATTCGAGCCATAACTACAAGGAGGCAATGATGAGATCGTTCAAGGCGATCGTCGCCATCATCGCGTTCGCGTGGGCGGCCGCCGCGGGCGCGCAAGGCTGGCCGTCGAAACCGGTGAAATTCATCGTTCCGTTCCCGCCGGGCGGCGCGACCGACATTTCCGCGCGCATGATTGGGCAGAAGCTCTCCGAAATGTGGGGGCAATCGGTGGTGATCGAGAATCGCGGCGGCGCGGGCGGCGGCGTCGGCGCGGCGGAAGCCGCGCGCGCCTCGCCCGACGGCTACACGCTGTTTTTTCCGTCCGGATCGGTGATGACGGCGAACCAGCACATCTACGCGAAAATGAACTATGACCCGGAAAAGGACTTCGTGCCGGTGACCAACGTGGTGAGCGGCCCCCAGGTCGTTGTCGTGCCGGCCAACTCGCCCTACAAATCGGTCAAGGACCTGATCGACGCGGCGAGGGCGCAACCGGGAAAGCTCAACTTCGGCCACGCCGGAATCGGATCGCAGACGCATCTCGCCGCGGAGAACTTCGTCAATTCCGCGAAGATCGACGCGCTTGCGATTCCCTACAAAGGCGAAGGTCCCGCGCTGGTCGGGTTGATCGGCGGGGAGACCACGTTCGCAGTGACCAATCTCGCCGCCGCAATCAGCCATATCACCGGCGGGCGGCTGCGCGCGCTCGGTGTCACGAGCAAGACCGAGGCGCCGCAGCTGCGAGGCGTGCCGCCAGTCGCGCAGACGCTGCCCGGGTTCGAGAACACTGGATGGTTCGGCATCGTCGCACCCAGCGGAACTCCGAAGAACATCATCGACAAGGTGTACAGAGATGCGAAGAAGGTGCTTGAGTCTACCGAAATGAAGGCTCGGTTTTTCGTGCAGGGCCTGGCACCGGTGGGCAACTCGCCCGAGGCTTTCGGCAAGGCGATGAAAGAAGAGACGCAGCTCTGGGCGCGCGTGGTGCGCGAGCGGAAGATCTCGGTCAGGTAATTCGATGCGCATCGATACGCGCGAGGTCGAGGAAGCGGCCAAGGAACTCTACATCCGCGCCCTCAAGCTGCTGCCGCCGGACATCAAGACCGGGATGGCGGCGCTCGATGCGCGCGAGACCGATGCGACCGCGAAGCGCGTGCTCGGTACCATGATCACCAACATCAGCGTGGCCGAGCACACCGACAACCTGCTGTGCCAGGACACCGGCATCCCGATCTACAACGTGTGGATCGGCCGCAATGTCGAAGTCAACGGCATGGAGATGAAGGAAGCCATCCGGCGCGGCTGCCGGCGCGCGACGCGCGAGTATTCGTTCCGGTCGTCGATCGTGCATCCGACCACGCGCGTGAACGAGCACGATTCGAGCGGACGGCACGTGCCGGTGATCCATATCGATTTCACCGATACGCCCGAGACGCTCGAGATCGAGATGGTGCCGAAGGGCTCGGGTTCGGAAAACAACTCCTGGCTGAAGATGGCGATCCCGGCCGAGGGCGTGGACGCGATCAAGACCTTCGTCGTCGATTGCGTGCTCGAGGCGGGCGGCAAGACCTGCCCGCCGACCATCGTCGGCGTGGGCGTGGGCGGCACCGCCGACCTGTGCGTGCATCTGGCCAAGGTCGCGGCGACGCGCCCGCTCGGCTCGCAGTGCGCCGATCCCGAGGGCGCGAAGCTCGAAGCGGAATTGAGCGCGGCGGTGAACGGCCTGGGCGTCGGCCCGCAGGGGCTGGGCGGGGATTCGACCGCATTCGCGGTGCACGTTGAAACCGCGGCGACCCATATCACGATGAACCCGGTGGCGGTCAACATGCAATGCCACTCGGCGCGGCGCGCGCGCGCGACCTTCCGCGCAGGCGGGATCGAGTACGGCTTTTAACCTCGAAACGATACGATTGCATGTTCATCGGCCATTTCGCCGTTGCATTCGCCGCCAAGCGCGCAGCCCCTGCCGCTTCGCTCGGGACGCTGTTTCTCGCAGCGCAGTTTCTCGACGGGCTGTGGCCGGTCTTTCTGCTGCTCGGCATCGAGCGGGTCGAGATCCATCCTGGCGATACTGCGTTTACGCCGCTCAACTTCGTGCACTACCCGGTCTCGCACAGCCTTGCGATGACGCTGGTCTGGGCGGCGCTGTTTGCGCTCGCATATGCGTGGTTCACGAAAGACCGGCGCGCGGCGCTGGTCGCCGCGGCGCTGGTCGCGAGCCACTGGGTGCTCGACTGGTTGACCCATCGGCCCGATCTGCCGCTCTATCCCGGCGGCAGCGCGCGGGTGGGCCTGGGGCTGTGGAATTCGGTTGCCGCCACGCTGGTCATCGAGAGCCTGATGTTTGCCGCAGGCATCGTGGTGTACCTGCGAGCCACGCGCTCGCGCGACCGGACCGGAACCGTCAGCTTCTGGATGCTGATCGTGTTCCTGATTGCGGCCTACCTGGGGGCCGCGTTTGGCCCGCCTCCGCCTGACGTGCAGACACTCGCTTGGACCGCGCTCGCGGGATGGCTGATCATCGCGTGGGGTTTCTGGGTGGACCACCATCGGCAACCATCGGCAAATGAGCGCGAACTGAGGGCTCAATGATGAATTCCCGTACAACGTTGTTCCTTGTTGCAGTCATGCTCGGGTGCTCGCTCCCGGCGCAGGCGGCGGAAGTCGCGGGCGTCACGCTCGCCGAGACGATCCAGCAGGGCGGCGCGCAGCTGGTGCTGAACGGCGCTGGCCTGCGCAAACGCGCGTTCTTCCAGGTCTATGCGATGGGGCTGTATCTTTCGGCGAAGAAGTCGAGCGCCACGGACGTGCTGGCGCTCGCGGGTCCGAAGCGTGTGGCGATCCACATGCTGCGCGATGTGTCGGCCGAGCAGTTCACCGAAGCGCTGGTCGAAGGCATTCGCCAGAATCACAGCGAGTCCGAAGCCAAGGCGCTGGAGCCGCGCGTGAAGGAGCTCACGGCGATCATGGCCGAGATGAAGGAAGCGAAAAAGGGCATGGCGATCTCGCTCGACTGGTTGCCTCCGGCGGGCACGCAGGTGCTGATCGAGGGCAAGCCCGCAGGCAAGCCGATCGCAGGAGAGGATTTCTACCGCGGCCTGCTGCGCGTCTGGCTCGGCGAAGACCCGGTGCAGGCCGACCTCAAGAAGGCGCTGCTCGGGCAGCCCCAGTAGCACGATGGCGCATCACGATTTCACCGCACCGGTCAGCGAGTACCAGGTGCGCGCGCTGCGCGTGAACGACACCGTCACGCTGAACGGCACGCTGTACGGCATCCGCGACGCGACCCAGATTCACATGTTCGACCGCGGCCGCAAGACGCGCTTCGACCTGCGCGGCCACGCGGTGATCCACACCGCGCCGAACGTCAAGCGGGTGGACGCAAGCGCCGAGCATCCTTCCGGCTACGCTCCGGTCTGCATCGGCACCACCACCAGCGACCGCATGGAGCGCTTCACGCGGCCGCTGATGCTGCAGTGCGGGGTGCGCATCATCATCGGCAAGGGCGGTCTGCGCGAGGCTTCAGCTGCCGCGTTCACCGAACTGGGTGGCGCATACCTCGCGATCATCGGCGGCACCGCGGCGCTCGAGACCACCTGGGTCGAAGCGATCGAGGACGTCGATCTCGACGACCTCAATCCGGAGTCGCTGTGGAAGTTCCGCGTGAAGGGTTTCGGGCCGCTGCTGGTAGCGATGGACAGCGTGGGCGGGAGTCTATACAGCGAAGTCAAGCGCAACGCCGAGGGGCGGCGCGCGGAAGTGCTTGCGCGGCTCGGGGTGAAGTGAAAATCAAGTAACATCGCGCTCCAGCGGTTCATCGAGGCGCCGATCCCAGAGCGCCCACCAATCCAGGAGGTTTCAATGCAAAGCTTGATTCGTTTCGCAGCGGTTGCCGTCGGCGTCGCAATTGCGGGCGCTGCCGGCGCGCAGGAAAAGATCAATCTGTCGATCGCTACCGGCGGTACCGGCGGCGTCTACTATCCGCTCGGCGGCGGGGTGGCCGCGGTGCTCTCCAAGTATGTGCCGGGCATGCAGGCCACGGCGGAAGTCACCGGCGGCTCGGTTGCGAACCTGCAGCTGATCGCGAGCGGCAAGCCCTATATTGCTTTTTCGATGGTCGATGCCGGGCTCGACGCCTTCAACGGCGTGGACAAATTCAAGAGCGGCAAGGTGCCGGTGCGCACGCTGATGGTCCTTTATCCGAACCGCATGCACGTGGTTTCGATCGAGGGTACCGGGATCACCAAGATTGCCGACCTGAAGGGCAAGCGCGTGTCCACCGGCTCACCGGGCAGCGCGACCGAAGTAATGGGCTTTCGCGTGATCGAGGCCGCCGGCCTCGACAAGGACAAGGACATGAAGCGCGAGCGCCTCGGCGTCGCCGAGTCGGTGAATGCGATCAAGGACCGCAAGATCGATGCCTTCTTCTGGGTCGGTGGGCTGCCCACCGCATCCGTCACCGACCTCGCCGCCACGCCGGGCGTGAAGATCAAGATGATCGATCACGCGGATGCAGTGAAGGGGATGAACAAGAAGTACGGGAATCTCTATGTCGAGGATGTGATCCCGAAGTCCACCTACTCCGGCATGGACGCCGACAACAAGAACGCCACCGTGTGGAACGTCCTGGTGACGAATGCCAGCATGAGCGACAAGGCTGCCTACGATATCGTCAAGACCATTTTCGACAAGAAGGCCGAGCTGGTCACGGTGCACAAGGAAGCCGAGAACTTCGATCTGAAGTACCAGAGCAACGACGCGGCGGTGATCCCGTTCCATCCCGGCGCGATCAAGTATTTCGCCGAGAAGGGCATCAAGCTGAAATAGAGCCGCGGGCCGGGGCCGGGGCATGGCGGACGAGAAAATACCGGCGGACGAGGTCGTCGTCAGCGAGGAATCGCTGAAGAAGGCCGAGGAGTTCATCGAAGCGGAAGAGGGCGCGTCACGCAAGCCGGCCGGCGCGATCGGCGTGTTCATCACGATGGTGGCACTGGTGATGTCGGTGTTCCACCTCTACGCGGCCTACAGCATCGTGCCGACACAGGCGCTTCGCCCGATCCATGTCGGATTCGTGCTGTTCCTCGGGCTCCTGCTGTTCCCCGCGTTGCCGCGCTTCCGCGCCCGCATCACATGGTGGGACGTTGCGCTCGCGCTGGCCGGCGTCGCCGCGGTCGTGTACATGCTGGTCGGCGGCGACGAGTTCACCGACCGAAACATCACGCCCGACGACTGGGACATCGTCTTCGGCACCACCTTCATCGTGCTGGTGCTGGAAGTGGCGCGCCGCACCTCGGGCTGGATCATGCCCGCGGTCTGCGTCGCGTTCCTGCTGTATGCGATCGGCGGGGAGCTGCTGCCTCCGCCGTGGACGCACAAGTCCTACGACCTCCCGCGCCTGGTCGGGCACATGTACATGACGCTGGAAGGAATTTTCGGCGTGGCGGTGGATGTTTCCTCGTCGCTCATCATCCTGTTCACGATCTACGGCGCGTTCCTGCAGTTCTCCGGCGCAGGCAAGTTCTTTCTCGACTTCTCGTTCGCGGCGATGGGCGGCAAGCCCTCGGGCGCCGGGCGCACGGTGGTGCTGGCGTCATTCCTGCTCGGCGGACCGTCCGGTTCCGGCGTGGCCACCACGGTGACGATCGGATCGGTCGCCTACCCGATGCTGGCGAAAGCCGGCTACGGCAAGGATGCCGCGGGCGGGCTGCTTGCCGCCGGCGGGCTGGGTGCGATCCTCTCTCCGCCGGTGCTCGGCGCGGCGGCGTTTCTGATCGCCGAATTCCTCAAGATCTCGTATCTCGACGTGATCCTGATGGCGACCATCCCGACGCTGCTGTACTACCTGGGAATATTCCTGATGGTCGAGATCGATGCGCGCAAGTTCGGCATGCACAACGTGCCGATCGACCGGCACGCCACCGCCTGGCAGCTCACCAAACGCCTCGGTTTCCACTTCCTGTCGCTGGTGGCGATCATCTTCTTCATGCTGCTCGGCTACTCGCCGGTTCTGTCGGTGTTCTGGGCCACCGTGGTCTCCTTTGTGGTTTCGTTCCTCAGCCGCGATTGCGCGCTGATTCCCTACGACTGGTTCCGCGGGAAGATTCCGGTCGTGAGGGGTCTTTGGAACTCCGGGCTGGTGAAGGCACTGGAGAACGGTTCCATCGGCGTGATCAGTGTCGCTGCCACCTGCGCCGCTGCCGGCGTCATCGTCGGAGTGGTGACGCTGACCGGCCTGGGGCTGAAGTTCAGTTCGATCGTGCTGTCCTACGCCGATTCCGGCGCCCGCCTGCTCGCGGGCGGCGTGGCCCTGTTCGGCGTCGAGCAGACTGCGGCGCTGCTGCACGACATGAAGCTGCTGCTCACTGCGTTCTTCACCTGCGCGATCGTCTGGATCGTCGGGCTCGCGGTGCCCGTCACTGCCTCGTACATCATCTGCGCGGTGATCGCCGCGCCGGCGCTGATCCAGCTCGGCGTGCCTGATTTCGCCGCGCACATGTTCATCTTCTATTACGCGGTGCTCTCGGAGGTGTCGCCGCCGACGGCGCTGTCGCCGTTCGCGGCCGCGGCCATCACCGGAGGCGATCCGTACAAGACGACGATGCAATCCTGGAAGTACACCATGCCTGCCTTCCTGGTGCCGTTCATGTTCGTGCTCGACCCTTCAGGAACGGGCCTGCTGCTCACCGGTTCGATCAAGACGCTCGGCGGCGCGGACTGGGGATCCATCGCGCTGGTCACGGTCACCGCCGCAATCGGAATCGCAGCGCTCGCCGCGGGCATGCAGAACTGGCTGTTCAGGGAGACCAACATGATGGAGCGCCTGCTGCTGCTGATTGCCGGCCTGCTGCTCGTCTACCCCAAGGCGCTGTTCGACTGGATCGGGCTCGGTCTGCTCGCGGTCGTTGTCGTATCGCAGTTGCTGCGCGGCCGTGCCGCGCCACAGGGCGCATGAAGGGGAGTCGCTCATGAAGCCACGCAAGACGGCAATCGTCACCGGATCGGCGACCGGCGTAGGCGCGGCAGTTGCGCTGATGCTCGCCGAGCGCGGCTGGAACGTGACGATCAACTACTCGAAGAGCGAACGGGAAGCGGGCGAATCACAGGCGCGCTGCCGTGCGAAGGGCGCCGATACGCTGCTCTGTCAGGGCGATGTCTCGGATGACCCCGCGTGCCGCCGCATTGTCCAGTCGACGCTCGATCGATGGAGCCGGCTCGATGCGCTGGTCAACAATGCCGGTGTCACCACGTTCGCAGGATCGGCCAACTGGGACGCGCTCGATGCGGCGACCTTCGCGCGCATCCTCGGCGTCAACGTCGTCGGCAGTTTCCAGATGGTGCGCGCCGCGGCGCCGCATCTCAAGGCGAGCGGCGACGGCGCGGTCGTCAGCATCTCGTCGATCGCGGGATCGCAGGGCATCGGTTCTTCGGTTCCCTACGTTGCGTCCAAGGGCGGCGTGAATTCGATGACGCTGCATCTTGCGCGCGCGCTTGCGCCCGACGTGCGCGTGAACGCGGTATGCCCCGGCATGATCACGACCCGCTGGTTCACCGACGGGATCGGGCGGGAGGCGTACGAGAAACTGAAGGCGGGCTACGAGCAGACCACGCCGCTTGCGCGCGCCTGCTCCGCCGAAGATGTCGCCGAGGCGGTGGTGTGGCTGATCGGCGCGCGCACGGTGACCGGCGAGCTGATCGACCTCGACTCGGGTCTGCACCTGGGCGGCATGCGTGCCGTGGTGCCGGCGGCCAATCGCGCAGGTAAATGAGGCGATGCACGAGCTTTCCACCGACATTCTGATCCTCGGCTCGGGCGGCGCGGGGCTGTTCGCCGCGTTGCATGCGCATCAGGCCGCGCCGGAGCTGTCCATCACCGTCGCGGTGAAGGGCTTGCTTGGAAAGTGCGGCTGCACGCGCATGGTGCAGGGCGGCTACAACGTGGCGCTCGCCGCAGGCGACTCGATCGAGCGGCACTTCATGGACACCATCGAGGGCGGCAAGTGGCTGCCCGACCAGGAACTCGCCTGGAAGCTGGTGACGCTTGCGGTGGAGCGCATCCATGAGCTCGAGAACGAGCTCGGCTGCTTCTTCGACCGCAATCCCGATGGCAGCATCCACCAGAAGGCCTTCGCCGGGCAGACCTTCGATCGCACTGTGCACAAGGGTGACCTGACCGGCATCGAGATCATCAACCGCCTCGCCGAGCAGGTGTGGGCGAGGAACATCGCGCGGCTGGAAGAGCATCGCGCGGTCGAGCTGGTGAAAACGAAATCCGGCGACGCGCTTGCCG
>JBGOTT010000117.1:0-11008 GCA_041476585.1 Gammaproteobacteria bacterium | reverse complement strand
CTTGTCGCCCGGCGCAACCATGTTCACGAAGCAGTACTCCATGCCGACCGAGCCGGGGCCCGAAATCGGGAAGGTGAGCGGGTTCTTCGTCTGGTAGACGTAGCGCAACAGCGACTTCAGCTCTTCCATCATCTCGACGAAGACCGGGTCGAGGTAGCCGATCGCGGGCTGGCTCATGGTGGTGAGCACGCGCGGGTGGATCTCGGTCGGGCCGGGCCCCATTAGCGTGCGCTGCGGCGGGTGGAACGAATGGATGCGCTTCGAGGGGGCGTAGGTATTCATGGCGTCCTGTCCTGGTTGAATTCCGAATGGCGCGTCGTCGGGCCGCGATTTCACGCGCACGGGTTTAACGGCGCTGGCTTCGTTCAGCACTTCGACGGCGGAGACTTTCCCTCCGGTAACGCGCTCGACCTCGCCGGCCCAGCGGGCGGGCACGTAACCGATCTTGACCCAGTGATTGACCACCGCGCGGTCGAGCTGGAACGCGCGCGCGACATCCGCCTGGCTGCCGAAAAGCTCGACGAGTTGCTGTGCGCAGTTCATGGATCGATCCAATTTGTAAGTCTAGCCTGTCAAGGTATGTTTGACAAGCTGCCCTTCGGAACGCGCCCCGACAGCGACCGTTACTGTGCGGATTTTTGCGCGCCGAACCGCCCGAGCAGCGGCAGCTTGATCGCCGGATCGAACGGGTCGATGCCGAAGGTCAGGCCGAGCATGTTGAGCTCGATACCCTCGACGCCGCTCGCCGTGAAGCCGAGCAGGCCGCCGAGCGAGAGCTGGAAGCCGCTGCCGCTTGGGGCAGATGCCACGAGCCGGTCGCCGAGGTAGTCCTTGCCGATCGCGGTCGAGGGCAGGTTCACCAGCAACTCGGGCACCGCGCGGGCGATCCAAGCAACAAAGGTGTTGGAGTTGGGGCCCGGCCAGACGGTGTACTCGCCAGCGTAAGGATATTCGTGCGCGGCCCGGTCGACCCGCGCGATGAGTTCGTCCACGCCCTCACCGCGCTTGTCCGCAATCAGTTCGGGCGCGTTGCCGTACCAGCGCGCATCCGGCGCGCGCTGGCTGATCGCGACCGCCGAGCCGCTGCCGCGAAGCCGCCAGCCAGTCACCTCGTACACCGTGTAGGCCGTCGCGTTGGCCGGCTTCACAGCGACCCAGGTATGCACGCCGAACGTGCCGCGCCAGCCGAAGGCGCGCGCCGCGTAGACCTGCACGACCGGTTCGGGCGTGGCCGACGGGTCGGGCGCGAGGCCCACGGGCTCGTGGCTTGCGGTGCGCCAGTCCGACGCGCGGCCCGCCGCGGAGATGATGACCAGCGGGAGTACGCCCAGGAAGAATGCAAGACAGAGATAACGGATGCGGCGCAGATGGCTCATCTATGCTTCGGCAAACAAGGGTTCGCCGAGTTCCTCCGGATCAAACGCCCGGTCTCCCTCGGGGTCCGCGACCCCAGTCGGCTCGAGCCCGATAAAATCGAACAGCTTGCGGTCCATCAGGTGCGACGGCCGCACATCCGACATCGCTCGCAGGATCGACGCGACGCGCCCCGGGTGCAGCTTCTCCCATTGGCGCAACATCTCTCGCACGACCTGCCTTTGCAGGTTGTTCTGCGAGCCGCACAGCGTGCAGGGAATGATCGGAAAGCCCTTCACCACTGAATAGGCTGCAAGATCATCTTCCTTCACATACGCCAGCGGCCGGATGACGACATGCTTGCCGTTGTCGGACATCAGCTTCGCTGGCATCGCCTTGAGCTTGCCGGCGTAAAACAGATTGAGAAAAAACGTCGCCAGGATGTCGTCGCGATGGTGCCCAAGCGCGATCTTGGTCGCGCCGAGCTCGTCGGCGACGCGATACAGGATGCCGCGGCGCAGCCGCGAGCACAGCGAACACATGGTCCTGCCCTCGGGGATCACGCGCTTCACCACCGAGTAGGTGTCCTGCTCCACGATCCTGAACGGCACGCCGCGCGACTCGAGGTACTCGGGCAGCACGCGCGCGGGAAATTCGGGCTGCTTCTGGTCCAGGTTGACCGCGATGATGTCGAAATCCACCGGCGCCTTTTCCTTCAACTGCAGCAGCACGTCCAGCATGCCGTAGCTGTCCTTGCCGCCCGATAGGCAGACCATCACGCGATCGCCCCCACCGATGAGGTTGAAATCGGCGATCGCCTCGCCGACCTGGCGGCGAACGCGTTTCGCGAGCTTGTTCGCTTCAAGCTCGCTCTTGCGCGGATCGCGGTGCAGGCGGACGGGTTTCAAATGCAAGCCATAGCTTTGCCATTCTAAACTGCTGGTGGAATACTCCGCGTCATATATGAGCGAGACGAGCTGCAAGTACGTCGGCCCGAGCGGTGTTTCGTGTTCCGAAGCGGCCCAAGGACAGGCGGGCCTGTGTTATTGGCACGACCCCGCCGTCTCCAAGAGTGACCCCGGGGTGAAATCGCGGCTCGAGAAGATTGCGCGCAGCGCTCGCTCGCTGGAGGGCTACGTGCTGCGCGGCGCGGACCTGCGCGACGCCGATCTCACCTTCGGCGACACGAACCACCGCGTCGACCTGTCTCACGCCGACCTCTCGCGTGCAGACCTGACCGGCGGGCATATGTTCAACGCCGACCTGCACGGCGCAAGCCTGCTGAAAACGCGCCTGAACAACGCGAACCTCAACAACGCCGATCTGGAGGATGCCAACCTGCTGGGAGTGGAACTGGAAGGCACGCGCCTGGAGCGCGCGCGCTGGGGCAAAGACCTGCGCCAGGAGCGGCTCGCACGCGCGGCCCACCGCGAAGGCCGCGAAGACGAAGCGATGGATCTCTACGCCGAGGCCGAGCAGATCTCGCGCCATCTCACCGCCGTGAACGAGAGCCGCGGTCATTACATCCTCGGCGGCTATTACTACCACAAGGAAAAAATCATGCGGCGCATGCAGATGCGCCTGTACAGCCGCGAGTGGGCGACGTCCAAGCTGGTGGACCTTCTGTGCGGCTACGGCGAGGACACGCACCGCGTGATCGGCTTTTCGCTGGGGGTGGTGCTCGTCTGCGCCGTACTGTATTTCCTGTTCGGCGTGCGCGCCGACAACACCATCGTGGTGCTGAACCCGAAGGCCGGCCTGCAGCACAACGTACTGGATCTTCTGACCTGCTGCTATTTCAGCGTCGTCACGTTCACCACGGTGGGTTTCGGAGACGTCGTCCCGGTGGGCCTGTCACGCGTGGTGGCGGCGATTGAAGCCTTCATCGGCGTGTTTTCCATCTCCCTGTTCGTGGTGGTGTTCGTGCGCAAGATGATGCGCTGATCGCGGCGCGTCAGGAAAACACCGAGCGGCCGCCATCGACCGCCAGCACCTGCCCGGTGACGAACGATGCGGTGCACAGGTAGAGCACCGCTTGCGCAATGTCCTCGGGGCTGCCGATACGCCGCAGCGGCGTGGTGGCGACGATGTGTTCGCGCTCGGCCGGATCAAACTGGCCGTCCTCGGGCCAGGCGATCGTTCCTGGCGCGACCGCGTTCACGCGCACCGACGGCGCGAGTTCGAGCGCGAGCGAGCGCGTCAATGCCGCAAGCCCCGCCTTGGCGATGCTGTAGACGACATATCCCTTCAACGGCCGCTCGGCGTGGATGTCGGTGATGTTGACGATCGCGCCCCCGACCTTCGCCAGGTGAGGCGCCGCGGCCTGCGCGAGAAACAGCGGCGAGCGCAAATTGGAGCCGGCAAGCTCCTCCCAGTGCGCGGTCTCGATTTCGCCCACCGCGGTCGGATAGAAGGACGAGGCGTTGTTCACCAGTATGTCGAGCCGCTTGTAGCGGTCGAGCGCCGCACTCACCAGCGCCTGCGGCGCGATCGGCGCCAGCAGATCAGCCTTCAGCTTGACTGCGCTTCCGTCACGCGCGTGGTTCAGTTCAGCTTCGAGCCCGGCTGCGTCGGCCTCGGCCCCGCGGTAGTGCAGCACCAGGTTCGCACCCGCTGCGTGCAGGCGCCGCGCGATCGCGGCGCCCAGGCGGCGCGCGGCGCCGGTGACAAGCGCGGTTTTGCCCTGCAGCGATGGTTCCATGGCGGTCGCGTGATTCTAGGGTAAATTCCCCTGCATGCGCTTGGTCGAACTACCCGCGCCCGACGCGAACGCGCTTGCGGTGAGCCGCGCGTTGGTCGAGCGCATCCGCGCCGAACTGCGTGCGCACGGCAACTGGATGAGTTTCGCGCGCTACATGGACCTCGTGCTCCACGAGCCGGGCCTCGGGTACTACGCGGCCGGTTCGGCCAAGCTCGGCCCGGGCGGCGATTTTGTCACCGCGCCGGAGCTGGGGCCGCTGTTCGCTCAAACGCTCGCCGCGCAGGTGGCGGAGCTGGTTGGACAAACCGGCGGTGCGATCCTCGAACTCGGCGCGGGCAGCGGGGCGCTCGCCGAAGGCCTGCTCGCGGAGCTTGCACTCGGCGCGGGGATTCTTCCCGATTACTTCATTCTCGATACCAGCGCGGAATTGCGCGACCGCCAGCGCCGGCGCATCGGCTCGCGGGCAACTTGGCTGGACCGTCTGCCGGAGCGTTTTCGCGGCGTGGTGATTGCCAACGAAGTCGCCGATGCACTCCCGGTGCATGCGATCGCGTGGACCCGGAACGGCATCAAGGAGCGCGGTGTCTGCGAGAACGAGGGCGAACTGGCATGGTCGGAGCGTGCCGCGGCGGGTGCCGTCCTCGGCGCCGCGAGCGCGATCGCGGGCGCGGGTTCGATCGAGTTGCCGCCCTCGGGGCGCTACCAGAGCGAGATCGGGCTCGCGGCGCAGGCGTGGATCGCGTTGCTCGCCGGGAGGCTCGAGGCGGGTGCGCTCCTCGCCATCGACTACGGCTTCGCGCACCGGGAGTATTACCATCCGCAACGCTCGATGGGAACGCTGATGTGCCATTACCGCCACCACGCGCACGGCGAGGTCTTCGTTCACCCCGGATTGCAGGACATCACTGCGCACGTGGATTTCAGCGCGCTTGCCGACGCCGGTGCGCGCGCCGGACTGGACGTGCTCGGCTACGCGACGCACGCGCAGTTCCTGGTGAACTGCGGCATCACCGAAGTGCTCGGCCGCTGCAATGCCAAAGATGCCGTGCGCTACGCGCCGCGCGCCGCGGAGGCGAACACGCTCCTTTCGCCTGCTGAAATGGGCGAGCTTTTCAAGGTGTTGGCGCTCGGACGCGGTATCGATGCGCCGCTGACCGGATTTTCGCGCGGCGATCGGGTGCATACGCTGTGAAACGGCGCCTCGCCTGCATCGGGTTGCTATTCGCGGTTGTCGATTTCGCCTTCGCCGACCCCGACATGGCAGCGGCGCGCAAGCGCTGGGCGGAAAGTCCGCACGGGCCGATGCTCGAGCGCATCCTGCCGCCTGGTTTCGAGCCGCGGCAGCTTCCGCAGCGGGAATCGCGCGGCGCGCAACTGACCATGCGTTACTGCGTGCAGTGCCATAACCTGCCCAACCCTGCCATGCACCACGCCGCGAAATGGCCGGCGATCGTCGAGCGCATGGTGCTGCGCATGCAGGGGCGCGGCAACATGGGGACGCTGATGAGCGAGATGATGGCCGGTGTCGAAGCGCCGAGCGGGCCCGAGGCGCGCCCGCTGCTCGCCTATCTGGCACGCAACGGGCAGAAACCGCTCGACGTGCAGAAATATCCCGAAGTGAATCGGCCTTCCGGAGAGGCGTTCAGGCTTGCCTGCCAGCAATGCCACGTGCTGCCGGACCCGCAACGCCACACGGCCAGGCAATGGCCGGCAGTGGTTACGCGCATGCAGCAGAACATGGATTGGATGAACCGCGTGGTCGGCACCCGGCCGGTGCAAGGCGAGCCCCAGTTGCGCGTCGAGGACATCAACGCCTTCCTCGCGAAGTACGCGAAAAAAGCTCCGCGTTGAAGCCCGCTGCGCCGGTACCCGACTAAAGCCCGGTTTCTTCCAGCCAGTCGAGCAGCGCTTGCGCGGCGCGCTGCCACTCGGTGTCCAGCATCACCGCGTGCCCGAGTCCCGGCAAACACCGATATTGCGCGTCCAGCACGTGCGCGGTCGCTTGCGCCAGATAGGCGGGAATCAGCGCATCGCGCTCGGCGCCAAGCACGAGGGTTTCCGGCAGCTTGATGCGCCAGAGCCGCGGCAGGTCAAATCCGGCAAGATCGAGCAGCGCGCTACGCGACTCCGGTTGCATCCGCCCCATGCAGGCGTCCAGGCGCTCGGTGTCCACCGGGCCGCCGAACAAGCCCTCGCGTACCGCTTCGCGGGAAATTCGCCCGCCCGTCACCAGCGAATTCAACTCTGCGAGCAGTGAGGGCCGCGACCAAGCGAGCGACCAGATCGCATGCATCAGCCCCATCGGCGGTACCGGGCACAACAAAGCGAGTGCGGCGGCACCCGCGATGCCGTGCGGCCCGGAGGGCAATTCCGGGCGCTCGAGGTATTTCTGCGCCACCGCTGCGCCCATCGAATGCCCGACCAGCACGGGCGGGCGCGGAAGGTGCGCGATCGCGGCGGCAACGTCTTCGGCAAAGTCGGCGATCCGGTAGGAATGCAGGTTCGCGCGCTCGCCGCTGCGCCCGTGCCCCCGCAGGCTGAGCGCATAGACGGGAAAACCGCGCGCGGCAAACCACGGCAGGAAGCTCTCCGCCCAGCACCACGCCCCGACATAGCCGCCGTGCACGAACAGCAGCGGTGCGCGTGCCTCGCGGGCCGTGTCGTGGCAAAACAGCAGTTCCAGCGGCTCATCGCCGGCGATGAACGCCCGCTCGATGACGGGCATGTCCGACACGAACGCCATCAGGCCGGAACCGCCATTCCGCGCACCACCGCCGGCCGCCTGCCGATCGTGTCGTACCAGCGCTTCACGTTCGGAAAGTCGGCAAGATCCACCTTGTGCCATTCATGACGGGCGACCCAGGGGTAGGTCGCAATGTCGGCGATCGAATACTCCGTAGCGAGAAACGGCGTATCGGCCAGGCGCTGGTCGAGCACCGCGTAAAGCCGCCGCGTCTCCTTCGAGTAGCGCTCAATCGCATACGGCACGGGCTCGGGCGCCGCGCGCAGGAAATGGTGCGTCTGGCCGAACATCGGGCCCACGCCACCCATCTGGAACATCAGCCATTGCAGCGCCTCGTACTTGCCGCGCACGCTTGCCGGGAGGAACTTGCCGGTCTTGCCCGAGAGGTAGACGAGAATCGCGCCGGACTCGAACATTTGGAACGGCTTCCCGTCGGGACCCTCCGAGTCGGTAATCGCCGGGATCTTGCTGCTCGGACTGATGGCGACGAACTCGGGCTTGAACTGCTCGCCCTTGCCGATGTCGATCCGGTGCGCCCGGTAAGGCAGGGCGCATTCCTCGAGCATGATGGACACCTTGCGGCCGTTGGGCGTGGTCCAAGTGTAGAGATCGATCATCGCTTGCGCTCCCCCCCAGGTTTTCAAAAAGCGCGCAGTTTAGCGGGTTTGCGCAGCACCTCCTTCAGCCCGATGCAAACTTGCGCCGCAAACCACCCGCATCCGGCCGGCGGTTCGGATCGTATCATTGGGGTATCGCGCACGAGCTCAGGGATATCGTGAAGCGCATCCTCGTACTGTTCGCCAAGGACTGGGACCGGCTGGAGTTCAGCCGGCCGGAATACCGCGACCGGTACGAATTCATCTTCGAGGGCTTCGATCTGTTCCGTTTTCCCGGGAACGCGCAGCTGCTCTGGTTCGACGTGTTCGGCTACGTCAACCGGCTGGCGGCGCGATTCAGGCGCGAGCGGCTCGATGGCATCGTTTCCAACAACGAGCAGTTCGGCGCGCTGGTCGCGGCCGTGCTTGCGGAAAAGCTCGGACTGCCGGGCAACGACCCGCGCACGGTGATCACCACGCAGCACAAGTTTTACGGGCGCAGCGCTTACGCCCGGCTCGCCCCGGATGCGACGCCGCGCTTCGCCGCTTTCCCTTACACCGTGCGCCGGCGCGACGAGCTGGCCTTCGAGCTGCCGTGCTTCGTCAAGCCGATCAAGGCCACCTACTCGGTGCTCGCGCGCCGCATTGACAGCTTTGATCAACTGCGGCGGCACCTGCGTTTCTGGCCGTTCGAGAAATTCCTCATCAAGAGGCTGGTCAAGCCGTTCAACGACCTGATGGCGTGGTACACCGACTACCGCGTCGATGCGCACTACATGATCGCCGAAGAACTGCTCGACGGGGTACAAGTCAGCCTCGACGGGTATGCGCACGGAGGTGAAGTCCGCGTGCTCGGGATCATCGACGAGATCATGTACCCGGGGACGCAGGCATTCGCCAGTTTCGAGTACCCCTCGCGCGTTCCCGCGGAGGTGCAAACGCGCATGACCGCACTCGCCGCGCGGGTGCTGCAGGGCATCGGCTACCGGCACGGTTTCTTCAATATCGAGCTGATGTGGCAGCCGGAAAGCGGGCGGCTGAATATCATCGAGATCAATCCCCGCATGGCGTCGCAGCTCGCCTACCTGTACGAGGCGGTGGACGGAGTGAACCTCTACCGGATGGCCCTCGATCTGGCGCTCGGAGACGCGCCGCGTGTCGAGCGTGCCGCGACCGTGTATCGCCACGCCGCGAGCTTCGCGTTGCGCAAGTTCGACGGCAAACCGCTCGCCGCCGAGCCGACGCAGGAAATGCTCGCGCAGGTGCGCCACGAATACCCGGACGCGCGCCTGATGCTTTATCTGAAGCGCGGCGCGAGCCTGGCGCGCGAGATGAAGTGGCTGGGCAGCTACCGTTACGCGGTCGTGAACATGGGTGCACCGTCCAGCCACGATACCTACCGGCGCCTGCAGGCGATGCGTCGCCGCCTGTTTGTGGAATGAACTAGCCGAGCGCCGCGCGCACGGCGGCGAGACGCGCTGCTTCGATGTGTCCGGAGATCTCCGCGGGTTCGCCCGCCGCGCGCGCAACAGCGCCTGCGTCGATGGAGGTTGCCGCTTCAAGCGCCCGCCTCAACCTTTGCGCGGCATGCGCCGAGCCCGGTCCCGGCTCCGCCAACTGCAGAGCCGCGAGCAATTCCCCGAACCGTTCGCCGCGACGAAACGTATCCGCTTTTCTCAACAGCGCGAGCAGCGCCTCGGGTGAGGCGTTGGCTGCACCACGCAAATCCGCCTGAAAGCGCAAAGCAAGCAGCCCCAGATCACGAACCTCGGCAGGTGCACGCAAGCGCTCGCACAGTCGGTCGATGCCTTCCAGGCCGTCCGCGCCCAGCGGCCAGGCGAGCAGCGCGAAACGAACCGGCAGCGCCGCGCCGGATTGCGCCGCTCGCTCGAGCGCGTCGAGCGCCTTTCCCCGCGCGTTGGCTTCGAGGCCCGGCATCAGTTCGGGCAGGAGTTTAGCGAGCGCCCCGCAACGCTCCAGCACGAGCAGCATTTCCCCGGGGTGAGCCTCCTCCAGCCCACGCGCGAATTCCTGCCAGACGCGCTCGGCAACGAGATGGTCGGCTTCGCCAGCCTCGACCATGCGGCGCATCAACGCCAGAGTCTCGTCAGCGATCCGGAAGCGAAAACGTGCAGCGAAGCGCGCAACCCGCAGGATGCGCACCGGATCCTCGGCAAACGCCTCGCTCACGTGGCGTAACACGCCGTCTTCCAGGTCGCGCGCGCCGCCGAACGGATCGACCAGCACCCCCGCCTCGTCTTTGGCCATCGCATTAATCGTCAGGTCGCGCCGCGCGAGGTCTTCTTCGAGGGTGACGTCGGACGCGCTGTAAACCGTGAATCCGCGGTAGCCGCGGCCGCTCTTCCTCTCGGTGCGCGCAAGCGCATACTCCTCGTGCGTGTCAGGATGCAGGAATACCGGGAAATTCCTGCCGACCGGCCGGTAGCCGAGCGCGACCAACTCTTCAGGCGTCGCGCCGACGACGACCCAATCGCGGTCGGCGACCGGCAGCCCGAGCCATTCATCCCGCACCGCGCCGCCCACGATGTAGGTCTTCATCGATGGCGATCAGCCGTACATCTCGAACGCTGCAATCGTCTCGACTTCGCGCTCGGCATCCGCCAGCCACTGCTTCATTGCCGGCAGCGCGAGCATTGCGTCCGCGTAGGCGCGGCAGGCCGGCGGCAGTTCGACCTCATAGGTCCGAAAGCGCAGAACCACGGGCGCATACATCGCGTCGGCGATCGAAAAACGCCCGAACAGAAACTCGCCGTGCGCCGCGGAACGCGCGCGGCAATCACCCCAGATCGAAACGATGCGCGCGATCTCCTCCAGCACGTCGGGCGTGCGCCCCTTGCCCGGATGGCGCTTGCGGCAATTCATGCTCATGTGCTGGCGCAGGTTCGCAAAACCGGAGTGCATCTCGGCGCTGATCGAGCGCGCCAGCGCGCGCGCGTCCGTCGCCTCTGGCCACAACCCGGGATGCCTCTCGGCGAGGTATTCGGCGATCGCGAGCGAATCCCAGACGTGCACCTCGCCGTCCACCAGGCACGGCACCTTGCCCGAGGGTGAGTAGCGGAGAATCTCCTGCTTCGCGCCTGCGCCATACAGCGCAATGCGCACTTCCCGGAACGCGATTCCGGCGACCTGCATCAGCAGCCACGCCCGCAGCGACCACGACGAATAATTCTTGTTGCCGATTACCAGCGCTGGAACAGTCATTCCACTAGCGCCTTGCCCGATCCCGGAATTCTGCGTAATGAGCGCGCGGCCCGCTGCCGACGAGGTAATGCGGCGCGACCGCTTCGAGTGGCGTCGCCGCAATGCCGAAGGGCAGCAGGCAGTCGCAAACGCTCGGCACCTGCATCGAGAGCAGGTTGTCGCGCGACATGAGCGTCCCGGGAAGATGCTCGAGCGTCCATGCCAGCAGGTATGCGAGCGAGCCGGGCAGGCCGATCACCATGCGTCTGCGGTCGGTCACGCGGCAGACATACTCGACCAGCTGGCGCAGGGAATACACGCTCGGGCCGCACAGGTCGTAGCGCTTGCCGAACGACGCGCGGTCTTCCAGCGCGCTGACCAAAGCGCGCGCCACGTCGCCGACGTACACCGGCT
>JBGOTT010000116.1:0-11040 GCA_041476585.1 Gammaproteobacteria bacterium | reverse complement strand
TAGTCGCGCCAGGCCGCACCGGCCGCGTCGCGCGCGCTCGGCGGCAGTTGCTCGATCAGTCGCGGAACCCGCGCCATCACCTCTTCAGCGAGCTTGCGCGACGTGCTGAACAGCCAGGCCGGAGATTCGTGGCCGTGCTCGGCCTGGCCGACCAGGTCGGACGCGACGATGGCCGGGTCGGCGCTGTCATCGGCTATCACTGCGACCTCCGAGGGTCCCGCGAACACGTCGATGCCGACCTTGCCGAACAGCATGCGCTTGGCTTCGGCCACGAACTTGTTGCCGGGCCCGACGATGATGTCGGCAGGCTTGCCGCTGAACAGGCCGTAGGCGAGGGCGGCGATCGCCTGCACGCCGCCGAGCGTCATGACGATGTCGGCGCCGGCGACCTTCATCGCGTACAGCACGTGAGGGTGGATGCCTTCCCCGCGAAACGGCGTCGAGCAGGCGACGACGGTCGGTACGCCGGCGGCTTTCGCGGTGGCGATGGCCATGTAGGCCGAGGCGATGTGCGCGTAGCGGCCGGTGGGTACGTAACAGCCGGCGACGTTGACCGGGATCAGGCGCTGACCCGCGATCAGCCCCGGGTGGATTTCGACCGAGAACTCCCGCGCGGAGTCGCGTTGCGCGAGCGCAAACCGCCGCACCTGCGCGGTCGCGAACTCGATGTCCTGTTTGACGCCAGCCGGAATGTCGCGCGTGCGCCGCTCGATTTCGGCCGGGCTGACGACGATCTCACCGCTCCACTGGTCCAGTTTCGCGGCATAGTCGCGCACGGCCTGCTCGCCGCGCCGCTCGATTTCTGCGAGCATTTCGGCAACGACTTTCTGCGCGCCCGCGGATTCCGTCTCTGGGGTCTTGTGCGCGTGCTTCAGGTGGTGGACGGCCATGGCATCATCCTCTGCGATGAGCAATGCCAGCGTCAAGCCCGCCGTTCGGTTCCCCGCGCGACCCGCGGCGCGATTCGCCGCGTTCTATTTCGCCTACTTCGCCTACATCGGTGCGTATTCCCCTTACATCGCGTTGTACTTCGACGCGCGCGGTTTCACGGCGCCGCAGATCGCGCTGATCCTCGCGCTGCCGCATATCGCTCGCATCTTCGTTCCCGCGTTCTGGGGGTGGCTTGCCGACCGCACCGGTTGGCGCCGTGCCATCGTGGTCGCGTCGTGCGTCTCGACCGTGGCGGGCTTCCCGCTGCTTGCCTTCGCGCGGGATATTCCGGAGGTTCTGGCGGTATTCGGTCTGATGGGCCTGTTTTCCGCAGGGGCGCTGCCGATCGTGGAGGCGATGACCCTCGCGTCCATCGCGGGCCAGCCCGGGCGTTACGGGCCGATCCGTCTGTGGGGATCGCTCGGCTTCGTCGTGGCGGTGCTCGGCACCGGAGCGCTGCTCGATGCGAGCCCGGCAGCCATGCTGATCCCGGTGATCGTGGTGCTTGCGTTCGGCGCGCTTGCATGCGCGGTTGCATTGCCCGTCCCCCGGGTTCGCGCGCCCGAAGGAAATTCAGCGCCGTTTCTTGGCTTGTTGCTGCGCGCCGACATCGTCGGTTTGTTCATGGCGTGCTTTTGCATGACCGTGGCCCACGGTGCCTTGTACACCTTCTACACGCTGTATCTGGTCGAGCACGGGTATTCCAAGAGCCTTGCGGGCCTGCTGTGGACGCTCGGCGTGCTGGCCGAGATCGCGGTATTCGCCTGGCTGCCTGCGCTGATGCGGCGCTTCGCGCTGCGCGAAATCCTGATCGCGAGCTTTCTCGCCGCCGGCCTGCGTTTCGTCGCGATCGGCTGGGGCATCGAGTCAGTTGCCGTGCTGGCCGGAGCGCAACTGCTGCACGGCGCGACGTTCGGCACCTTCCACGCCGCATCGGTGGCCGCGGTGAACCGCGTGTTCGTCGGGGTATCGCAGGTGCGCGGCCAGGCGATCTATACCAGCTTCGCCTACGGCCTCGGCGGTTCGGCCGGGGCGCTGCTTGCCGGCCTTGCCTGGGAACCGCTGGGCGCGGCCTGGACGTTCACGATCTCGAGCGGCTTCGGGCTTGCGGGCGCCGCGCTGGTGTGGCGCTGCGTGAAACTCTGACGCCGAACGCTCGCCTGCCTCTTGCGGCGGTGCGCAAATCCGCGTGCTCGCTATGCGATAATCAACAATTTCGCAGCGACTTTCTGCTTCTGCCGAACGAAGATGAGACGCACGCTTTACGACAAGCTCTGGGATGATCACGTGGTCCACGTCGGGGACGACGGCACGACGCTGCTCTACATCGATCGCCACCTGGTCCACGAGGTCACCAGCCCGCAGGCCTTCGAGGGACTGAAGCTTGCCGGGCGCAAGCCGTGGCGCATGGATTCGGTGGTCGCGACCGCCGACCACAACACGCCGACCACGGACTGGGGGCGCGGCATCGCAGGCATCGTCGATCCCATTTCCCGCCTGCAGGTCGAAACGCTGGACGCCAACATGCGTGAATTCCGCGCCAAGGCCTACTTCCCGTTTCTCGACAAGCGCCAGGGCATCGTTCACGTGATCGGGCCGGAAACCGGCGCCACGCTGCCCGGAATGACGGTGGTGTGCGGCGATTCGCACACCAGCACACACGGGGCGTTCGCGTGCCTGGCGTTCGGCATCGGCACCTCCGAGGTCGAGCACGTGCTCGCCACGCAATGCCTCAACGCGAAGAAGATGAAGAACCTGTGCGTCACGGTCGACGGGCTGCCCGCCCGCGGCGTGACCGCGAAGGACGTAGCGCTCGCGGTGATCGGCAGCATCGGCACCGCGGGCGGTACGGGGTATGCGATCGAGTTCGCCGGCAGCACGATACGCGCGCTGTCGATGGAGTCGCGCATGACGCTCTGCAACATGTCGATCGAGGCTGGCGCTCGCTCGGGCATGGTCGCCGTGGACGAGAACACGATCGGGTACCTGAAGGGACGGCCGTTCGCGCCGACCGGCGAGGCGTGGAACCGGGCGGTCGCTTACTGGCGCACGCTCGCTTCCGACCCGGATGCTCGATTCGACCGCGAGGTGCGCCTGGATGCGCGCGCGCTGAAGCCGCAGGTCACCTGGGGAACGTCACCGGAGATGGTGGCTTCGATCGAGGACCGCGTGCCCGATCCGGACAAGGAAAAAGATGCAGTGCGCCGCAAAGGCATGGAGCGCGCGCTGCAGTACATGGGACTCGAGCCCAATACGCCGATCGGCGAGATCCGCATCGACAAGGTGTTCATCGGCTCGTGCACGAATTCGCGCATCGAGGATCTGCGCGCCGCAGCGGCGGTGGTGAAGGGGCGCCATGTGGCCGCCAGCGTAAGGCTTGCGCTGGTCGTGCCGGGCTCGGGCGTGGTGAAGGCGCAGGCCGAGCGAGAAGGGCTCGACCGCGTGTTTCGCGACGCGGGCTTCGAATGGCGCGAGCCGGGCTGCTCGATGTGTCACGCGATGAACGCCGACCGGCTCGAGCCGGGCGAGCGTTGCGCCTCGACCTCCAACCGCAATTTCGAAGGGCGCCAGGGCGCCGGCGGCCGCACCCATCTGGTGAGCCCGGAGATGGCGGCAGGCGCGGCGATCGCCGGACACTTCGTCGACGTGCGCAGGCTCGGCTGAGGGCGATGGAAAAATTCACCTTGCTGAACGGCCTGGTCGCACCGCTGGACCGCGCCAACGTCGACACCGACGTGATCATCCCGAAGCAGTTCCTCAAATCGATCAAGCGCTCGGGTTTCGGCCCGAACCTGTTCGACGCGTGGCGCTATCTGGACCACGGCGAGCCGGGCATGGACCACGCGCGGCGAGCGCTCAACCCGGACTTCGTACTGAACCAGCCCCGCTTCAAGGGCGCATCGATCCTGATCGCGCGCAAGAACTTCGGCTGCGGATCGAGCCGCGAACACGCGCCCTGGGCGCTGCTCGACTATGGTTTTCGCTGCGTGATCGCGCCATCCTTCGCCGATATCTTCTACAACAACTGCTACAAGAACGGCCTGCTGCCGGTGGTGCTGCCCGAGACGGAAGTCGACCGGCTGTTCTACGACGTGGCGTCCTTCCCCGGGTTTCGCCTGATCGTCGATCTCGGCAAGCAGGAGGTCTCGACCCTGGATGCATCGCGCGCCGCGCATTTCGAGATCGACGCTTACCGCAAGCACTGCCTGCTGAACGGACTCGACGAGATCGGGCTGACACTGACGCACGCCGACAAGATCCGCAGCTTCGAGGCCCGGCGCCGCGAACAGCAACCGTGGCTCTTCTCATGAAGGTCGCGGTCCTTCCGGGAGACGGCATCGGCAGCGAGATCATGGCCCAGGCGGTCAATGTGCTGGAGAAGCTTGCGCTGCCGCTCGAACTGGAGCACGCGCCGGTCGGAGGTGCGGGCTACGACGCGTCCGGGGATCCGCTGCCTGCCGCGACACTCGCGCTCGCGCGCGAGGCCGACGCGATCCTGTTCGGAGCGGTGGGCGGGTCGAATTACGACGCGCTGCCGCGCGCGAAGCGCCCCGAGCAGGCGATCCTCGGGCTGCGCAAGTCGCTCGGCCTGTTCGCCAATCTGCGCCCGGCAAAGGTCCACGACGAGCTCGCGGGGGCGTCGACGCTCAAGCCCGAGGTGGTTGCCGGGCTCGACGTGCTGATCATCCGCGAACTGACCGGAGATATCTATTTCGGCGAGCCGCGCGGCATCAGCATGCGCGCCGACGGCGAGCGCGAGGGCGTGAATACGATGCGCTACCGCGAGAGCGAGATCCGGCGCATTGCCCATGTCGCGTTCAAGGCGGCACGCAAGCGCCGCCGCAAGCTGTGCTCGGTGGACAAGGCCAACGTGCTGGAGACCACCGAGCTGTGGAAGCAGGTGGTGAGCGAAACCGGAAAAGAGTATGCCGACGTCGAGCTGTCGCACATGTACGTGGACAACTGCGCCATGCAGCTGGTGCGCAACCCGAAGCAGTTCGACGTGATCGTCACCGGCAACATGTTCGGCGACATCCTTTCGGACGAGGCGTCGATGCTCACCGGCTCGATCGGCATGCTGCCGTCGGCCTCGCTGGATGCGCACGGCAAGGGTTTGTACGAGCCGATCCACGGTTCGGCGCCCGACATTGCGGGCATGGACCTCGCAAATCCGCTCGCCACGATACTTTCCGCCGCGATGATGCTGCGTTACTCTCTCAATCATGGTGTGGTCGCAGACCGTATCGAGGCCGCGGTCAGGCAGGTGCTGAAGCAAGGCTACCGTACTGCCGATATCCATGAAGCGGGCAGGAAGAGGGTCGGAACGCAGGAGATGGGCGCAGCGGTGGTCGCGGCGCTTTGAATATTCGGGGATGCGCGTGTTGAGAGTCGGTATCGTCGGTTGGCGCGGAATGGTCGGTTCGGTCCTGGTGCAGCGCATGCGCGAGGAACGCGACTTCGAGCTCATCGAGCCGGTGTTCTTTTCGACTTCGCAGGCAGGCGGCAAGGCGCCGTCGATCGGCAAGGATGCCGCGGCCGTCAAGGACGCGATGAGCGTCGCCGAACTCAGGCAGCTGCCGGTCATCGTCTCGTGCCAGGGAGGCGACTACACCGATGACGTGTACCCGAAGCTGCGTGCGGCGGGCTGGGACGGCTACTGGATCGACGCGGCGCGCACGCTTCGCATGCAGGACGACGCAGTGATCATCCTCGATCCGGTGAACCTGCCGGTGATCGAAGGCGCGCTCGGCCGCGGCGTGCAGAACTACATCGGCGGCAACTGCACGGTGAGCCTGATGCTGATGGGCATCGACTGGTTGTTCAAGCACGACCTGGTCGAGTGGATGACCTGCATGACCTATCAGGCCGCATCGGGCGCCGGCGCCGCGAGCATGCAGGAGCTGATGGCGCAGATGCTCGAACTGGGCGCGGCGGCGAAGCCGCAACTGGCCGACCCGGCGGCAAGTGCGCTCGAGCTCGATCGGACGGTGACCGACCGGCTGCGCAGCGAGCGCATGCCGCGCGAGCAATTCGGCCATCCGCTGGCGGCGAGTCTGTTGCCGTGGATCGACGCGGACCTCGGCGACGGCCAGAGCCGCGAGGAATGGAAGGGGCAGGCGGAAACCAACAAGATCCTCGGCCGCAGCGAACGGCCGATCCCGGTGGACGGCATCTGTGTGCGGGTCGGGGCGATGCGCTGCCATTCGCAGGCGCTCACCATCAAGCTGAAAAAAGACGTGCCGCTCGACGAGATCGAGGGCATGATCGCGGAAGCGAACGACTGGGTGAAAGTCGTCCCGAACCGGCGCGAGACGTCGCTTGCTGAACTGACTCCGGCGGCGGTGACCGGCAAGCTGTCGGTTCCGGTGGGCCGTTTGCGCAAGCTTCCGATGGGGGGCGATTACCTGACCGCGTTTACGGTTGGGGATCAGTTGCTTTGGGGGGCTGCGGAGCCGCTTCGGCGCATGCTGCGCCTCCTGGTGGAACGCGGCGTACCGCACTGAAGTTTATGAACTGGTTCCGGGCCGAACCGGGAAAAACCGAGAACATTTCTCAGCTTGCCAGCCTAACACTATGATGTTAAGTTAGTTGATCCCGGAAAAACACGACTAGGGTGGCATAGTGGGTAAATCCCTGACCGGAATGCGCGTCGCGGCAATGCTTGCGTTGTCATTGCCGCTGCTCGCCAGTGCGGCGGGCCTCGGCAAGCTCACTGTATTGTCCGCCTTGGGGCAGCCGTTGAACGCCGAGATCGAGATCGTTTCGCTTCAGCCCGGCGAAGAGGAATCGCTCGCAGCACGTCTCGCGCCCATCGAGGCGTTCCGCCAGGCCAACATCGACTTCAACTCCGCGCTCGTCAGCGTGCGCTTTGGGATCGAAAAGCGCGCGGGTCGGCCGGTGGTGCGCTTGACCTCTGCGCAGCCGGTCCAGGAGCCATTCCTCAACCTGCTGGTCGAACTGTCGTGGGGCGCCGGGCGCCTGGTGCGCGAATACACCTTCCTGCTCGACCCGCCTGAATACACGGGTCCGCCGGCGATTGCGGCGGTCCCCGCCGCAGCCGCTCCGACGCCGACCGGTCCGGCGCCGCGCATCGAGGAGCGCCCGATTGCGCCGGCAGCGGCGGCAAGGCCCAGGGCGGCTGGAACCGTTGAAGTGAAAAAAGGCGACACGCTTGGCAAGATTGCGGCGGCGAACATACCCGACGGCGTGACGCTGCAGCAGATGCTGATCGCGCTGTACCGTGCGAATCGCGAGGCGTTCATCCGCGACAACATCAATCTGGTGCGCGCGGGCCGGATCCTCAACGTTCCCGATCGCGATACGGCCGCGTCAGTCGACAACCAGGAGGCGCGCCGCCTGGTGATCTCGCACAACGCCGACTGGAACGAGTACCGGCGTTCGCTCGGCGCGGCGGTTGCCGCGACGCCTGCGAGCGCGGCACCGGGCCAAGAGGCTGCGCGCGGTCGTATCACGGCTCGGCCCGACGTGCCCACGCCGCGCGAACCGCGCGACCAGCTCAAGCTCTCGCAGGCGGACGCGTCGGCGAAAGCCGGACCGTCGTCCGCCCGCGCAGCCCGCGAGGACGACAAGGTCGCGCGCGCGAAGTCGCTCAAGGAAGCCGAGTCGAGAGTCGCGGATCTGGAAAAGAACGTCACCGACCTGAACAAGCTGGTCGAACTGAAGAATCAGCAACTGGCGCAACTCGAAAGACAGGGTGGAAAGCCCTCTGTGGGAACTCCCTCAGCGAAGGCTCCCGAACCTGTCAAGCCCGTCCCCCCGGCTACGGCGCCCGCCAAACCTGCTGCAGAGCCGGCAATACCTGCCCCGGATGCCGCTCCGAAGGCGTCCGAGCCGGCGAAACCGATGGCCGAACCCGCCACCAAGCCTGCGCCCGATACCAAGAGTGCAGCACCCGCCAAACCCAAACCGCTCCCGGCAGCCCCGCCCCCGCCGCCGCCGAGTTTCATGGACGAAGTTCTCGACAATCCGGTCGCATTGGCCGGGCTCGCCGTCGTCGTCGTGCTGCTCGGCGGATATGGCGCATGGGCGTGGCGGCGCAAGAAAAAGGCGGTTGAATCCCGCTTCGCCGACAGCATCCTCGGCGGCCCAAGCGACCTCGGCACGCCGTCGGTGTTCAGCGAGCCGGGTCCCGAACCTTCGATGGCAAGCACGGCCGGCGCGCCGCCGCTCGTCGCTGCTGCACAGCGCGCCCCGGTCGAGAACGACAGCGACAACGTCGATCCGATCGCGGAAGCCGATGTGTATATGGCTTACGGCCGCGACGCGCAGGCGGAAGAAATCCTGAAGGAAGCCCTGGCGAAGAACCCGGGGCGCAGCGCGCTGCAACTGAAGTTGCTGGAGGTCTACGCCGCCCGCAAGGACGCCAGGTCCTTCGAACAGCTGTTCATGAAACTCAAGGACACCACCGGTGCCCAGGGCACCGAGTGGAAAAAGGCGATGTCGCTCGGCCGCGGGCTCGACCCGCAGAACCCGGCGTACGGCGGCGGCGCCGGGATCGCCCCCGACGATACCCAGAGGATGGAGGCGGTGACGACGCCTTCGGTCGATTTCGAGATTGGCGGCGGTGCGGCGGAACCGGCCGCGACGCTCGACATGGCGCTCGATTCGGTATCCAGGGCACCCGGTTCTGCGCCGGCTTCCGTGGATTTCGATCTGGGCGCAGGGGACGCTGCGGCGCGGTCGATCAGCCCGACCGGAACAGTGATCCTCGATGCGAAGGAAGCGGAGGCTGCGTCTTCGCCGGGGCTCGATTTCGACCTTGGCGAAGTTGATGTCACACAACCGTTAGCCACGGGTACGGCGCCTGCGCCTGCGCCGGAGTCCTCCGGCGGCCTCGATTTCGACCTGAACCTCGATCTGCCCGGCGAAACAACGCAAACGACGCTTGAGCGCGCGGCTCAAGCCCCGGATATCGATCTCGGTTCGATCAGTCTCGACCTTGGCACCCCCGGCGCGGGCGGCGCAGTGCCCGATGCGAAGTGGCAGGAGGTCGCGACCAAGCTCGATCTTGCGAAGGCCTACGAGGAGATGGGCGACAAGGACGGCGCGCGCGCTTTGTTGGAGGAGGTGGCCAGGGACGGCGACGCGGCGCAGAAGAAGCAGGCCGATCAGATGATCTCCGGCCTCGGCTGAAAGCCGCGGCGCACTCCACACTGAAGCCACGGCCGCGGCGAGCGGACCGTGGCTTCGTTTTTTCAAGCATGCGCACAGCTCTCGGACTCGAATACGACGGAAGCGGCTTTTTCGGCTGGCAAACCCAGCCGGGCGGGGGCACCGTTCAGGATGCGCTCGAAGCCGCGCTCGGTGCAATCGCGGGCGCGCCCGTCGCGACTGTTTGCGCCGGCCGCACCGATCGCGGCGTGCATGCCACCGCACAGGTGGTCCATTTCAATGCGCCGGTGGAGCGGCCCGAGAGCGCATGGGTGAGGGGCGTGAACGCACAACTGCCCGAAACCGTCGCCGTGCTGTGGGCGAAGACGCTCAGCCCGGAGTTCCACGCGCGCTATTCGGCACGCTCGCGAACCTACCGCTACGTCCTGGTCAACCGCCCGGTGCGCCCGGCGCTCGCGGCGCGCCACGCGGGGTGGTTTCATGCGCCGCTCGACCTGGCCGCAATGCGCGCCGCGGCCCTGGTGCTGATCGGCGAGCACGATTTCTCGGCGTTCCGCTCCTCGGAGTGCCAGGCGAAGAGCCCGGTGCGCACGCTGCATTGCCTGACGATCGAGCAGCGCGACGCGACGTTCGTATTTACGCTGCGCGCCAACGCGTTCCTGCATCACATGGTGCGCAACATCGTCGGCGCACTGGTCTGCGTGGGCAAGGGCAAGCGCGCGCCGCAATGGCTGCGGGAGGTGCGCGAATCGCGCGACCGCGCGCGCAGCGCGCCGACGTTTGCGCCCGAAGGCCTGTACCTGACCGGGGTCGAGTATGGCGCCGAATGGCAGCTGCCGGTCGAAGGCGAAGCATCGCGCGTCGCGCTTCTGCACGCATGAGGACGCGCGTCAAGATTTGCGGCATCATGCGGCCGGCCGATGCAGATAGCGCGGCGCGCGCCGGCGCCGACGCGGTCGGTCTGGTGTTCCATCCTCCCAGCCCGCGATTCCTCTCGGTCGAGCGCGCGATCGAGGTGCGCAACGCGCTGCCGCCGTTCGTTCAGAGCGTGGCGCTGTTCGTCAATCCCGACGCGGCACAGGTCGCGCAGGTGCTGGGACGGGTGCGGCCGTCGCTGCTGCAGTTCCACGGCGAGGAAACGCGGGAATTCTGCGCGCAGTTCGGCGTGCCGTACCTCAAGGCCTGCAGGGTCGCCGACGGGGTCGATTTGCTAGAATACCTGCGCGCCTTTCCCGACGCGAGCGGGTGGCTGCTGGACGCCTACGTGGATGGCTACGGCGGCAAGGGTAAGAGCTTCGACTGGTCACGGGTGCCGCCTGACCGCGACCGGCCGCTGGTTCTTTCCGGCGGCCTCGTGCGCGACAACGTCAGGGAAGCGATCCGGCGCGTGCGGCCTTGGGGCGTGGACGTTTCGAGCGGGGTCGAATCTGCGAAGGGCGTCAAGGATCCCGCCATGATCGCCGCTTTCATTGAAGAGGTCCGGCATGAAGATGGTTGACCTGCCCGACGCGCACGGCCATTTCGGCCCGTACGGCGGGGTATTCGTTTCCGAAACGCTGTCGCAGGCGATCGATGAACTGAACGCGGCTTACCAGCGCTGCCGCGTCGATCCGGATTTCATCGCCGAGTTCCGCTACGAACTGAAGCACTACGTCGGGCGTCCGAGCCCGGTGTACCACGCGAAGCGCTGGTCCGGGCTGATCGGCGGAGCGCAGATCTATCTGAAGCGCGAAGACCTCAACCACACCGGCGCGCACAAGATCAACAACACCGTCGGCCAGGCGCTGCTCGCGCGGCGCATGGGCAAGCGGCGCGTGATCGCCGAGACCGGCGCCGGAATGCACGGCGTCGCCGCCGCAACGGTGGCCGCGCGCTACGACATGCAGTGCGTGGTGTACATGGGTTCGGAGGATATCCAGCGTCAGTCGGCGAACGTATACCGCATGAAGCTGCTGGGCGCGACTGTCGTGCCGGTGG
>JBGOTT010000115.1:0-11041 GCA_041476585.1 Gammaproteobacteria bacterium | reverse complement strand
CTTCATCGAGGCGGCGCAGTTCATGAGCCACCTCGCCAACATCGGCGACGCGAAGACGCTCATCATCCACCCGGCCTCGACCACGCACCGGCAGATGAGCGAGGAGGAGCAGGCCAGGGCCGGCGTGCTGGCCGACATGGTGCGCATGTCGGTCGGCATCGAGTCGCTCGACGACATTCTGTGGGACATCGACCAGGCGCTGCATGCAGCAGCGAAAATCTAGGGAGAATGAAATGATCAGCTACGACGTGATCGAGCACGGCCGGCCGCTGCAGAAGGTGCTGAAGGAGACACCGAAGCCGCAGGGCACCGAAGTGCTGGTGCGCATCACGCGCTCGGGCGTGTGCCACTCCGACCTGCATATCTGGGACGGCTATTTCGATCTGGGCGGCGGGAAGAAGTTCTATGTGAAAGACCGCGGTTGCGTGCCGCCGTTCACGCTGGGCCACGAGCCCTTCGGCGTGGTGGAGGCGCTGGGCCCTCGCGCCAAGGGCGCAAAGATCGGGCAGAAACGCATCGTCTATCCCTGGCTCGGCTGCGGCAAGTGCGCCGTGTGCAAGTCCGGCCAGGACAACTACTGCGTTTCCGGCACGCGCTTTCTCGGCGTGAACCGCTCCGGCGCGTACGCGACGCACGTGCTGGTGCCCGACCCGAAGTACCTCGTGGATGCGGGTCCGCTCGACGAGGCCTTCGCCGCCACGCTCGCCTGCTCCGGACTCACCGCCTACAGCGCGATCAACAAGTTTCCCGCGCTAGGGTCCAGGGACTGGGTGGCGATCGTCGGCTGCGGCGGCCTCGGCCTGGTCGGCGTCGCGATCCTGAAGGCGAAAGGCGTAAAAAACGTTGTCGCCTGCGACGTGGACGAAGGCAAGCTCGCCGCGGCAAAGGCGCTCGGCGCGAAACTCACGCTCGACACCCGGACGTCGGACGCCGCTCAAAAACTCGCGGCGCTCGCCGGCGGCAATCTCGCCGGCGCGATCGATTTCGTCGGCATGCCCGCGACGTTCAATACGGCGTACCCGGCGCTGCGAAAGGGCGGGCGCTACATCCTGTGCGGCCTGTTCGGCGGCGAAGTCACGCTGCCGATGCCGCCGATCGCGCAGCGCGCGGTCGGCATCATCGGCTCCTACGTCGGCAACCTGCAGGAGCTGAAGGAAGTGGTCGCGCTGGCGAAGAAGAAAAAGCTCAAGCCCACGCCGGTGGAGACGCGGCCGGCGCGCGAGGTGAACCGGACGCTGGAGGAGCTGAAGGCGGGGAAGATTCTTGGGCGGGTGGTGCTCGATCTGGAGACGGAGACTGCGTAACGTCACACCTCATTGAAGAGCATGTGAAACGATCCGGCACTTGAGGCCGGACGGTCAACCGAGTCCGTAGAATACGGTCCTCCCCCTCGCTGAGGTCGCGAGCGCGATGAAACGAGATCAAATGAGCAGCCTTTCCTGGAACTTCCCCTATTCCTGGCCGCGCAAGCCGCTGCTGGCGGCGAACGTCGTCGCGACCTCCCAGCCGCTCGCGTCGCAAGCCGGTCTGCGCATGCTGCTCGCGGGAGGCAACGCGGTCGACGCGATCCTCGCCACCGCGATCACGCTGACTCTTGTAGAGCCGGTCTCCAACGGCATCGGCTCGGATGCATTCGCGATCCTGTGGGACGGCAAGCAACTGCACGGATTGAACGCCTCGGGGCGCTCGCCCGCGGGCTGGACAGCCGAGATGTTCGCGGGACAAAAGGCGATGCCGCAACGCGGCTGGAATTCTGTCAGCGTGCCGGGCGCCATTTCGGCGTGGCGCATGCTCTCGGAGCGCTTCGGCAAGCTGCCGTTCGAGAAACTGTTCGAGCCGGCGATCCACTACGGGCGCAACGGCTTTCTCGTCTCGCCGACCATTGCGCGCCAATGGGCCTTGCAGGCGAAGGAACTCCACGCGCAGCCCGGATACGCGCAGGCGTTCATGCCAAACGGGCGCGCGCCGCAAGCCGGCGAACTGTTCCGCTTCCCTGACCATGCGGCCACGCTCGAGAAAATCGCCGCCAGCAAGGGCGAGGCCTTCTACCGCGGGGAGCTCGCGCAAAAGCTCGAAGCGCACAGCGCGCAGCACGGCGGAATGATGAAAGCCTCCGATCTCGCGGCGCACAGATCGGACTGGGTCGAGCCGCTGCAGCTGAATTATCGCGGCTACACGGTGCACGAGCTGCCGCCCAACGGCCAGGGAATCGCCGCGCTGGTCGCGCTCGGCATCATCGAGAACTTCGATGTCGCCTCGCACAAGGTCAATTCGGCCGACAGCCTGCACCTGCAGATCGAAGCGATGAAGCTCGCGTTCGCGGACGTATACGCGTTCGTCGGCGACCCGGCGCACATGAAGCTGCGCGCGCAGGACATGCTCGATCGCGGCTATCTCAAGCAGCGCGCGAACTCGATCGACATGATGCGCGCACAGGATTTCGGCCATGGCACGCCGCCGAAGGGCGGCACGGTGTACCTCACCGCGGCGGATGCGTCGGGAATGATGGTCTCGATGATCCAGTCGAACTACATGGGCTTCGGCTCCGGCGTGGTCGTGCCCGGGACCGGCATCTCGCTGCAGAACCGCGCCGCGTCCTTCGTGACGAAACCGGGGCACGCCAACCAGGTGGGACCAGGCAAGCGCCCGTTCCAGACCATCATCCCCGGCTTCGTCACCAAGGATGGCAAGCCGGTGATGAGTTTCGGCGTGATGGGTGGCAGCATGCAACCGCAGGGCCACCTGCAGGTGATGGTGCGCATCGCCGACTACGGCCAGAACCCGCAGACCGCCTGCGACGGGCCGCGCTTTCGCATCGTGCAGGGCATGGACGTGAACGTCGAAGGCGGGCTCGCGCCGGCCGCGCTCGAGGCGCTGGCCAAACGCGGCCACCGCATCGTAGAACTGAAGGAAGGCTACATGGATTTCGGCGGCGGGCAGATGATCTGGAAGCTCGACGGCGGCTATCTCGCGGCTTCCGACCCACGCCGGGACGGACAGGCCGTCGGATATTAGGGAGAACCGCATGCTCAGGATCTGGGGCCGCGTGAACTCGGTCAATGTGAAAAAGGCGCTGTGGGCGATCGAAGAACTCGGCCTGCCGTACGAGCGCGTCGATGCGGGAATGAGTTTCGGCGTAGTGAACACACCCGAGTACCGCAAGATGAACCCGATGGGCCTGGTGCCGACCATCGATGACGACGGGTTCGTGCTCTGGGAGTCGCACGCCATCGTGCGCTATCTTGCGGCCAAACATGGCGCCGGATCGCTGTGGCCGTCGGAGCTCAGGCAGCGCGCGGACGCCGATCGGTGGATGGACTGGGCGGGAAGCTTCCAGGCGGCGTTCCGGCCGGTGTTCTGGGGACTGATACGCACACCGCCTGAGAAGCGCGACTTGGCCGCGATCGAGGAAGGGCGCAAGCGGTGCGCCGAGCTCGCGGGCATGCTCGATGCGCAGCTTGCGGGCAGGCAGTTCGTTGCCGGGAACAATCTCACCATGGGCGACCTTCCGGTCGGCTGCCACTTCCACCTGTGGCTGTCGCTGCCGATCGAGCGGCCCGCGCATCCGAACCTCAATGCCTGGTTCAAACGCCTGTCGGAACGGCCCGCCTACAGGAAGGTCGTGCTGATACCGATCAGCTGAAGCGCTATTTCAATCCGGCAAGCCTTCGTTCGCGCTCGTCCTTACCGAGCGCCGCCAGTTCCCTCACCCGCGCATAGAACCGCGCGAGATCCCCACCCTCGCGTTCGAGCAAGTGCTCGAACGCGGACACGCGCTCGGTGTACGCCGCCATCGAGGCGAGCAGCGCATTGTTCGGCGCCTCGATGAACCGGTCGTAACCGGCGAATCCGCCCCAGAGTCGTTTGAGCGCAGCATGGTCCTGCCTCAACGCATCGAACTCCGCTCGCTTACGCTCGCGCATCGCCTCTGGCGCGATGCCCGACGCGTAGAGCCGGTCGAGGCGCTCGCGCGCAGCCGCGATCAACGCGATGAAATCGGCCTTTCTGCGTTGCGCCACGACAAATCCCGACAGCTCGGCCTCTCGCCCGGTGGCGGCAAGCCAGCGGCGTACGCCGGCCTCCTCCACAGCCACCGCAAACGACTCGTTGAAAGTGGTGTCGTCACGCACATAGATGAGCTGGTGAGCGAGCTCGTGAAACACCAGCCGCGCCACTTCGGTGTCCGGATAACGGATGAAGGTCGAGAGCAGCGGGTCGTCGAACCAGCCGAGGGTGGAATACGCGGGCACGCCAGCGACATGCACGTCGCTCCCGTCCTTTCTCAGGTCGTCTGCGAAACGCTCGGCATCGTCGCGCGCAAAGAACCCCCGGTAGCTTACGCACCCCGCCACTGGGAAGCACGATTGCAGCGCGCGCGTGGAAAACTCGGGCGCCGCGACCACGTTCCACACCACGAATGGGCGCCCGAGATCCGCGTAGCGGCGGTAGCTCGCGTTGTCCGGCAGGGCGAGCTCGCGGCTGGCGTATTCGCGGATCGCGAGCGCGGTCTCGAGCTTCGCGCGCAACGGCGCCGGAGTCGCTGAATCGCCGAGCCATTCCCCGACCGGCCGCGCGCCCGCAAGCAGACGGAACTGGCCGCCGACCGCCTGCGCGTAATAGCCCAGCGTGTCGCAACCCGACACGAGCGCCGCCGCAATCAGTGCAAGCGCGATGCGTCTACAGTGCCGCGGCATCGAACTTCCCGTCGCGCAGGAAAGCGACGACCTGGCGCGCAACGCGCGCCGAAACAATCATTTCGCTATGAGCCACTCGCATCACCAATTGCTCGCTCAATCCCTGCGGCGTCGCCTCTTCGAGTGTCACCATGCCGTCGTTCGTTCCAGGCAGCCTTCCCAGCACTCGCGAAAGGCCGATCGGACGGGAACCGGCGATCACCGCGAGCGGCGCGGCGCGCTCCCATGGACCGCAAGCCTCCTCCCTCCACAGCGGCTCGCTCGCGCCGAGCAACCAGCGGCCCCAGCCGCGGCGCGCGAGCCGCCGCCCGGCGCAACAGCCGTTCACCGGCACACCGAGCAACAGCACCGAAGCGACCTTCTGCTCCGGCGCGCGCCGCAAGGCCTCCAGCACCACCAGCCCGCCGAGGCTGTGCGCGACGAAGTGCGCAGGCGCGCCGCCGACGCGTTCGTGAACGAAGCGCAGCAGCCGCTCGGCATGGGTATCGAGCGCTCGTTTGCGGCTCGCGTAGTCGAACACGTGGGTGCGGAATCCCGCCCGCGCGATGCGCGACGCAAGCGGCGACATCACCAGTCCCGGCATCCACAGGCCGTGCACGAGAACCACGTCTGGGATCATTTTGCACGCACCACGAGCAGCCGTACGCCGGCCAGCAGCGACGGCACGCCAAATACGGCATACGCTCCGGCGTAACCTCCGGCGAGCGACAGCGCGAGATTGAACAGCGGCGGCGAGCACACCACGCCGAGAAAGGTAAAAAACAGGCAGGCGCCGGTGGCTTCGCTGATCTTGTCCTTTGGCGCGAGCCGCGCGACTTCGGCAAGGAAAACCCCGTTCCAGCCGACCGCAGTCGCGCCGAACGCCGCGGCGAAGGCGAACAGCAGCCAGAGGGGCCACGCCGGGCTTGCCGCCAGCGTCACGACCGCGCTGATCCCCATGCCCAGGCCGAGCAGCCCGAGCATGGTGCGCCGCGTGAGCAACCGGTCCGCAACCACGCCCCAGGCGATCCGCCCCACCACGCTCGCCAGCTGGGAGACCGCCATCACCAGCCCCGCGAGCACCAGCGACATTGCGAATACCTCGGTGAGAAAGGTGACCAGGTAGGTGACGAGCGTGATCTGCACGCCGCCATAGATGAACGAGGCAACCGCCATTTCCGCCAGCCGCGGGTTTCTTACCAGGCCGAGCGCAGCGAACGTCGACGCGAGCGACACGCGCGCGTGCGGATCGAGCTCGCGGTCGAAGCGCGCGCGCGTCGGCTCGATCGCGAACGCGAGTGCGAGGCAGGCGAGTCCGATTGCGATCGCCGCACCCTGCCAGCCGATGCCGAGCACCAGCACCGGCACCACGGCGCCCGCAATCGCGCCGCCGGCGGGCACCCCGGTCTGCTTGAGCGAGAACACGATCGCGAGCAAGCGCGGCGGAGAGGCACGCACCAGGATGTGCGAGCTGGCCGGGGTCGTGGGGCCGTAGCCCAGGCCGACCAGCAGGCCGCCCAGGAGCACCAGCGGAACGAAGGCGCTCGCGCCGAGCGCAAGCCCGGCCAGGCACAGCGCGAGGCCCAACTGGCTCACGCGGATCGCGCCGAAGCGCGCGACCCAGCCGCCGCCCGTGACCGAGCCGATCATGCTGCCGAAGTAGACCACGGCGATGTAGTAGCCGACGTGCGCCGCCGGCACGCCCAATGCGGGCCCCACGACCGGAGCCATCACCGGCGCGCAGTAAACCGCCACCGCGACGAGCGTCTGCACGCCGAGCGTCGCCGCAACCGGCAGGACGAGGGCTCGCGTGGCGGTGCTCAAGCGCGCGATCTGGAGCCGATCGCTGCGGCCACCGGCGCGCGCGCGGCCGGCTTCTCGGCCACCGCCACCGCATCCTCCAGGTCAAGGATCGCCGCATCGGCGCCGGACTGGAACACCTTCTCGGCGCGGCGCGGATGGTTGCCCGGAGCAAACAGCCAGGAGCGATGCACGTCTGTCAGTCCTCTTTCACAATGGCGAGCAGCTCCGGCATGGATTGCTCCTCATCGCGGTTTGCTCCACGCCAGCGGTGACAGGACCGCAGCCGCGCTCTGGTAGGCTTCGGGCCAGATCACTTCGCGCCGGCCTTTCAGGATCTGGACCAGTATTGTAGTTGCGGCAAGTTGCGCGCCAAACCGGTCCACCTTGTAGGCGCCGATCACCGTCTCGGTCTGGAGTTCCGACAGAGCATCGCGCAGCGGCTCGGTCTCGATCGTTCCGGAGCGCGCGACCGCGGCCTCCAGCAACTGCCCGGCAGCCCAGCCGCAGGCGGCATTCGCATCCGGCATCCGCTTGTGCTTCGCCTGGAACGATCGCACGAATTCCGCGTTGCCGCGCGTGCGGGCGCGCGGCTCGTACGTCGACAGGCCGATCGAATACTCGGCGTCCATGCCGACACGCTTGATGTAGTCCGGGTGCACCACGTTTGGCGCGACGAAGGCGCCGGGCCTGAACCCGGCGAGCTTCATTTCACGCACCAGGTCCGCGAGGCGCGGGGTTTCGTCGAATACGAGCAGCACCGATTTCGGGTCAATCTTCTTGATCAGTGGCGGATAGTTGGGCGGTCTCAGGACCGGGGCAGGCAGTTCGCTGAATTCGATCAGGGCGATCCCCGCGAGCTTCGCCTCGTCCCTCAGCCGGCCAAGTGCCGGACCCGAGCCTTTGCCGGCAAACACGGTGATCGTGCGCGTCCCGAGCATCGCCGCGAGCTTCAGCACCGGCAGCGCCTGCTCGGCGGACGGCGGCGGCAACTGGAACACGTAGCGCAGCGATTTCTTGTGGATGTTCGGCGCCGCCCCGGTTGCGTTGAGCATGATGCGGTGCTCGCGATCGGCGATCACCGCAGCCTCCAGCGTCGCAGGCGAACCGAACGGCCCGACAAGCAGGTCGACTTTGTCCTGCGCGATCAGGATGGCGGTAAGTTCCGCGGCGCCCCGTGCCCCGCTCACATCATCGAACAGGCGCAGTTCGACGCGCCTGCCGGAGAGCCCGCCGCGCGCATTCACATCCTCCTGCCACAGTTCCAGCCCCTTGATGTACTCGCGGGAAAGATCGGCCAGCAGCCCGGTCTGCGCGATGCTGCCGCCGATCAGCAGCGGCGGTTTTTCGCCGCTCGGAACCGGCGGCTGGGAGAACGCTGCGTTGCTCCAGAAGACAATGGCACACCACAGCGCCAACACCGCAGCAACCACGGCGAGCGTTCTCATCGGAAACCGAGAAAGCGCACGAACCCCGGCACGGGCTCGCGCTCCGTCACGAGTGTGTTTTCGATCGCGTCGTCGCGCGCGTAGCCGAGCGACATGCCGCACACCACCTGCTCGGTCTCCGGGATCTGCAGTTCCTCGCGCAGGATCTCCTGGGCCTGGGCGATCGCCGCCTGCGGACACGTATCGAGCCCGCGTGCGCGCGCCGCGAGCATCACGCTCTGCAGGAACATGCCGTAATCGAGCCACGAGCCGATTTCGAGGTCGCGATCGATGGTGAAGATCAACCCCACCGGTGCGTCGAAGAAACGGAAATTGCGCGCATGCTGGAGCGTCATCTTGTCCTTGTCTTCGCGCCCGATGCCGAGCAAGCCGTACAGGTCCCACCCGATTTTTCGCCGGCGCGAGATGTACGGCTCGCGCCACTTGGTCGGGTAGTACTTGTAAGGCGCGAGCATGCGCCGCTCGCCGCCGCGCAAGTAGGCCTCCACCATGCGCGCCGACACCCGGTCGCGGACTTCCCCCGCCAGCACCGTCACCTTCCAGGGCTGAACGTTGGTTCCCGAGGGCGCCCGGCCCGCGACCGCGAGGATCTCTTTGATCAATTCCTTCGGCACCGGGTCGGGCCGAAACGCGCGCACCGAGCGGCGCGAGAGGATCGCGTCATCGATTGTTGCCGGCACCGAGCCAGCAGAAAAAGGCAGTGCGCCGCGGCTCGGGTCGTGGTTGTTTCGCATTACCATTGCAGCGTGATCGAAGCGCCCATTATCGAACAATTCGCCGCCATCGTCGGCGCGGGCAATGTGCTCTCGGGTGCCGATGCCGACGCGTTTTTCACCGACTGGCGGCGGCAGTATCGCGGCGAGGCCCTGTGTGTCGTGCGGCCGGGTTCGACCGAGGAAGTGGCGCAAGCGGTGCGCCTGGCCGCACGGCGGCGCCTGGGCGTCGTTCCGCAAGGTGGAAATACCGGGCTGTGCGGCGGCTCGGTGCCGACCGGCGCGCGGCCCGAGATCGTGGTTTCGCTGTCGCGGATGAACCGCGTCCGCGCAGCCGATCCGCTCAACAATACGCTCACCGTCGAAGCGGGCTGCGTGCTGGCGGAGATCCAGCGCGTGGCTGCCCGGCACGACCGGCTGTTTCCGCTTTCGCTGGCGGCCGAGGGCAGCTGCCAGATCGGCGGCAACCTTTCGACCAACGCGGGCGGCGTGAACGTCCTGCGCTACGGCAACGCGCGCGATCTGGTGCTCGGGCTGGAAGTGGTGCTGCCCGATGGACGCGTATGGAACGGGCTGCGCGGCCTGCGCAAGGACAACACCGGCTATGACATGAAGCAGTTGTTCATCGGCGCCGAGGGCACGCTCGGCATCATCACCGCGGCGGTACTCAAACTCTTTCCGCTGCCGAGCGCGGCGGTGACAGCCTGGATCGCGGCGGAGAGCCCGGCACGCGCGGTTGAACTGCTGGCAGCGCTGCGATCCGCGTGCGGCGAGCGGCTCACCGCGTTCGAGTTGATCTCGCGGCGCTGCGTCGAGGTCGTCCTCGCGCATCGACCCGGCACCCGCGACCCGCTTGGCGCGAATGCCCAGTGGTATGTGCTTGCGGAGTTGTCGGACAGCGGCGATCAGGTGGCGCTCGCAGGGCTGGTTGAGCGGGCGCTCGCAGAAAGCACTGAACGCGGCCTTGTCATCGACGCGGCACTTTCGGCGAGCGAGGCGCAGGCCGCCGCGCTGTGGCAAATCCGCGAGACGATCCCCGACGCCCAGTTTGCGAACGTCAAGCACGACGTGTCGGTGCCTGTGTCCCGCATTGCCGAATTCATCGCGCGGACGGACGCTGCGCTTGGCACGGCGTTCCCGGGAGTGCCGGTGTACTGTTTCGGCCACATCGGCGACGGCAACCTGCACTACAACGTCGGCGACGCGGCGCTGGTCGCGCGCCGCGCCGAGGTCAATCGCCTGGTATACGAAGCGGTGTCGGCGCTCGGCGGCTCGATCTCGGCCGAGCACGGCCTGGGGCAGCTCAAACGCGAGGAAATCCGGCACCACAAGTCCGCGCTCGAATTGGAGCTGATGCAGCGGATCAAGCAGGCGCTCGACCCCGATGGCCTGATGAATCCAGGCAAGGTGCTCTGAGGGCTACCAGGGCGCGATCAGCGGAATACGTTCACGACCATTGCGCCGGTAGGCCTCGAAATCCCGATCGAGAGTCAGTACTTGAGAACTGCGGTGCATTTCGCTCATGCGCACCAGACAGGCGTCGGCGAACCCCATGGGCGTATCGGAATATTTGCGCAGCAGCCTGAGCGTGGCTTCGTGCTCGTCGTGAAAATCGAACCGGACCTCGAGCAGGCCCCGATCGATCATGGCGGCGAGCGCCGCGTGTCCTCCGGAAACCCCTTGCAGCAGAAAAAACGCCTCCGACAGGACTGCCTCGCAGGTTGCCAGAGGGGCCAGCCGCGCAGCGAGCTGCGCGCGCGCCCAAGCGTGATACCGGTCGCGCTTGCGCAACGCCGCGACGAGCGGCCCCGTATCAGCGAGAACGAGATCGGCCATAGCCTCGCAGGCGCGCCTTGTTCGACGCCAGGTCGGCCGGTGCGCCGTCCTCCTCGACCACGAGGTCCTGCATGCGGTCCCAGATCGAGCCCTTGGGGGATTGCGCTCGTTCCAGCCGTTCGCGCATGACCTCTGAGCGCGATACGCGGCGCACCCGCGCCGTGGCCTCGATCTCGGCGAGCAGACTATCCTGGAGCTTGACGGTGACGTTGCGCAGCGACATGCAGCATGGTAATACGAGGTTGCCACAATGGCAATACCAAGGCACTAATGATCAATTCGGCAATGAGTGGCGCGTAAAAAAGCGCCACATTTCCTCGTTCGCGTCGATCACGCGCGTACCGGGGCCAAGCAGCCACGGCAGATAGTCGAGCATCCCGCCCGGCCAGACGTGCCCGGCACCGGTGAGTTTCCACAGCAGCGTCTCCGCGCGGCAGCGGGGATAGGCGAGCCGCGTTGCCGTATGCATGACCCCCGCGGAATTCACCCATTCGCGCCGCTCCGCTTCAACCGGAGTCGCGCCGCAACCATTCGCCTTCGCCCATTGACCGAGACGCTCTTCGACCGGCGG
>JBGOTT010000114.1:0-11071 GCA_041476585.1 Gammaproteobacteria bacterium | reverse complement strand
TCCGCCACTCGGCGCCCATCGCGTCGAGCAGCATCAGTCTTCCGCTCAGCGATTGCCCCGTACCGCAGACCAACTTGATCGCCTCCATCGCCTGCAGCGCGCCGGCGACCCCGGTGAGCGGCGCGAATACGCCCATCTGCGAGCACTGCACTTCTTCGACTTCTCCGTCTTCCGGAAACAGGCACGCGTAGCAGGGCGCATCCGGCTTCCTCAAATCGAACACCATCAATTGCGCATCGAAGCGGATCGCGGCGCCTGACACGAGCGGCTTGTGTTGCGCAACGCAGGCGCGGTTCAGCGCGTGGCGGGTAGCGAAGTTGTCCGAGCAGTCGAGTACGACGTCGGCGACGGAGACGAGTTCCATCATGTCTTTGGCTTCGAGCCGCCGTCGCAGGGCGACGACTTGAACTTCCGGATTGACGGCGCGGAGTTCCGTGCGTGCGGCCTCGACCTTCGGCGCGCCGACCGAGTCGGTGCGATACAGGATCTGGCGCTGCAGGTTGGTGAGATCGACCTTGTCGGCGTCGGCAAGCGTAAGCCGCCCGACGCCGCTCGCAGCGAGGTAGAGCGCCGCCGGGCAACCCAGGCCGCCCACGCCAACGATCAACGCACGGGCCGCGAGCAGCCTCTGCTGCCCCTCGATCCCGATCTCCGGAAGGAGGATGTGGCGGCTGTAGCGGAGAAGCTGCGCGTCGTCCAGCGGAGTTATTACTTGGCGGGCTTCGCGTCCGCGACGGCCTTGGCGGGCTGTCCCTTGACCGGCTCACCCTTCAGGAAAGCGATCGCCTGATTGAGCTGGAAATCATCCTTGGAACCGAGCTCCAACGGCTTCGCGGGTGTCTTCGCTTCGCCGGTTTCAGCAGGCGCCGGCGCGACCGCCGGCTTCGCCGGTGGCGCGACCCCCTTCTTCTCGGCCTCATCGACATCGCTCAAATGCCGTTGCAGGTCCGCCTCGCGCACGCGTGCGATCTGCGCGGTGCCGCCCGGCTCCTCGACGATGATGTCCGGGGTGACGCCCTTCGCCTGAATCGAGCGACCGTTCGGCGTGAAGTAGCGCGCCGTGGTGAGCTTGATGGCGGTGCTGTTGCCCAGAGGCATGATGGTCTGCACCGAGCCTTTGCCGAAGGTCTGCGTGCCGATCACGGTGGCGCGCTTGTGGTCCTGCAGCGCCCCGGCGACGATTTCCGAGGCCGAGGCCGAGCCGCCGTTCACCAGCACCACCATCGGCACGTTTTTCACCGACGCGGGCAGGTTCTTGAGCACGTCGTCGCGGCCGGCGCTCCTCAGGTAGTCCTCGGGGACCGCGAAATACTTGCGCTTGGCATCGGCATTGCGGCCGTCGGTCGATACCACCAGCGCCTTCGGCGGCAGAAACGCAGCCGAAATGGCCACCGCGCCGTACAGCAGACCGCCCGGGTCGTTGCGCAGATCGAGCACCAGCCCCTTGAGCACGCCCTGCTTCGCCAAGCCTTCGAGGTGCTTGACCATGTTGTCCGGGGTCGTTTCCTGGAATTGCGAGACTCGCACCCAACCGTAGCCCGGCTCGACCAGCTTCGATTTCACGCTCTGCACCTTGATGACATCGCGCATCAGCGTGATGACCAAAGGCTGCGGTTCGTCCTTGCGCGAAATGGTCAGCGTGATGTTGGTCTTGGGCTTGCCGCGCATGCGCTTCACCGCGTCGTTGAGCGTCATGCCCTTCACCGGGGTGTCGTCGAGCTTGATGATCAGGTCTCCCGGCTTGACGCCGGCGCGGAACGCAGGGGTGTCCTCGATCGGCGAGACCACCTTGACAAAGCCGTCCTCCATGCCGACTTCGATGCCCAGCCCGCCGAATTGGCCCTGTGTGCCGACCTGGAGCTCGCGGAATGCCTCTGCGTCCAGATACGCCGAATGCGGATCGAGGCCGGAGAGCATGCCGTTGATCGCCTCGGTGATCAGGCGCTTGTCTTCGACCGTTTCGACATAATTCGACTTGATTGCGCCGAATACTTCGGTGAATGCGCGCAGCTCTTCCACCGGCAGCGGCAGGCGCGTCGCGCGATCGGCGACGGCCGAAAAATTGAGGCTCACCAGCACGCCGGCGACGACGCCGACGAGGATCAGCCCGATCTGCCTGAACTTGTTACCCATCTTTCCGCTCCTGGCGGTCCGCATGCCCTGTTGGAAAGAACACTTTACCTGAGTTTTACCCAGCGCAAAGGGTCAACAGCCTGTCCGAGATGCCGCAATTCAAAGTATAGGCCGGATTCCTCCCGCCCACCGCTCGCGCCCACCGTTGCAATCGTATCGCCGGCGGCCACTTCGTCGCCCGTCTGCCTGAGCAGAGACTCGTTGTTCGCGTAGATCGACAGATAGGCCTCGCCGTGGTCGACGATCAGCAAATTGCCGAATCCGCGCATCCAGTCGGCAAATACCACCCGGCCAGTAGCGATACTGTGAACTGCGTCACCTTCCGGAGCGCGGATGAACAACCCCTTTATGCTGGCGCCGGTCTCATTGCGTAGACCCTTCGAACGCTCCGGGAGTTCCCCGCGTACCGGCAGGCGAAGCCGGCCGCGCAGCGCCGAGAACGGTCCGCTCATGCCGGCTTCCGGCACACGCTCATTGCGCACAAAACCCGCTTTCGGACGCGCCTGGATCACGCGGGCAATCTCCTCGACCAGGCGCGTCAGGCGCGTCTCATCGGCCAGCAGCCCCTTCAACTCGCGCCGCTGACGGCGGATCTCGGAGGACAGCTGCTCGAGCAACCGGCGCCGCTCGCGCCCCTGGACCAGCAGCTTCTGGCGCTCGGCGCGCCGCTCGCCCTCGATTGACTCGATTCGCGCCGCGCGTTCGCGCGAGCGCTCCTCAAGCCGCGCCAGCTCGGCGCTATTAGCTCGCAATGTGTCAAACATTGTGGCCGCGGCCCGCGACAGCGTGGCGAGGTAGTAGAGCGTGCGAGGCAGTTCGCTGGGGTCACCGCCGGCCAAGGCGGCGCGCAGCGCATCGGGTGGGCCGGCGGCATACCGCGCGGCAAGCACCCGGCCAAGCAGCGCCTGCTGGCGCGCCACCGAGCGCCCGAGCTCCTCGCGCTGCGTGGCGGTGCGTGCAACCTCGTCGCGCACCGAACGCTGCTCGGCTTCGAGCACCCGCAGACCGCGGTTTGCGTCGGAGATCGCGCCCTCGCTGTCGCGCAGGGCGTCCCGCGCCTCCTTGCGCGAGGACTCGGCGGCGTCCATCTGACTGCGCAGCGCGCCGATCCGCGCGCGCAGCACAGCCAGGTCCTCGGCGCCTGCCTGCGCCCCGGCGGGGGCTGCATAGGCTGCCGCGATTACAAGGATGCACGCCACGGCCCGCTTCACGCGCTTGAGGCTTTGACCTTGCCCTGGCCCGCGACGGCGGCGACGCGGCGCGCGACCTCTTCGGGATCCCCCAGGTAGTAGTGCTTGCGCGGCTTGAGAGCGGCGTCGAGCTCGTAAACCAGCGGCACGCCGGTCGGTACGTTGAGCCCCACGATCTCGGCGTCGCTCACCCCGTCGAGGTGCTTGATCAGCGCGCGCAGGGAATTGCCGTGCGCGACGACAATGACCCGCCGCCCGGCGCGCACGGCCGGTGCGATCGAGGCGTTCCAGAACGGCAGCACCCTCGCCACCGTATCCTTGAGGCACTCGGTGAGAGGGAGTTCGGAAGCATCGAGTCCGACGTAGCGCGGGTCTCCGGCCGGCGAACGCGGATCGCCCGGCTCGAGCGCGGGCGGTGGCGTGTCGTAGCTGCGCCGCCAGGCGAGTACCTGAGCCTCGCCGAATTTCGCCGCCGTCTCGGCTTTATTCAGGCCCTGCAATGCGCCGTAGTGCCGCTCGTTTAGCCGCCAGTGTTTTTCCACTGGAATCCACATCCGATCGAGCTCGTCGAGCGCGAGCCACAGCGTGCGGATCGCGCGGCGCAGGACCGAGGTGTAGGCCAGGTCGAAGCTGTAACCGCCGGAATTGAGCAGGCGGCCTGCCGCGCGGGCTTCCTCGACGCCCTTTTCCGACAGATCGACATCGGTCCAGCCCGTAAAGCGATTTTCGCGGTTCCAGTCGGATTCGCCGTGTCGAAGGAGGACGAGCTTGTGCACGGGTCAATTATAATGGCCGGATGAAACGCGATAGCCGTCACGATCATTGCAGCGCACCCGTGCCGTGGAATTCATCCAGAACAACCTGCTGCTGATCGCGGTCGCGTTCCTCTCGGGCGGAATGCTGCTCTGGCCGTTCGTGCGCCGCAGTACCGGCGGCCCTTGGGTGAGCACGCTGGACGCCACGCGGCTAATCAATCGCAAGGATGCGCCGGTGCTCGACGTGCGCGATCCCGCGGAGTTCGCCGCGGGGCACATTCTCGGCGCGAGGAACATGCCGCTTGCGCAGCTCGGGGCGCGCGCAGCCGACCTCGACAAGTTGAAAGGCAAGCCGGTGATCGTTTACTGCGACGGCGGCAGCCGCGCGTCCAGCGCGATGCCCGTGCTCAAACAGCGCGGCTTTGCGGAGGTGTACAACCTGACCGGCGGATACGCGGCATGGCAGCAGGCCGGCCTGCCGGTGGAGAAGTAGCCGGTGGCCGCGGTGCTGATGTACTGTACCGCGGCCTGTCCGTATTGCGAGGCGGCGGAGCGCCTGCTCGCGGACAAAGGCGTCGCGGATCTGACCAGGATCCGCGTCGATCTCGAGCCTTCGCGCCGCGCCGAAATGGACACGAAAAGCGGTCGCCGCACCGTGCCGCAGATCTGGATTGGCGATCGGCATGTCGGCGGCTACGACGATCTTTTCGAACTGGAACGGGCCGGGGAACTCGATGCCCTTCTGCAGTCAACCTAAAGAGATTTGACCCAATGAGCGAAACCCAACCGTCCTTCAGCATCGAGAAGCTGTACGTCAAGGATCTTTCCCTCGAGATTCCGAACGCCCCGCAGGTGTTCATGCAGGCCGACACCCCGCAGCTCGAGGTGAAGGTGCACAACGAGGCAAACAAGTTCGGCGACGGGCTGTACGAAGTGGTGGTGACGGTCACGGTCACCGCAAAAGCGGGCGACAAGACCATGTTCCTCGCCGAAGCGGCGCAGGCCGGCATTTTCGCGATCCGCAACGTCCCCGAGAACGAAATCAACCCGCTGCTCGGAATCGTTTGTCCGACGGTGGTCTACCCTTACGTGCGCGAGACCATTTCCGACCTCATTACCCGAGGCGGCTTTCCGCCGGTCCTGCTCTCGCCGGTCAGCTTCGAGGCGCTGTATGCGCAGCGCGTGCAGCAGGCGCAGCAATCCGCCGGGCCGAAAATTGAAATAGCCAGTTAATAACGAGGGAACCGAGGTTCCCCCGTTACCCCCTCCTTGAACCGGTGAAGGTCATGCGATCATTTCTTGCCATTCTGCTGGGAGCGGGCATTTTCGTTTCTGCGTCTGGCGCGGAGTTCCGCTCGATCGCCGAGAACGGCGTGGTGATGTACGACGCGCCGTCGCGGGCGGCCACGCCGCTGTTCGTCGCCGCGCGCTTCTATCCGGTCGAAGTGATCGTCAGCCTCGAGGCGTGGATCAAGGTGCGCGACCACACCGGGGCACTTTCCTGGGTCGAGCGCAAGTCGCTGTCCGAGAAACGCATGGTGATCGTCACCGCAGCGCATGCCGATGCGCTCGCGCGCGCGGAAGATGGCGCTCCGCCGGCATTCACCGCCGCACAGAGCGTCGCGCTCGAACTGGTTGAAATCCTTCCCGGCGGATGGGCGCGCGTGCGCCACGCCGACGGCGCGACGGGCTACGTCAAAGCCGCATTGCTCTGGGGCGACTGATCACGCGGTCGCCCTTGCGATGAATGTTTCTGCGCTCGGTGCGGGTGCGTGGGGCACCGCGCTGGCGGTCGCGCTCGCATCGCGCCATCGCGTCACGCTCTGGGGGCGCGATGCGGCCCAGCTTGCGCGCATGCGCGACCAACGGCGCAACCTCCGCTACCTCCCCGAGATCGAGCTGCCCGCCGGCCTCACGCTCGACGCGGACCTCGAATCTGCCTGCAAGGCGGCGGACTTGTTGTTGCTCGCGGTGCCGGCGGCGGGCCTGCGCGAGCTGTGCGTTCAGTTACGTGCGGCGGAGATTGGCACGCCGCTGGTGTGGCTGTCCAAAGGTTTCGAGCAGTCCTCCGGCCTGCTCCCGCACCAGGTGGTCGAGGAAACGCTGGGCGCATCGCGCGCCGAATGCGGCGCACTGTCGGGCCCGTCTTTCGCTCTCGAAGTCGCGCGCGGCCTGCCCTGCGCGCTGACGCTGGCAGCGAAAGATCAGGCGTTCGCGCGCCGTGCGGCGCTTTCACTGCACGGCGGCCGGATCCGGGTCTACTATTCGGGCGACCTGATCGGGGTCGAAATCGGCGGCGCGGTGAAAAACGTCCTGGCGATCGCAGTCGGCATTTCCGACGGCATGGGCCTTGGGCAGAACGCGCGCGCGGCGCTGATCACGCGCGGTCTGGCGGAGATCTCGCGCCTCGGCATTGCGCTGGGCGCACAGCCCGAGACCATCATGGGTCTGACCGGCGCGGGCGATCTGATCCTCACTGCCACGGGAGATCTTTCGCGCAATCGCCGCGTCGGGCTCGAGCTCGCGCGCGGACGGCCGTTGCCGGAGATTCTCCGCGCGCTGGGCCATGTGGCCGAGGGCGTAAGTTCCGCAAGCGAGCTGCAATCGCTCGCGCTGCGGCTGGGCGTCGAGATGCCGATCACCCGCGCGGTGAATGCGGTGCTCGACGCCCGCGCGACGCCGGCCGCGGCGCTCGAAGCGTTGCTCGCGCGCGATCCGCGCGAAGAAGGCTGATGAACGCGGCTAACTTGCGCCCGGAAAGCCGAGCTGGCGCCAGGCTTCGTAGACGACCACCGCGACGGCGTTCGAAAGGTTCAGACTGCGATTTCCCGGCATCAGCGGCAGGCGTGCCCGCTGCTCGGGCGGAAAACCCGCCAGCAGCTCGGCCGGCAAGCCGCGCGTTTCCGGCCCGAACAGCAGGACGTCCCCATCGCGGTATGCGAGGTCGCTGTAGCGTTGCGCTGCTCGCGTCGAGAACGCGATCCAGCGGCGTTCGCCGAGCAACTGCGCGCAATCGCGGAGGCTCGAATGCGTGCGGATCGCGGCAAACTCGTGGTAATCGAGCCCGGCGCGCCGCAGCTGCCGGTCCTCGAGCGTGAATCCGAGCGGCTCGATCAAGTGCAGCCGCGCTCCGGCGTTGGCTGACAGGCGGATTACGTTACCGGTATTGGGTGGAATCTCCGGCTGGTAGAGGACGATCTCGAACATCGCAGGACGAAACTACAGGGTGCGTGCGACGACCCAGTTCTCGACGCTCGCCGCGCCTGCGCGCTTGACTGCGCCGGCGAGCGAATCGAGCGTTGCGCCCGTGGTCATCACATCGTCGACCAGCGCGACGCGGCGGCCCGACAATTCGAGCGAGCATGCGAACGCGCCGCGCAGGTTGCGCTTGCGCTCATCGAGCGGCAGGGCGGCTTGCTCCGGCGTGGGGCGCAATCGGTCGCAGCCACGGGTCTCGAGCGGCCTGCCGGTGCTTCGCGACAGCGCGCGCGCGATCTCGACCGACTGGTTGTAGCCGCGTTCGGCGAGGCGCTGCGGATGCAGCGGCACTGCGATGATCAGATCGACCGGGCGGGCCGGATCAAGGTTTGCCGCCAGACGGGCGGCGAGGTATGGAGCAAGCGCCAGTTCGGATTCGAATTTCAGCGCCTTTACCAGCACGTCGGCGGGGAACGCGTACGCAAAGGCCGCGATCGTGGCGTCGAACTCCGGCGGATCCGCAATGCAGCGGCCGCAGAGCTGCGCGCCGGGCGCGGGCAGAGCGCAGCGCGGGCAACGCTCCGGCGGGAGCGAGGGCAGGTCGCGCTCGCAGGCTGCACAGATCAGCGCGCCGCCCCCGGCGGCGCCGCGGCAGACATAGCAGCTGCCGCCGAACACGGTCGCGGCAAGACGGCCGAGCAGAGTGCCCGCGGACATGTGTACGATTATGCGGCAGCCTGCCACCCATGGATCAATACCGCATCGACGAGCCGCGCGCCCGGCGCGCATTCGAGCGCGCCGCGCCAAGCTATCTTGCGGCCGCGCGGCTCGACCGGGAGATCGGCGCGCGCATGCTCGAGCGGCTGGAACTGGTGCGCCTCGCGCCCGGCGTGGTCGTCGATGCCGGCGCCGGGCCTGCGCCGCAGGCCGAGGGCTTGCGCAGGCGCTATCCCGATGCGTTTCACGTCGCGCTCGATTGGTCGAGTGCGATGCTGCGCGAGCGATCGGTGGGTTCCGGCTGGCTCGGAAGGATCCTGGGGATGCGCGGGCCTGCGGCCGTGTGCGCCGACCTGCGGCGCATGCCGCTGGCGGCAGGCAGCTGCGGATTGGCGTGGTCCAACATGGCGCTGCACTGGGTCTCTGATCCTTTGGCGGCATTCGCTGAATTCGGCCGCGTACTGAGACCGGATGGGCTGCTGATGTTCAGCACGCTCGGCCCGGATACGCTGAAGGAACTGCGCGGCGCGTGCGAAGCCGCGGGCATGGCGCGCAACGTACATCGTTTCCACGACATGCACGATCTCGGCGACATGCTGACCGGGTCCGGTTTCGGCGCGCCGGTGATGGACATGGAAGTGATTACGCTGACATACGCAAGCGTCGCGGCGCTGGTTGCGGATCTGCGCGCGACCGGTCAGAACTCGAGTGCCGCCGGACGCTGCAGGACGCTGACGGGCAAGCACCGCTGGGCCGCAGTGCGCGACAGGCTCGAATCGCGCGCGGTGGACGGAAGGATTTCGCTCACCGCGGAAGTGGTTTACGGCCACGCGTGGAAAGGCACGCCGCGCAAGACCGTCGACGGCGGCTCGATCATCCGCCTGGAGCGCGCGTCGCGATCGGGACGCTGAAAGCGGGCATGAAGGGAGTTAATCCGAGGATTTGTCTCGGGTTTTGACTTGTGCCCCGACGCCGCCCCGTGATAAATTGCCGCCGTATTTCGGCGTGCTTTTGGCCGTCGCGATCCCGGTTCACCAGATCACACCGAGCGTGGACACTGCGCACCCGGAGCAGGTGTTGTCTACGGGGCAGGCATACGACTTTACTTTCCGCTGAAGCGCAACTGCTCGATTTTACCGGCGGGCCTGTGGCGCGTGTTCGCGCTGATCGCGCTGGTGACGTTGGGGATTGGGATCGGATTCGCGTGTTTCGGCGCATGGCTGATCCTGCCATTCGCCGGACTGGAACTGGTGGTGCTGGCAGGGGCGTTCCTCGTGGTCGGGCGGCACGCGACGGACTGTGAGCAGATCGAGGTTTCGGTCAGGCAGGTCTGCGTCGAGGTGCGGGATTCGGAACGCACTGCGGTGCACGAGTTCGATCCTTCGCGGGCCCGGGTGGTGCTCGGCGAAGGACGCGACGGAATGCCGGTGTGGCGCCTCGCGCGCGATGCCCGGCTCGAGATCGGCCGGCACCTCGACGAGGCCTCGTGCGCCGGGCTGGCGATCGAGCTTCGTACACGGTTACGCGGCAATTAGGAGAAGGAACAACATGAGATTCGATTGGCCACGCATGACGGCACCCGGTTTGTTGAACGCGGCACTGTATGGGTGCGCGCTGGCGGCGGCGTTGTCGTCCGGCGGCGCGGAGGCGGTGGCCTGGAACCTGCAGCCGGCGGCGTCAAAGATCGCCGAGGATATCCACGGCCTGCACGAATGGGTGATGATTCTCGTCACGCTGATCTTCGTCGGCGTGTTCAGCTTCATGTTCTGGTCGGTGTATGCGCACCGCAAATCGGTTGGCCACAAGGCCGCGAATTTCCACGAGAACACCACGGTCGAGATCATCTGGACGGTCATCCCGATGATCATCCTCGTGATCATCGCCTGGCCAGTCACCAAGACCGTGATCGCGCAGAAAGACACCGCCAATGCCGACATTACCGTCAAGGTCACCGGTTACCAATGGAAGTGGGGCTACGACTACCTGAAGGGCGAGGGCGAAGGCATCAGCTTCATCTCCACGCTGTCGACGCCGCGCGACCAGATCGAGGGCCGCGCGCCGAAGGGCGAGCACTACCTGCTCGAGGTGGACAACGAGATGGTGGTGCCGATCGGCAAGAAAGTGCGCGTACTGACCACCGCCGCCGACGTGATCCACTCGTGGTGGATGCCGGTATTCGGCGCCAAACAAGACGCGATTCCGGGCTTCATCCGCGATCTGTGGTTCAAGGCGGAGAAAACCGGCACCTTCCGCAGTCAGTGCGTCGAGCTGTGCGGCAAGGACCACGGCTTCATGCCGATCGTGGTGCGGGTCGTGTCGGCGGAGGACTATACGAGGTGGGTCGCCGAGCAGAAGAAGCTCGCGGCGGCCAGCGCCGACGACCCGAACAAGAACTACCCGCCGGACGAACTGAAAGCGCGTGGCGAGAAGGTCTATGCCGCCAACTGCGTCGCCTGCCACCAGGCGACGGGCAAGGGCGCGCCGCCCGCGTTCCCGCCGCTCGACGGCTCGAACATGGTCAACGGCCCGAAGAACGACCAGATTGCGCTGGTGCTCAATGGCAAGCCGAACACCGCGATGGCCGCGTTCGGCAAGCAGCTGAACGACGTCGAGCTCGCGGCGGTGGTCACTTTTACGCGCAACGCCTGGGGCAACAAGACCGGCGAAGCGATTCAGCCCTCTGAAGTGAAGGCGTTGCGCAAGTAGGCGCCAACGAACAGGCTATGCCAGGAGAACTCTCATGAGCGCAGTCGTCGACAGCCACGGTCACGCGCACGATCACCACAATTCCCACGACGCCCACGACCGCCATGGCGGCGGGTATGGCGGGATCATGCGCTGGATCACCACCACCAACCACAAGGACATCGGCACGCTGTACCTGTGGTTCAGCTTCATGATGTTCCTGGTCGGCGGTGTCATGGCGCTGGTGATCCGCGCCGAACTTTTCCAGCCCGGCCTGCAGTTCGTGAACCCGGATTTCTTCAACCAGATGACCACCATGCATGGGCTGATCATGGTGTTCGGCGCGATCATGCCGGTGTTCGTCGGCTTCGCGAACTGGCAGATTCCGATGAT
>JBGOTT010000113.1:0-11079 GCA_041476585.1 Gammaproteobacteria bacterium | reverse complement strand
TCATCGAGCGCAATCTGCGCCGCGGCCGCGACCATGGCGAAATCGCCGTGGCGCACGCTGATCTCGGTAAAGGCCGATCCGGTGCGCCGCTCGGGCCACACCGGCCAGTGAATTTCCTCGAGGCATTCGTCCGGTCGGACCGCAGTCGCCATCTGCGCCGCAAAGAAATTGCCGGATTCGACAGTCCGTGTGCCGCGCGTGGAGCGCAGCACCATGCGCGCGCCAAGTGTCTCGGCGACGAGCGGCAGTTCCGCCGCCGGATCGGCGTGCGCGAGGCTGCCGCCGATCGTGCCTCGGTTGCGCGTTTGCACGTGCCCAACCCAGGCAAGCGCCTGGCGCAGCATCGGCACGCGCGTGGCGAGCGCCTCGTCGCGTTCAACCACCATCTGGGTCGTGCACGCGCCGATGCGGACGAAATCCTTTTCGGCCGCGACGAATTTCAAGGCGATGATTTCATTGATGTCGATGAGGCAGGCCGGACGCAGCAGGCGCATCGCCATCATCGGCACGAGACTCTGGCCGCCGGCGAGAAGCTTCGCCGTGTCGCCGTGGTGCGCGAGCAAGCCGCAGACCTCACCGACCGATGCGGCACGAACGTACTCGAACGGGGCTGATTTCAATGTTTGATGTCGAATCCCAGCGGAATGATACACAATAGAAAGTTGACGGAATTCCTTTGGGAAGGGACGATCGTGAAACTCTGGAAATTGACCGCCGTATTCGCGCTCGGGGCCGTGCATGCCGTCGCATGGGCGCAGCCGTGGCCAACGAAACCTTTGCGGGTCATTGTCCCCTTCACCCCGGGAAGCGCCACCGACATCATGGCGCGCACGGTATCGGAGCGGTTGTCGACCCAGTTCGGCCAGCCGGTCGTGGTGGAAAATCGACCCGGCGCAGGCGGCACCATTGGCGTCGCCGCCGTTGCGAAAGCGGAGCCGGACGGCTATACGCTGCTCGTGCACTCGTCGTCCTATACCGTCACACCGTCCACCTACAAGAATCTCCCTTACGACACGCTGCGCGATCTGACCGGAATCGCGCCGCTTGGGCTCTTGCCGAATGTCCTGGTAATCGCACCGACGAAGGGTATCCACTCGGTGAGGGAGCTCGTGGCAGTGGCGAAGGCGAAGCCTGGCGCCATGAATGCCGCCTCGATCGGGGTCGGCAGCGCAACGCACCTGAACGCCGAGCGTTTTCGCCTAGGTGCGGGCATCGATGTCGTAAATGTCCCGTTCAAGGGCACGCCCGAGGCGCTCACCGAGGTGATGACCGGGCGCGTCGACTATTATTTCTGCCCGGTGAACGCGGTTTTGCCGTTGCTGAAGGACGGCAGGCTGCTCGCGCTCGCGGTGGGCAGCTCGAAGCGTTCGCTCGCGCTTCCGGACCTTCCGACGACGCTCGAGCTCGGCATTCCGAATTCGGACTACAACTTCTGGGTAGGCATGTTCGCGCCAGCGAAGATCCCACGTGAAATCGTGAATCGTCTCTATCAGGAGCTGGTCATTACGCTGCAGTCGCCCGACGTGCGCGAAAAGATGGCTCGGCTAGGGGCCGAGCTGATGGAGTACGCACCCGATCAGTTCAACGCGTATATCCGCGAGGAGATTGCCACCAATGTGACGTTGGTAAAGGCGGCGGGCATCAAGGCCCAGTGACGGCCGTCACCGTCATTTAAGCTACAATCCGGGGGCGGTGGCGGTACCTTTCTGCCTCGACCGCGGGACCATTCCCCGGTGCTACGCTTCCCTGAAGGCCGCCCTGCTCGCGACAATGAGGAGCAATCGAGTTGCACGAAATCCTGAAGTACCTGAAAGACCATGGCGAGCAGCTCGACTCGGAGATCGCTGCAGGGACGGGAATCTCGCTTGCAAACGTGCGCCGCGGCGTTTCCGACCTGTCAGCCATGGGGGAGGTCATCACGTGCCACGTGGTTCGGTTCAATGCTGGAAAGAAGAGCGACGGGATGCTCTACCGAGCTGCGGGATATATTCCGCCTCCAGCCCCCGGCAGGAAGTCAAAAGCTCAGGTGCGCGGCAAGGTCGGCGACCGGGATCCGGAATAGCGAAGCAAGCTCATTAGGTTGTCAGAAGCAGGTGCACACCCATGAGGCCCGACCTCGCCGAACTCGCGGGGGTGCATACGTTGTCCGGCCTGTTCGCCTGGCGCGTTGCGCGCAGCCCGGATGCCGAGGCGTACCGGCAGTTCGATGCGAACAGTGGCAAATGGGTGAGCACGAGCTGGGCCCAAGCGGGGATTCGCGTCGCGCAATGGCAGGCCGCGCTCAGCGGCATGCAGCTGCAGCGCGGAGCTCGCGTGGCGATATTGCTGCCCAATGGGCTCGACGCAGTCTGCACCGATCAGGCCGCGCTTGCGCTCGCCCTGGTTCCGGTGCCTCTGCACTCGATCGACAACCCTGGGAGCATGGCCTACATCCTCGCGGATTCCGAGGCATCGCTGCTGCTCATCGCGTCCGGCCGGCAGTGGAGCAGCATTCTGTCCACCGGCGCGAAGCTTCCGGCGCTCAGGCAGGTGGTGGTTGCCGGCGACGATGCGCAATTGGATCGCAGCGCAAGTCCGATCCCCGTGACGCCGCTGGCCGACTGGCTGGCGAGTGGGGGTTCGGCTTCTGAAGTGAAGCCGCCCGAACCAGGCGATCTGGCCGCGATCGTTTACACCTCCGGCACCACCGGCCATCCCAAGGGCGTGATGCTGACGCACGCGAACGTGGTTTCGAACGTGAAGTCGACCCTGGCGCGCGTGTCAGCTGGAATGGACGATGTGTTCCTGTCGTTTCTGCCGTTGTCGCACACGTTTGAACGCACAGCGGGCTACTACCTGCCGATCGCCGTCGGATGCTGCGTCGCGTACGCGCGCTCGATCGCGCAGTTGGGCGAAGACCTGAAAACCGTGCGGCCGACAGTGCTGATCTCGGTTCCACGCATCTACGAACGCATCTATAGCAAGCTGCAGGAACAGCTGTCGAAGTCCCGCGTCAAGGCGCAGTTCTTCGACTGGGCGCAGGCGGTCGGCTGGCGGCGCTTCTGCCGCGAACAGAAGCTGCCCTGCGAATCGAGTGCGTGGGCGGCATTCGACCCCTTGGTGTGGCCGCTGTTGGAGCGAGCGGTAGCGCGGCCGCTGCTGGCGCAATTCGGCGGGCGCGTGCGCGTTGCAATCAGCGGCGGTGCGCCGCTCTCGCAGGCAATCGCGCGCTGCTTCCTCGGCCTCGGCCTGCCGCTGCTGCAGGGCTACGGCATGACGGAGGCGTCGCCCGTCGTCACAGCGAACGGGCTGGACGACAACGATCCGTCTACAGTGGGCCGCGCGCTGGAGAACGTCGAAGTGCGGATCGGCGAGGACCGGGAGCTGCAGGTACGCGCACCGAGCGTGATGAAGGGATACTGGAAACGGCCGGAGGACACCGCGCTCGCGATGACGGCAGACGGCTGGCTCAAGAGCGGCGATCAGGCCGCGATCGAGGGCGGCCGAATTCGCATCATGGGCCGGATCAAGGAGATCATCGTCACCTCCACCGGCGAAAAGATCGCGCCCACCGACCTGGAACTCGCAATCACCTCGGACAACCTTTTCGAGCAGGCGTTCGTGGTGGGCGAGAATCGCCCTTTCATTGCCGCAGTCGTGCTGTTGAACCGCGGGGAGTGGCGCAAGCTGGCGGCGAGCGTGAAAGTCGATCCCGCCGACGCGACGAGCCTGCTGGCGGCGCCGGTGCGCCAGGTAGTGCAGCGGCGCATCGAGCAGCTAACCCGGGATTTCCCGCGCTACGCCGTTCCGCGCCAGGCATGGCTCACGCTGGAGCCCTGGACGATCGAGAACGAGCTGATGACGCCGGCGCTGAAGTTGAAGCGCAATAACCTGATGGCACACTACGCGAGCGGGATCGAGGGGCTATACAAGCCACGCGCAGGTTAGCGGCCGTTCCTTCGCATCAGCGCCTCGCGCACCAGCGGCAGCCGGTCGTTGCCGAAGTACATGTCGTCGCCGTCGACGAACATCGTCGGCGACCCAAAGCCGCCGCGGCAGATCAACTCGTCGGTGTTGCCCTTCAATTGCGCCTTGATCGCAGACTGCGCGATGCCGGTGAAGAACGCATCCGCATCCACGCCCGCCTGCCGGCAAGCCTGCGCCAGCACCCCGTCCTGCGAGATGTCTTCGTCGCGCCCCCAGTAGGCTTCGAACACCGCCGTCGCAAACGGCACCAGCTTGCCCCGCGGCTCGAGCAGCAAGCAGCCGCGCATCGCCTTGACGCTGTTGACCGGGAAAACCGTCGGCGGAAACACGATGCGCAGCCCGTAATGGCGTGCCCAGTCCTGCAGGTCCTTCGACAAGTATTTCTGTTTGGCCGGCACCGGGTTGTCGCGCGACGCGTATACGCTGGGATTCACGCTGTTGAAGACGCCGCCCACGAGGATCGGCCGCCAGCGGATCGTCACGCCCAGTTCGGCCGCGAGCGGCTGGATGTTGTGAAACCCCAGATAGGTCCAGGGGCTCGAACAGTCGAAGAAGAACTCGATCATTTCCCGTGCACGCGCTCGCGCATGCTGCGCGCGGTCTGGCCGAACAGCGCCTTGCGCGCCTCGTCGTCGATCTTTGGCGGGCGCAGTTCCTTGCCAAGATCGAGCCCGCGCTTCACGGCCGGACGCGTGAACAGCGCTTCGTACCAGCGCCGGATGTGCGGGAATTCGTCGAGCGCGATTTGCTGCGCCTTGTGGGTGCGGATCCACGGAAAGATCGCCATGTCGGCAATCGAATACTCCGCGCCCGCCACGTAGCGGCCGGTGCGGGCGAGCTGCACGTCGAGCACGCCGTACAGCCGGTTGACCTCCTTGCCGTAGCGCTCGATCGCGTAGGGCAGCTTTTCCGGCGCATACAGCAGAAAATGGCCGTTCTGCCCGGCCATCGGCCCCAGGCCGCCCATCTGCCACATGACCCACTGGATCACCGCATTTCGCCCCCGCAGGTCGGCCGGCAGAAAGCGGCCGGTCTTTTCGGCGAGATAGATCAGGATCGCGCCGCTTTCGAACACCGACACCGGCCCACCCCCGCCGGCAGGGGCGTGATCGACGATCGCGGGCATGCGGTTGTTCGGGCTGATGGCCAGAAATTCGGGCGTGAACTGCTCGCCGCGGCCGATGTTCACCGGCACCAGCGTGTAGGGCAGGCCGCATTCCTCCAGAATGATGGAGATCTTCCAACCGTTCGGGGTGGGCCAGTAGTGCAAATCGATCATCTCGGTTCCTTTGCAATCAGTGTACATTCCGGTGGCCTCCCGAGCGCGGCGCATGTGGCCTGATCTTCACGTTCGAGACTGGATTTCGCTGCACGGTCTGCTGGTTGCAGCCGGGTTGATGACGTACGTGCTGGCTTCGCATACTTTGCGCCAGCGCCGTCATCCCGCCGCAGCGATCGGGTGGGTCATCACGCTCGTGCTGGTCCCTTATCTCGGGTTGCCGCTCTACCTTCTGTTCGGCCAGCGCAAGCTGGTGCGCAAGCAACCCGGTATCGCCCGCGCTGCAGGCGCCGCTGGCGCCGGCCCGGAAGCGCTTTGGCCGCAGCAGCTTGCGGCGTCCATGCATCTGGCGCCGGCTGCAGCTTACCGGTCACTGCGCATCCACGAGGATGGCGGGCAGGCGCTTCGCGCGCTGCACGAGCTCATCGACTCCGCCACCCATACCCTCGATCTGTGTACCTTCGTTCTCGGACGGGACCCGATCGGCGATGCGCTGTGCGAGAAACTGGCGCGCAGGGCGCGCGATGGCGTGCAGGTAAGGCTGCTGATCGATGGTGTCGGGCGCATGCTGGGAGGTTATCGAAATCTCAGACCCTTGTCCGCGGCGGGCGTGAACGTTGCGATGTTCGTGCCGCCGCTGCACTCGCCTTACCGCGGGCGGATCAATCTTCGCAATCACCGCAAGATGGCGATTGCCGATGGTGCCTGGCTGTGGTGCGGCGGCCGCAATCTTGCGTCGGAATACTTCGATGGCGCGCACGGCGCGAAGCCGTGGAAGGATCTGACATTCGATCTCCACGGCGCTCTTGCGCGGCGTGCGCTCGAGTGCTTCGAGCGCGACTGGTGTTTTGCGACGTATGCGCCCCGTCCCGGACAGGACACGCCGAAGGGCACGGGGACCGGCCCCGTGGCGCAATTGATTCCGTCGGGCCCCGACCAGAGCGAGGACACTGTGCATGCGCTCCTGGTGACGGCCTGTTTCAATTCGCGCGAGCGCATCATGGCCGTGACCCCGTATTTCGTGCCTGACGACACCCTGCTGATGGCCTTGACGTTTGCGGCGTCGCGCAATGTTGCGGTGGACCTGGTGCTACCGGAGCATTCGAACCATCGCATGGCGGATTTCGCCCGGCACCGGGCGCTGCGCGAGCTTGCGAGCGCCGGCGCCCGCGTGTGGCTGGTCCCGCAAATGATCCATGCCAAGGCCGTTCTGGTCGACCATGCGATCGCTTTGGCGGGATCGGCCAACCTGGATGCGCGCAGCCTGTTTCTGAACTACGAACTGATGGTGGCGTTTTACGAAAGCGCCGATATTCAGCGCTTCGCCGACTGGATCGACCGGCAAATGCATGGCGCAAGACCCTACGCCGCAAGTCCACCGGGCCTGGCACGCGACCTGGCCGAAGGACTGGTGCTGTGGCTGGCTTTTCAGCTTTGAAACCAGTCCCCGTATGCTATCGTCATCAACCGTGAGACTGCTGCTCGCCTGGATCATCAATACCGTCTCGCTGATCGCGGTGCCCTACCTGATGCCGTCGATCAGCGTGTCGGGCTTTACCACCGCGCTGGTGGCGGCGCTGGTGCTGGGCTTGGTGAACACCTTCATCCGGCCGGTCCTAGTGCTGCTCACGCTGCCGGTCACGATCGTCACGCTCGGGCTGTTCATCTTCGTGATCAATGGCCTGCTGTTCTGGTTCGTCGGCTCCTTCATCGAGGGCTTCGTGGTGGCGGGGTTCTGGGCCGGTGTATTCGGCGCGATCGTCTACAGCCTGATCTCCTGGCTGTTGTCTGCGCTGCTGCTGAGGTAGTCTTCGCGCAGCAATGGACGCGCAAAGGATTGCGCTGGTCGTCGGCGCCGGTGATGCGACGGGAGGCGCGATCGCGCGCCGGTTCGCGCGCGAAGGCTACTGCGCGTGCGTCGTGCGAAGGACGGCCGACAAGCTGAAGTCGCTGGTCGAACGGATCCAGGGCGACGGGGGGACGGCGCGCGCGTTCGGATGCGATGCGCGGCGCGAAGAGCAGGTCGTCGCCCTCGTCGAGGGCATCGAGCGCGACCTCGGCCCGATCGAGGTGATGGTCTTCAACATCGGCGCCAATGTGCCGTCGAGCATCCTCGAGGAAACCGCGCGCAAGTACTTCAAGATCTGGGAGATGGCCTGCTTTGCCGGCTTCCTGACGGCGCGCGAAGTGGCCAGGCACATGGTCGCGCGCGAGCGCGGCACCATGATCTTCACTGGCGCGACCGCCAGCCTGCGCGGCAGCGCGCGCTTTGCCGCGTTTGCCGGTGCCAAGCACGCGCTGCGCGCGCTGGCGCAGAGCATGGCGCGCGAGCTCGGGCCGAAGAACATCCACGTGGCGCATTCGCTCATCGACGGCGCGATCGACACGGAGTTCATCCGGACGAACTTTCCGGACCGGTATGCACTGAAGGAGCGCGACGGCATCGTCAATCCGGACCACATCGCAGACGCCTACTGGCTCATTCACGCCCAGCCTCGGGACGCGTGGACGTTCGAGTTCGATCTGAGGCCGTGGATCGAGCGATGGTGAGCCCGATTTCACCACCCCTCGGAGGACGATATGGCCCCGGTTGAATTTCATTTCGACTTTGGCAGCCCGAACGCCTATCTCAGCCACAAGCTGATCCCCGGGATCGAGAAGCGGACCGGCGCATCGTTCGTCTACGTGCCGGTGCTTCTCGGCGGCGTTTTCAAGCTCACCAACAATCAGCCGCCGATGACGCAGTTCAAGGACGTGAAGAACAAGCTCGAGTACCAACAGCTCGAGATGCGGCGCTTCGTCAATAAGCACGGATTGATTGACTTCCGGATGAACCCGCATTTCCCGGTCAATACGGTCCAGATCATGCGGGGCGCGGTTGTCGCCGCAATGGACGGTGTTCTGCCGAAGTACGTCGAGGCCGTGTTCCATCACATGTGGGAAGCGCCGAAAAAAATGGATGACCCGGGGGTCATTCGCGATGCGCTCGGGCAGTCCGGAATCGACGGCGAGCGCATCCTGCAGCGCATCCAGGATCAGGATGTCAAAGACAGACTGCTCAGGAACACCGAAGCGTCGGTGTCGCGCGGAACCTTCGGCAGCCCGACCTTTTTCGTCGGCGACGAGATGTTCTTCGGAAAAGACCGTCTACGCGAAGTCGAGGACGAGATCGTCCGGCTGAATGATATCCATCGTTGATCAACGCAAGGAACGTTACATGACCAAGTTCGCCATCGGCCAATCAGTCACCCGCATCGAGGATGCCGCGCTGGTGCGCGGCGCTGGCCGCTATGCCGATGATGTTGAGATCGCAGGTGCCGCGCACGCCTCGATCGTGCGCTCGCCGCACGCGCATGCGAAGATCATCGGCATCGATACTGGCGCTGCGGACAAGGCGCCCGGCGTGCTCGCAGTCCTGACCGGTGCAGATGTCGCCGCGGACGGGCTCGGCTACATCCCCTGCCTGGTCCCGGTCACGAATCTGGACGGCACCGCGCGCGGCGACACGCCGAGGCCGATACTTGCCAGAGGCCGCGTGCGCCACGTCGGCGATCCGGTCGCGGTGGTGGTGGCCGAAACGCTGGCCCAGGCGAGCGATGCGGCCGAACTCATCGCCATCGACTATGAGACGCTGCCGGCGGCGGTTGACGCCCATGCCGCGACCCAGCCCGGGGCGCCGCTCGCCTGGGATGAGATCGCCGGCAACATCTGCTTCGACGTCGGCGCAGGCCAGAGCAAGGCCGCGGTCGAGGCTGCCCTTGCTCGCGCCGCCCACGTCACGCGACTCGAACTGGTCAACAACCGCCTGGTTGCCAATCCGCTCGAGCCGCGCGCGGCGCTGGCCGAGTACGATGCGGCCACCGGCCGCTCCACGCTCTACACGCCCAGTCAGGGCCCGCACGTCATCCATGACCAGGTGGCAGACGCCATCCTGAAAATCGGCAAGGACAAGCTGCGCGTGATCTCCGGCAACGTCGGCGGCGCGTTCGGCATGAAGATATTCCTGCATCCGGAGCAGCCGATCGTAGTCTGGGCGTCGCGGCGGCTGAAGCGCGCGGTGCGCTGGACCGGAGATCGCAGCGAAAGCTTCGTCTCCGACGTGCAGGGCCGCGACAATTACTCCGTCGCGGAACTGGCGCTGGACGGCGATGGCCGCTTTCTCGCGCTGCGCGTGACAACCTGGGCCAACATGGGCGCCTATCTGTCGAACTACGCGCCGTTCATTCCGCAGCTCGCGGTGCCCATGCTGTCCGGCGTGTACCGCATCCCGGCGATCTACGCCAACATCAAGGGCGTCGTCACCAACACCGTGCCGGTGGACGCCTACCGCGGCGCCGGCCGGCCCGAGGCGATCTACCTGGTCGAGCGCATCGTCGATGCGGCCGCGCGCGAGCTCGGCATCGCGCCCGACGAATTGCGCCGGCGCAACTTCATCCGGCCAGCCGACATGCCTTACCAGACGCCAGTCGAAAGCCGCTACGATTCGGGCGACTTTGCCGGCGTGATGTCCCGCGCCATCGAAAAGGCGGATTGGAAGGGTTTCGCGGCACGCCGCGAGCAGGCAAGACGCAATGGCAAGCTGCGCGGGATCGGCCTTGCCATGTACATCGAGCGCTGCGGCGGCGGCCCGGGCGACACGGTTGTGGTCAAGGTCGATTCTGCCGGCAGCGTGACGCTGTTCTCCGGCATGCAGGACAACGGCCAGGGGCATACCACCACCTTCGTGCAGCTGCTGTCGGAAAAGCTCGGGCTCGACGCGAGCCGGATACGCGTGGTGCAGGGCGATACCGATATCGTACCGGCCGGAATGACCGGCGGATCCAGATTCCTCGCCATCGGCGGTATCGCGTCGATGAGCGCAGCCGACGAGGTCATCGGGAAAGGCAAGGAGGCCGCGGCCAGCCTGCTGGAGGCGGCGCCGTCCGACATCGAGTATGGCGACGGCGAATATCGAATCGCCGGGACCGACCGAAAGGTGTCGCTTTTCGATGTGGCGAAGAAAACCGGCGGCCTGCAGGCTCAGCACACGCGCACCCCGGAGGCCTACACCTATCCCAACGGCTGCCACGTGTGCGAGGTCGAAATCGACCGTGACACCGGCGAGACCCGTATCGTGCGCTACAGCGTTGTCGACGACTTCGGACGCGCCATCAATCCGCTGCTGCTCGAAGGCCAGGTGCACGGCGGCACGGTGCAGGGCATCGGCCAGGCGCTGCTCGAGCACGGGATCTACGACCCGGAATCCGGCCAGCTGCTCACCGGCTCGTTCATGGACTACGCCATGCCGCGCGCGGACAACGTGCCTTCCTTCGATTGCGGCTTTCACCATGTGCCTTGCGTCACCAATCCGCTCGGCGTGAAGGGCGCGGGCGAAGCCGGCGCGGTCGGCGCGCCGCCGGCGGTGATCAACGCGGTGGTCGATGCGCTCAATTCCGTTGCCGGCGTCAAGCATATCGACATGCCGGCCACCCATGAGAAGGTGTGGCGGGCGCTGGCCCCCGCCTGAGTCAAGCCCCGGCTTCGGCCGCGCTTTGCACTTCGAAGCGGCCCCGGTACGCCGTGTAATACAGTACGGGAATCACCACCAGCGTCAGCAGCGTCGACACCAGGATCCCGAAGAGCAGCGAGATCGCGAGGCCGTTGAAGATCGGGTCGTCGAGGATGAAAGTCGCCCCGAGCATCGCGGCGAGCGCGGTGAGCGCGATCGGCTTGGCGCGCGCCGCCGCGGACTGCAGGATCGCCTCGCGGAACGGCACCCCCTCCGCGACCTTCAGGTTGACGAAATCCACCAGCAGGATGGAGTTGCGCACGATGATGCCGGCGAGCGCGATCAT
>JBGOTT010000112.1:0-11131 GCA_041476585.1 Gammaproteobacteria bacterium | reverse complement strand
GTAATCCGGCTTGATCTCCAGCGCGCGGCGATAGCTGGCTTCGGCTTCGGCGAGCCGGCCTTGCTCCCGGAGGGCGTTTCCCAGGTTGCTATGCGCGAAGTGGTAATCCGGCTTGATCTCCAGTGCCCGGCGATAGCTGGCTTCGGCTTCGGCGAGCCGGCCTTGCTCCCGGAGGGCGTTTCCCAGGTTGCTATGCGCGAAGTGGTAATCCGGCTCGATCTCCAGTGCCCGGCGATGACTGGCTTCGGCCTCGGATAACCGGCCAAGGGCCTGCAGCACGTTACCAAGATTGCTGTGCGTTTGCAGATCCGATGGCAACAGCGCCACTGACTTCAGGAGAACAGGCAATGCTTCTGCGAAACGCTGCCGTGTTCCGAGCACCGCACCCAGTATCTTCCAACTGAAACCGTGATGCGGCCAAGTTTGGCACATCTGCCGCGCGACTGCTTCGGCCTCTGCATGCCGACCGGCGGAAAAAAGAGCCACCACGTGATTGAGTTCACCTTGGCTTGGCCCGGGTCTAAGGCTGGCGCAAGCACGCTCTCGTAGGGCCTTTACCTTCGCCCCTCGCAAACCATGCCGCTTCGCCTGGCCGATGGCCCCCAATGCATCTTGAGAATTGCCTGAGTCAAGCAACCCTTCAATATAGCGCAACCAGTACGGGCCTTGCGCCGGGTTGGCTTGCACGGCAACTCTCAGATAGGGCAAGGCTGCCTGCGGCTGCCCGAGTTGCATGAGCAACCCGCCTAGGTTGTAGCTGGCATTCCCATGACGCGGCTTTGCCTTCAGCACCACCCGATACAGCCGTTCGGCTTCCTGAAGTTCTCCGGCGTGATGGTGACTCACCGCCCGTTGAAGCGCCTGATCCAAGGTCAGGGAAGGAGGATGTTCCGGAATGGAGGCTACGGTCATGGAAAGTTAGCTGAACTTAGCGGATTCGCGGGGTGCGAGGTGGCTAAGTGATTGATTGATCATAGCGGGCCCCCCAAAGGTCTGCACTACACGCCGCCGCCGCGCGCGAGCATCGGCTCGACCACTGCGCGCGCCGCCCAGACGCGCGCCATGACGTGGATGCGCCAGTTCCTCTCCCAGACTTCGTCCGCAGCCTCCGGGCCGCCGCGCGAGATGATGCCGGCATTGGAGAAGAAGAGGTCTCTGCGACCGTAACGCTCTCCGGCAGTACGAACGAGTCTCTGGATATCGCCTTCTTTGCCGACATCACAAGCAATCGCAATTCCCTTGGTCTCTTCGGCAACGGCTTTCAGGCCGTCTGCGTTCAAGTCCGCAATCACGACTCCTGCAGCGCCTGCCTTCGCAAAACAGATCGCCGCGGCGCGGCCGATGCCGCTCGCCGCGCCGGTGACGACGGCGACCTTGCCCGCGAGTTCCCTTCCTACTTTATCGCCTGGGGGTTGATCGGCGAGCCCACCGCACCGGTGATCGGCAGTGGCGGCGCGCAGAAAAAGAACTCGTAAACGCGGTCCCGCGCGCAGTCCGCCGCGAGATCCTTGAGGTAGAATATTTCGCCCATCGTGATGCCGATCATGGGAATCACCACCCAGTGCCAGGGCTGGCTCGCGTCGTCGGTCTCGTTCGGCCGCACCTCGCAGCCCCAGGTGTCGGTGCAGATCGCGGCGATTTCCTTCTTGTGGACCCACTCGCAGGTCTCGAAGGCGAGCCCCGGGGCATCGCCCCCGGCGTAGCCGCCCCACTCGCCGCGGGCCAGCCGGTCTTCCATCTGCCCGGTCCGCACGATCACGAAATCGCCCCTTCGGATTTCGACCCCCTGCGCGCGCACCGTGGCGTCGAGATCGTCATTGGTGATCGCCATGCCGTCCTCGATGCACGCGACGCCAAGGTGGCGCGCAACGTCGAGCAGCACGCCGCGGCCCGCCATGCGGTCCTTCACCTTGTCGATGCTGTTCTTCTGCGCGCCATTGGAATCCACCAGCCGCGCGTCGTAGCCGTTCCACATCCTGTCGTCGAAGAAGATGTGCCCGAGCGCGTCCCACTGCGTGCCACATTGCAGTGGCAGCGACACCATGTCGTCCGCATAGCGCAGCTTGCCGGCGTCCTGGTTGCCCGACACCGCGTCGGTGCCGGTCGCAAGCATCGTGTGGATCGGATTGAAGCGGTTGCCCCACAAACCGCGTTGCGGCCCGTTGCGGTCGAAGTTGAGGCCGAGCGAAAACACCTCACCCTTGCGGATCAACCGGCCGGCATCGACGATGTCCTGCGGCGACACGAAGTTGAGTGTCCCGGCTTCGTCCTCCGGCCCCCAGCGGCCCCAGTTCTTGCACCGCTCGGCGGTCGCCCTCAGATGCTTGATGTCGAACTTCTTCGCGTCGTAACGGCGTGGCATGGCGTCCTCCGATTGGCGTCGTCAGTGTGGAATACAATATTACGGTTTCGGCCCGTCGTTGTCGCGCGCCTCAGGCGCGGGCAACTCCGGCGGCCCGAAGTTTGCGGCAGCACCACGCCCAGCATACCCAAGGAGATCCCGTGATACGTTTCCTCAAGCGCGGCATCAGCGCCGAGCAGGACGCCGCCGAGCAATCCAAGGTCCGGCACACGGTCGAGTCGATTCTCGCCGATATCGAAAAGCGCGGCGATGCCGCGGTGCGCGAGTATTCGCAGAAATTCGATGGCTGGAATCCGCCGGAGTTCCGCCTGACGCGCGAGGAAATCGAGAACATCATGCGTCAACTGGCGCCGTCGGCGCTCGACGATATCCGGTTTGCCCAGACGCAGATTCGCGGTTTTGCCCAGATCCAGAGGCAGGCGCTGCGCGACGTCGAGGTGGAGACGCTGCCCGGCGTGGTACTCGGGCATCGGAATATTCCGCTCAACAGCGTGGGCTGCTACGTGCCGGGCGGAAAGTATCCGCTGGTCGCCTCGGCGCACATGAGCGTGGTCACCGCGCGCGTCGCGGGGGTCAAGCGCATCATGGCATGCGCACCGCCCTACCAGGGCAGGCCGCATCCGGCGATCGTGGCGGCGCTGCACCTGGCCGGAGCCGACGAGATCTACACCGTGGGCGGCGTGCAGGCGATTGGCGCAATGGCGATCGGCACCGAGACGATGCAGGGGGTCGACCTGGTGGCCGGGCCCGGCAATGCCTACGTCGCCGAAGCAAAGCGCCAGCTCGCCGGGCGCGTCGGCATCGACCTGTTCGCGGGACCGACCGAGACGCTGGTGATCGCCGACGACAGCTGCGACGCCGAGATGTGCGCGACGGATCTGCTCGGGCAGGCCGAGCATGGACCGAATTCGCCCGCCATCCTGCTCACTGACAGCGAGCAGCTCGCGCGCGAAACAATGGCCGAGGTCGACCGCCAGCTGCAGACCCTGTCGACCGCGCCAATCGCGGGGGCTGCGTGGCGCGGCTACGGGCAGGTGATCGTTTGCGACACCTGCGACGAGATGGTGGCCGAGGCTGACCGCATCGCCTCCGAGCACGTGCAGGTAATGACCCGCGATCCCGAATATTTCCTCGATCGCATGACCAACTACGGCGCGCTGTTCCTCGGGCCGGAGACCAACGTGTCCTACGGCGACAAGGTGATCGGCACCAACCATACGCTTCCCACGCGCAAGGCGGCGCGCTATACGGGTGGGTTGTGGGTCGGCAAGTTCATCAAGACCTGCACCTATCAGCGCGTCAAGCCGGAAGCGAGCGCGATGATCGGCGAATACTGCTCGCGGCTGTGCGCTCTCGAGGGCTTCGCCGGGCACAAGGCCCAGGCCGACTTGCGCATCAAGCGCTACGGGGCCAAGGCGGCCGCGTGACGGCGCCGCTCGAACACAAGGTGGCGGTTGTCACCGGCGGGGCCGGCGGCATCGGCGCGGCGATCTGCGCGCGGCTCGCGCACGCGGGCGCGACCGTCGTGTTGACCTACCGCACCAGTTCCGATGCTGCCGAAGCGCTGGTCAAGTCCCTGCCTGGCGCCGGCCACTTTGCGCGATGCGTCGATGTGACGGATTCGGCGGCGCTGGGCGAGCTCGCTGCCGAAACAGGGCGCCGTCATTCGCGATGCGACGTCCTGGTCAACTGCGCGGGCACGACCCGCTTTGTCGCGCACGCCGACCTCGAGAGCCTGGACGACGACCTGATCGACGGAATATTCCGCACCAACTGGCGCGGCGCCTTCGCCGCGATTCGCGCATTCCGGCCGCTGCTGGCGCAGCACGGCGGACTGGTCGTCAACATCTCGTCGGTCGCGGCGAGCCTCGGCACCGGCAGCAATGTCGCGTATTGCGCATCCAAGGCGGCGATGGACTGCATGACCAAGTCCCTCGCCCGCGCCCTGGCCCCGCGAATTCGCGTGCTTTCGGTGTCGCCGGGACTAGTAAACACGGAATTCATCAAGGGACTCGACCGGATCTGGCACGAGGAGCAGCTCGCGAGAACGCCGATCGGCCGACTGGTTACCCCGGAGGAAATCGGCGATGCGGTCTTGGCGACCGCGACGCTGCTGCAACCGCTCACCGGCTGCGTCATTCCCGTGGACGGCGGCCGGCTGCTGGCTTGAGTAAGGCGCGTTGTCATGGAGAGGCATCCTGTCGTGAGGAACGAGTTTCCCTGGGGATCGATCGAGTGGCTCGCCGGCGGCGAAGTCGGCAACAGCCGCGAGCTTTCGCTGGCGCGCCTTGGTGCTCGATCCAGGCAAGGCGGGAGACACCCATGTGCACGCCAATTGCGAGGAATCGATCTACGTGATCCGCGGCGAGGTACAGTGCCGGGTCGGCGCGTCGCCCGCCGAGCTTGCTCTCGGCTACTCCGCGGCCATGCGCGATTTCGCGCTCGCGCAGTGATGTATCCCGTGGCCTTTACGAAACGACCCTGCGTCCAGGCGAGCTGGTGATCGCGGGCGAGTTCCCGGCCGCATTAATGCGCCTTCGGCTCACCGAAGACACCGCGCACCGTGGGTTGTGGACGAAAACCAGGGAACGCGTATGCATCCCACGGCCGCCGCCGCCGCGTCGCTGAATTGGCCATCTGGAAATCATCTTAGTTTCGAGCAGCCCCGAAAACGCCAATTTCCACTCGGAGTAAGCTCGATCTACCCGCTCAATTTACCCACACGACTTCCTGAAGACCCAATTTCCCATTTCAATCACTTGATGCGAGCGAGTTGTCGATCAACCGCGTCAATGCAAAAGCAAATTTCTCAGGTTCGATCAGGCGGCCAGCCAGGTCTTCACAAGAAACGGTACGGCGTCGCAGAATGGCTTCATCCTCCGGGTAACCCATCACGTCGCATAGTAAGCGCCAGTCGGTAGCGCCGACCAATGTTCCTGCGACCAGCAATACCCCTGCATGCCGCTTTCTTTGTGCCAGGCCAACCAGCTTGCGGTAGTCTACGTCCACCACTTCCCACGGCGACAAGCCGCCAAAGCAGGCCCAGTTCACTGTTCGAACACCAATCATGGCACTAGCTAGGGGCAGGGCTTTTGCTGGCAATGCATATGCTGGCACACCAAATTCTGCGAGCGCGGCGGCATGCAGTTGCCCCAGCCAACGGTAGCAGCCAACCAGGCTGTCGGATAGCAGCGGATGTCCATACGGCAGAATGATCGAGGTACTGACCATCCACGGCCCTGTCAGTACAGCCCCACCACCGGCCTGTCGATCAAGCAGTTCGACCCGGCCATTGATGCGTTGTTCGATGACGTTGCGCAGTGATCGCTGCGCATTGCCGAGCACGACTGCAGGAGATCGGTGTGTCCAGACACGAAAGCGCGGCGCTCCATTGAGCACCGCGAGCTGTGCGATATTCCAGGCTTGTTCTTCAGTTGCAGTGTTTACGTTGATTCCTTCAGCAGGGCGATCGGCTTCCCTTTGGCGAAGGTTTCCTCGCTCTTGACCAATATCTTTTCAATGCGACCATCCACCGGGGCAACGATTTCCTGGTTGGTCTTGATGATGACGACATTGGCAATGGGCTGACCGGCGCGCACAGTATCGCCCTCGCGGACCAGCCATTTGTCCACCAGTGCTTCCGTTCCCGGGTCGATATCTTTCCACGCATCGGCCGCCAGCGTGATCTCGATCAAGCAGCAAGCGCCTCAGCGACGCGGGTCTTCATCAGCTTTTGTGCGGCATCGACGATGCCGCTGACTTGTGGGATGACAAACTGCTCAAGTGGCCGACTGTACGGAATCGGCACATTGGGCACGGCGAGTCGCTTGATCGGGGCCTTTAGCGTCAATGTATCCAGGTTCTCGGCCACGATCGCCGAGATTTCGCCGCTCAATCCAAAGCCCAGGTAATCCTCGTCGGCGATCAGCAGGCGACCGGTTTTTGCGACGGATTTGAGTACCGCATTCTTGTCGAGGGGAACCAGGGTACGCAGATCGATCACTTCTGCGCTGACCCCGTGCCTTGCCAGCTCATCGGCCGCGACCAGCGCCTTCTGTACCATCTGGCTGATGGTTACGATGGTGGCATCCTTCCCCTCGCGTACCACCTTGGCCTGTCCGAACGGAATGGTATAGGACGCTTCCGGCACATCGTTGCTGCTGCCCTCGAAATACGCCATCCATGGCAAGCCCATGATGCCTTTGTGGTACATGAACATGACCGGATTATCATCCCGGATGGCCTGGATCATCAGGCCTTTTGCGTCATACGCGTTGGATGGCACCACGACTTTGATACCCGGCATGTGGGCGAAGGTCGCGTACAGGCATTGCGAGTGCTGTGCGGCATCATTGTAGCCGCCGCCGATCGCGGTGGTCAGCACCACCGGCAGCTTGATGTGGCCGCCTGCCATATACGTGTTTTTTGCAAGGTGATTGTAAATCTGGTCCATGCAGACGCCGAAAAAGTCGACGAACATCAATTCGACGATCGGTCGCATGCCAGCGGCAGCAGCACCGGTCGCCGTACCAATGAAAGCGGTTTCCGAGATCGGTGTATCCATGATCCGATCTTTGCCGAACTTATCGAGCAAGCCACCGGTTGCGCCAAAGATGCCGCCATACTTTCCTATGTCCTCGCCCATGACGAATACATTGGTGTCGCGTTCCATTTCCTGGGCGATTCCCTCGGAGATCGCCTGTGCCATCGTGAGTTTGCGTGTTGCAGTCATTTTCTGCTCCTCGTTTCAGTCGGTTTAGGTTCAGACGAACACATCATTGAGCGCATCTTTCGGTGCCGGGTTGGCACTCTTGCGGGCGAAATCGAAGGCATCGGCAACACGCTTCTTTGCACGCGCCACGATTGCACCTTCTTCGCCCTCCGTCATCATGCTGCGACTTTTCAGAACGCCCGCCAGTTTCGGAATTGGATCGTTCTTGCGCAGATTGGTGACTTCGTCCTTGGGACGGTAGACTTCCGGGTCGCCCTGAAAATGGCCCAGATAACGATCCGTCTTCACTTCGATCAGGCCTGGGCCTTCACCGCGGCGCGCGCGCTCGATCAGAGGAGCGACCGCCTCGTACACTTCCAGTGCGTCATTGTTCGCCACCCGAATGCCGGGTATGCCGTAGGCCGAGGCGCGGTCTGCGACCCATTCCACGCAAGTGGCTTCCGACTTCGGTACGGAGATCGCCCATTTGTTGTCTTCGCAAACGAAGATCACCGGCAAGTGCCAGAGTGCGGCAAGGTTCAGTGATTCATGGAACGAGCCCTGATTGGCTGCGCCTTCGCCGAAAAATGCAACGGCTACCCAGTCTTTGCCCATTTTTTTTGCCGCCAGCCCGGCTCCGCAAGCAGGGGGCAGGCTGGCGCCGATGATCCCGCTGCAGCTGAACTTGTGCTCGGGATCGAACAGATGCATGTGGCCGCCTTTGCCCTTGCTAAGACCTGTGACCTTGCCGAACATCTCGGCTGTCATCTTGTCGAGGGGTACGCCTTTCGCGATGGCAAAATGATGCGGTCGATGCGTGCCGACCACGGTATCTTCTTTTTTGAGGTGGGCACAAACGCCTACAGCGACAGGCTCCTGACCTGCAGCGAGGTGCATCTCGCCGGGAACCGGTCCAGACCCAATATCAAATGCCAGTCCTTTTTGAATATTAGGAGGCAGCTTGCCCTCCAGATAGACATTGGCCATGGTCTCTTCATAGTCACGAATCTCCAACATTTTTTCATACATCCAGAGCAGTTTTTCTTTGCTTGCTTGCATGTCCATCTCCTCAAGGTGACGGCTTAGCCAATGCCGGGGGTTGTGGGGTTTACGCCCCGCAATGGCTATTGTCAAGTGGTTAGAATGCTAGAACGAAAAATGGAAGCTCTCATTATTTAACTCAACATTCCGTCACTCACCAGATCGACCAGCCGGCATCGACCAAGATCGTCGCGCCGTGCACCATCTTCGCATCGTCGCTGGCGAGGAACACCGCCGCCCCGGTCATGTCCTCCGGATTCAGGAAGGCGATGCCGGTCGGCGTCATGTCGGCCATCTGCTTGACGTAGGCCTCGTTGCCCGGCCCGCGCACATGGGCGTTGAGCTGCGTGGCCACGTTACCTGGCGCAATCGAATTGACGTTGATGTGCTCCTTGCCCAGTTCGGCGGCGAGCGCACGCGTCAGGTTGACGACGCCGCCCTTCGACGCGCAGTAAGCCGAGCAGTTCGGGAACGCGCCGACGCCGGCGATCGACGAGATGTTGATGACCTTGCCGCCGCCGTTCCTGCGGAAGTGCGGCACCAGCGTCTTCACCATGAAGAACGTGGCGCGCAAGTTGAGATCGAGCTGCGCGTCCCAGATCTCCTCGGTGGTCTCCATCACCGGCACGGTCCGGAACACCCCTGCGTTGTTGACGACGATGTCGATGCGGCCGAACTCGCCGATCACCGCCTTGGTGATGCGCTCGATCTCCGGGACCTTGGAGACGTCGCCCTTGAATGCCTTGGCCTTGCCGCCGGCCTCGGTGAGCGCCTTGACGACCGCTGTCGCGGCGGCATCGTTGCTCTTGTAGTTGACCGCGACTGTCGCACCCTCGGCGGCAAACCGCCTGGCGATCGCCTCGCCGATGCCGGCCGACGCCCCCGTGACCAGCGCTACCTTGCCCTGTAACCGCATATGCGTTCTCCCTTCTCCATGATCGAATGAATGATCGCGCCCGTCAGGCGCGCAGTTTGGCCGTCCCGGCGTAGTCGATCTCGCCGGCCTCGGTGATCGCCACCCGGTAGATTTCGGCGGCGCGGACGCGGCTGATCAGCCCCTCGCGCACGTCGTGACGCACCCGCTCCGGATCGCGCGTCTTCGGATCACCGTAGCCGCCGCCGCCCTGTGCGATCGAGACCAGCGTCTCGCCGCGGGCGATCCGTATCAGCGAACTCTGGGCGAGTTTCTCCATCGTCCCGTCGACGCGCCGGCGCAGCTGGTCCGAAGGCGCCGACGCCAGGCCGGCGCGCGCGCCCTGCGGCACGTGGACGTTGCCGTCGGCGACGAAGCCCGCCTCCATGTCGCAGTCGACCGGGCCGAATTCGACCTCGATGCCCGGCGCCCCGCGGTAACGCCCTGCGCCCTCGCTGTCGGGAATGAGCCGGCGGGTGCGGACGTGGATCGGCGTGTAGATCTCATCGAGCTCGACGGAATCGATGAAGCACATGCCGCCGTTGCCGACATGCAGCATGGTCAGCCAGGCATCCTGGTGCGGCGCGCCCGCACCCGCCGTGTGGCCGAGGTAGAGCTGGTTGACGTACAGTTTGCCGGTGCGCGGATCCAAGCCGGAGACCACAGAGCTCGATGGCGGGCAGAAACAACCGACTTCGCCCATGCCGAAGCCGTCGCCCAGCTCGGCCATGGCGCGCTGCGTCGCCGAGGTGACGCGGTCGGCGAGGTTGGTCGTCGAAGCCGAGCAGCTGATCGGATGGCGCGGGATGCCGACAACGCCGCCGTCCTTCAAAAACAGCCGGATGCGCCGCATGGCACCGGCATTCTTCGGCACCGTATGGTCGATCGAGTTGAAGACTCCGATATAGGCGGCCGTGCGGGTGCACGATTCCGAGACGTTGAGACCGCAGGCCATCTGGCCCGGATTGTCGCGCAGATCGACCTCGATGATTGCCTCGCCGGTGTCGACGGTGACCGTGGAGGTGATGGTGATGCCCTGCGGCGGCGTGCCCGGGATGGCATCGTGCGTCGACTGCGCCGTGCCGGTGCCGGCGGGCACTGCGCGGATCGCATCGATCATGCGCTTTTCGGAATAATCGAACCACTGGCGCGCGAACGCATCCAGCATGTCCCAGCCGGCTTCCTTGCCGAGCGCGAGTATCTCGCGCTCGCCGATCAGCGCCGCGCCGAGCATGGCCAGGAAGTCGCCGTGCCACTGTTCCGGCACGCGGATGCGCAGCGCGCACATGCGCACGATATCGTCGATGGTTCTGTAGTCCTTCAGCACCTGGACCGCCGGGAAGATCAGCGCGCCTTCCTCGTACACGTCGCGCGCCGTGCCGTGATAGGTCGTCGGGATCGAGTTGCCGATATCGGCCTGGTGCGCCTTTGCCAGCACGGTGAACCGGTGCACGCCGTCATCGTCGATCACCGGCATGATGATGGTGTGGTCGGCGGGGTGCGAGCAGCCATGATAGGGCGAGTTATGCAGAAACGCGTCGCCGCGCCTGAGCTGAGGATGAAACCCGACCATCGAGCGGGCCATGATGTCGGGTCCCGACAGCACGTGAATCGGCAGGCTCTCGGCGACCGCCAGCAGTTCGTGCCCGGCGGTAAGGATGCAGCAGGAAAAGTCCTTGGCGCGATTGAGCACGCCGGAACGGCCGGTGCGCAACAGCGTATTGCCCATCTTGCTCGAAATGCCCTCGAACCGGTTGGCGAAGATGGCGAGCTGCGCGCCATCGAGCGTCGTCTGGGAAATGGTGCTCATCGCCGCCCTCCTCAAGGCCGCATCACGAGGCTGCCCGACGCGGCGCGCGCAAAGCGCGTCGCCCTGTCGGCGACCACGGTGGTGAACGGCGACTCGACGATCGCCGGCCCGACGTGCTCGCGGCCGGTCTCCATGGATTCGAAATCGTGCACAGCCGCTTCGACCTCGCCCTCGCCCGCAATATAAATGCGGCGCGTCGCGCCGGCACTGTGGCGCGCTCCGGGTCTGAGCCGGCCGGCAACGGATTCGTGCAGACGGCAGCGCGCCGTCGCGGTCCAACCGACAAATTCGATC
>JBGOTT010000111.1:0-11190 GCA_041476585.1 Gammaproteobacteria bacterium | reverse complement strand
GCGTTCGAGATCACCGTGTGTGCGGCCTTGAGCACATGGTGATTGACGCCGTACACCACGGTTGCGTCCACGTCCTTGCCCCCTGGAGCGGAAAGGATCACCTTCTTTGCGCCGGCCCTGAGATGCGCCGCCGACTTTTCCTTGCTGTTAAACAGGCCGGTGCACTCCATGACCACGTCGACGCCGAGGTCCTTCCACGGCAATTCCTCGGGCTTGCGGGTCGCCAGAACCCGGATCCGGTCGCCGTTGACGACCATGTGCTCGCCTTCGACCTCGACCGTGCCCCTGAAGCGACCGTGGGTCGTGTCGTGCTTGAGCAGGTGGGCGTTGGTCCTGGCATCGCCGAGGTCGTTGATGGCAACGAACTGCAGGTCATGCTTTGTTGCGCTCTCGTAATTCGCTCGCAGGATATTGCGCCCGATGCGGCCGAAGCCGTTGATGGCGACCTTGATGGACATGCCTTCTCCTAGATGACCGATCTCACCGCGTTCGCGACCGACTCGGCGGTGATGCCGAAGTGCTTGAAAAGGTCAGCGGCCGGCGCGGATTCGCCGAAGCTGTCGACGCCGACCACCGCGCCTTCCAGACCCACGTATTTGCGCCAGAAATCGCTGACGCCGGCCTCGACCGCTACGCGCGGCACACCCTTCGGCAGCACCGTCGCGCGATACGCATGCTCCTGCCGGTCGAACACATTGGTGGACGGCATCGATACCACGCGCACCGCAACATTCTCGGCCGCAAGCTGACGCCGCGCCGCAAGCGCGAGCGGAACCTCCGATCCGGTGGCAATGATCACGGCCTTTGCTTCGGCCGAATCGGCGAGAACATAGCCGCCGCGCCGTACGGCGGCGATTGCGGCCGCGTCGCGCACGCAAAACTCCACGTTCTGCCGGCTGAAGACCAGCGCGCTGGGCCCGTTCCCGCGCTCGATCGCGCCCGCCCACGCCAGCGCGGCCTCGACGGTGTCGCACGGACGCCAGAGGTCGAGGCCGGGAATGAGCCGCAGGCTCGCGGCATGCTCGATCGCCTGGTGCGTCGGCCCGTCCTCGCCGAGGCCGATCGAGTCGTGCGTGAACACATAGAGGACGCGGATCTTCATCAGCGCGGCCATGCGCAAAGCGTTGCGCGCGTAATCGGAGAACGTGAGGAATGTGCCGCCATACGGAATGAAACCTCCGTGCACCGCGAGGCCGTTCATGATCGCGGCCATGCCGAATTCGCGCACGCCGTAGAAAAGGTAGTTGCCGCCCTCGGTCGCGCCCACCACCTTCGAGGCCTTCACCATGGTGAGGTTGGAGGCGGCCAGGTCGGCCGAGCCGCCGATCAGCTCCGGCAACGCAGGGACCAGCACCTCGAGTGTATTCTGCGACGCCTTCCGCGTGGCGATGGTCTCCGCCTTGGCGTCGCAGTCCCGGACCAGCTGCTCGACGCGGTACGCGAAATCCGCCGGAAGCTTCCCCGCCACGCGGCGCGTGAACTCCGCCGCCTCGCGCGGGAACTGCCGCTCATACTCATCGAACAGCTTCGACCACTTGCGCTCGATGCGTTTTCCGGCCGGGCGCGCGTCCCAGCCCTTGCGGACCTCGTCGGGAACCACGAATGGCGGATGCGGCCAGCCGATCGCCTCGCGCGTCGCGGCGATCTCTTTCTCGCCAAGCGGCGAACCATGCGCGCTGCCCGTATTGGCCTTGGTCGGCGCCCCCTTGGCGATGATGGTCTTCGCGCAAATCAGCGTCGGCCGGGATGTCTCGCGCTTGGCCTTGCGGATGGCCTTGTCCACCGCATCGACATCGTGACCGTCAACGCCCGCGATTACCTGCCAGTTGTAGGCTTCGAAGCGGCGGCGCACGTCGTCGGTGTACCACTGCCGGATGCGGCCCTTGTCCGAATCTATCGAGATGCCGTTGTCGTCGTAGATCGCGATCAGCTTGCCCAGGCCCAGCGTACCGGCGAGCGCGCAGGACTCGTGCGAGATGCCTTCCATCATGCAGCCGTCGCCGAGGAACACGTAGGTATGGTGGTCGACCGGATCGAGACCGGGCCGATTGAATTCGGCGGCGAGCAGCTTCTCGGCGATAGCCATGCCGACGGCGTTCGAGATTCCCTGGCCGAGCGGGCCGGTAGTGGTCTCGACGCCCGGCGCGACCCCGCGCTCCGGGTGCCCCGGGGTTTTCGAATGAAGCTGCCTGAAGCGCTTCAGCTCTTCCATCGGCAGGTCGTAACCGGTGAGGTGCAGCAGCGCGTAGAGGAGCATCGAACCGTGCCCGTTGGAGAGCACGAAGCGGTCGCGGTTTGCCCACGCGGGATTCGCCGGATTGTGGCGCAGGTGCCGGTGCCACAGCGCGACGGCGACTTCGGCCATGCCCATCGGCATGCCCGGATGGCCTGAATTGGCCTGCTGCACGGCGTCCATGGCCAACGCGCGAATGACGTTCGCGAGATCCTTGTCTGAAACAGCGGGGGTCGGCATGGGAATGAAGCGGCGATTATACGAGATGCGCGCGTGCAGATTCTTCAGTGCAGTACCGGGGCGAATTCGCCCTTGCGGTAACGCTCGGCCAGCTTGTCCAGCGGCTGGGGCTTGAGCTTCGAGGCCCGGCCGGCGCAGCCGAAATCGGCGAAGCGTTCATCGGGCGAGCGCCTGCTTGCGGCGCTCCATCAGCCGCCAGATCATCGGCGTGAAGATCAGCTGCATTGCGAGGTCCATCTTGCCGCCCGGCGCGACGATGGTGTTGGCGCGCGACATGTACGAGTCGTGCAGCATCGACAGCAGATAGGCGAAATCGATGCCGCGCGGGTCGGCGAAGCGGATCACCAGGATCGATTCGTCGGGCGACGGGATGTGTCGCGCGATGAACGGGTTGGAGGTATCCACGATCGGCACCCGCTGGAAATTGATGTGCGTGTGCGCGAACTGCGGAATGATGTAGCGCACGTAGTCGGGCATGCGCCGCAGGATGGTATCGGTCACCGCTTCGGTCGAGTAGCCGCGCGCCGCCCGGTCGCGGTGCAGCTTCTGGATCCATTCCAGGTTGAGCACCGGGACGACGCCGATCAGCAGATCGACGTGTTGCGCGACGTTCAGCTTGTCGGTGACCACCGCACCGTGCAGTCCCTCGTAGAACAGCAGGTCGGTGCCGGCCGGCAGCTTTTCCCAGGCGGTGAAGGTACCGGGCTTCTGCCCGAAAAGCGCGGCTTCCTCATCGTCGTGCAGGTACTTGCGCGTACGGCCCTCGCCCGCGGTGCCGTAGTCGCGGTACAGCGCCTCGAGTTCGTCGAACAGGTTTGCCTCGAGTCCGAAATGGCTGAAATTGTGGTTGCCACGCGCGGCCTCCTCGGCCATCCTCTGCCGCATCTCGGCGCGGTCGTGGCGGTGGAAACTGTCGCCCTCGACGAACGCCGCATTGACGCCCTCGCGGCGGAAGATCTGCTCGAAGGTGCGCATCACCGACGTGGTGCCGGCGCCGGAGGACCCTGTGATGGCGATGATCGGATGCCGGGCGGACATGGGCTCCTCCAGCTAGACGTTGGCGCGGAACAGGCCGCGGGCGCCGAACAGCGGCGCGTCGTAGTCGCGCACGTTGTGGTCGCGGTGGTACTGCTCGATCCGCTCGACTTCGTTTGCCGAGCCGAAGATCAGGCCGACCCTCTGGTGCAGCGCCTCGGGTGGGACATCGAGGATTCGCAGGTAGCCGGTGCTTGCCCGGCCGCCTGCCTGCTCGACGATGAAGCCGACCGGATTGGCCTCGTACAGCAGGCGCAGGCGCCCGCTCCTGTTCGGCTCCTTGGTATCGCGTGGATACAGGAACACGCCGCCGCGCATCAGGATGCGGTGCAGCTCGGCCACCAGCGAAGCGACCCAGCGCATGTTGAAGTCCTTGCCGCGCGGCCCGCTCCTGCCCGCCATGCACTCGTCCACGTAGCGCTTCACCGCCGGCTCCCAGAACCGGCTGTTGGAAGCGTTGATGGCGAACTCGTTCGCATCCGCGTCGATTGCGAGACGCGGATGGGTCAGCATGAATTCGCCGAGCAGCGGATCGAGCGTGAAGCCGTGCACGCCCGTACCAACGGTGAGCACCAGCATAGTCGCGGGGCCATAGATCGCGTAACCGGCGCAGATCTGACGCGCGCCGGGCTGCAGGAAATCCTCCGGCGACGCGTCCTCACCCGCGCGCGGGGCGTGCAGGATCGAGAACACGCTGCCCACCGCGACGTTGACATCGATGTTGGAGGAGCCGTCGAGCGGGTCGTACACCAGCAGGTACTTGCCTTTGGGGTATTGCGCCGGAATCGCCGCGGGCGCATCCATCTCCTCGGACACCATCCCGCAAAGGTGACCTCCCCACTCGTTGGTGCGCAGGAATGTCTCGTTGGCTACCACGTCGAGCTTCTTCTGCGTTTCACCCTGCACGTTCGCGCTCGCCGCGTCGCCGAGCATTCCGGCGAGCGCGCCTTGCGCTACCGCGCGTGAGATCGCCTTGCATGCGAGCGCAACGTCCAGGATGAGCGCGTTCAACTCGCCGCTCGCGCCCGGATGCCGGCGCCGTTCCTCGATGAGAAACTGCGTGAGCGTGGTCTTGCGGGCCCGGAGCATCACGCCTGCCTCACGCCGCCGCCCGCGCGGCGGCGTGCAACTGTGCGAGCTTCGGCAAGTCGATATCCTCCAGGCTCCCCAGCACCAGTTGCGCGTCGCGGAAATCCTGGCCGATGTTCCAGCGCGTCGGCGTGACGACCGTAAACAGGCCCGCGGCGCGGGCCGCCTTGAGGCCGTTGACCGAGTCCTCGAACGCGATGCAGCGCTCCGCCGGCAGGCGCAGCCCCTGCAGGGCGAGGCGATAGATGTCCGGCGCGGGCTTCTTGTTCGCGACGATATCGCCCGAGGCGATTGTGGTGAACCAGCTCATCGTGCCCCGGCCGAGGGCCGCGGTGAGCAGCGCCTCGACGTTTGCGGGCGTCGTGGTTGAAGCGATCGCCAGCTTGAGGCCCGCGGCGCGCGCGTCGCGAATCAGCTTCGCCGCGCCGGGGCGCAACGGGAGCTTGAAGTTCTCCACCAGCTCCTTGTAGATGCGCGTCTTGGTGCTGTGGGTGAGAGATACCAGCTCGCGCAGCCGCGCGCGCTCGGTCGCGGTCACCGGCAGCGTCTCGATGTAGTGCGCGATGCGTTCCTTGCCGCCGGAGACGCGCAGCAACTGCGCGTAGAGCTGGGGTCCCCAGTCCCACCACAACTCCAGTTCGATGAACGCGGCATTGAACGCCTGCCGGTGTGCTTCCTCGGTATCGGCCAGCGTGCCATCGACGTCGAAGATCAGGGCTTCGAGTGCCATCATGCCTCCTTGTGGGCGGGGCGCGGCTTCAGCTCGCGCGGAAGATCACCATTGCGGCACCCTGCGTCTGGCGCCGGTTGTCGTAGCCGATCAGGCGCACGTGGTGGCCCGGGTGGGCACGGTGGCAGGATTCGGCCTCGGCGAGGATGCGCTCGACGCTGGTTTCGCCGAACAGGGGCAGCTTCCACATGTACCAGTAGGACCCGCCCACGTGTTCGGGCTCGGTATGTTCGATCGCCGGGTTCCACCGGCGCGCAACGATGTACTCGACCTGCTTGCGGACCTGTTGCGGCGTCATCGGCGGCAGGTAGGAGAAGGTTTCGAACTTGCGGCTCGCCGGATCGGAGAGCCGCGACTCATAGTCCCTCACTTCGCTCATTGTTTCTCTCCCCGGTTCAGGTGCGCACGGCGTCGAGCCGGTCGACCACATCGAACTCGAACTTGATTTCCTTCCACGTCTCCATCGCCGCCTTCAGTTCGGGACTGTGGGCCGCGGCGGCGGTGAGGATTTCCCTGCCCTCACGCTCCACCGGGCGGCCTTCGTTCCTCGCCTGCACGCAGGCTTCGAGCGCAACGCGGTTGGCGCACGCGCCCGCGGCGTTTCCCCAGGGATGGCCGAGAGTGCCGCCGCCGAACTGGAATACCGCGTCATCGCCGAAGATGGCAAGCAGCGCCGGCATGTGCCATACGTGGATGCCGCCCGAAGCGACCGCCAGCGCGCCCGGCATCGCTCCCCAGTCCTGGTCGAAGAAGATGCCGCGCGAGCGGTCCTCCTTCACGTAGCGTTCGCGCAACAGGTCGATCCAGCCGAGCGTCGCCTGCCGGTCGCCCTCCAGCTTGCCGACCACGGTTCCGGTGTGCAGGTGATCGCCGCCCGAGAGCCGCAGCGCCTTGGTAAGCACGCGGAAGTGGATGCCGTGGTACGGATTGCGGTCGATCACCGCGTGCATGGCGCGGTGGATGTGCAGCAGCACGCCGTTGTTGCGGCACCAGTTGGCCAGCCCGGTGTTGGCGCAGAAGCCGCCCGTGAGATAGTCGTGCATGATGATCGGCGCGCCCAGCTGCCTGGCGAACTCGGCCCGCTTGTACATCTCCTCGGGGGTCGGCGCGGTGACGTTGAGATAGTGGCCTTTCTTCTCTCCGGTCTCGGCCTCGGCCTTCTTCACCGCCTGCATCACGTATTCGAAACGGTCGCGCCAGCGCATGAAAGGCTGCGAGTTGACGTTTTCGTCGTCTTTCGTGAAATCCAGCCCGCCGCGCAGGCATTCGTACACCGCGCGGCCGTAGTTCTTCGCCGACAGGCCGAGCTTCGGCTTGATGGTACAGCCAAGCAGGGGGCGGCCATACTTGTTCATCTTGTCGCGCTCGACCTGGATGCCGTTGGGCGGGCCGCCGCAGGTCATCACGTAGGCGATCGGAAAACGCACGTCCTCCAGCCGCAGCGCGCGAATGGCCTTGAAGCCGAACACGTTGCCAACCAGCGAAGTGAACACGTTGACCACCGAGCCTTCCTCGAACAAGTCGATCGGATAGGCGATGAACGCGTAGAAACACGAGTCGTCCCCCGGTACGTCCTCGATGCGATAGGCGCGGCCCATGTAGTACTCGAGGTCGGTCAGCAGGTCGGTCCACACGGTGGTCCACGTCCCGGTCGAGGACTCGGCGGCGACCGCCGCTGCGGCTTCCTCCCGGTCGACCCCGCCCTGCGGGGTGATCTTGAAACACGCGAGCAGGTCGGTGTCCTTCACCCGGTAGTCCGGCTGCCAGTACGTCTGGCGGTATTCCTTTACACCAGCGCTGTATTTCTTCGCCGTAGCGAGCTTGGCCATGCGGTCCTCCTGACGGTGCCCGTGGAATCTTGTACCGCAACAGGCTAGCGCGGTCGTCACATAAGGTATATTCAATTTTTGTTGTGCATTGCATACGTAAAACCTTATGTTGCCAGGAACCAGAATGGAATGAGAAGCGCTACGCTGCGCCAACTGCACACCTTCGCTGAAGTCGCGCGCCGCATGAGTTTTACGGCAGCCGCCAAAACCCTGCACCTGACCCAGCCCGCTGTCTCCATGCAAGTGCGCCAGCTCGAGCTTGCGGCCGGATTGCCGCTGTTCGAGCGGGTCGGCAAGCGCATACAACTCACCCCGGCCGGGCGGGAATTGCTGAACTACGCCACGGGGGTTTCGGCCATGCTGCGCGAGGCCGAAGACGCGATGACGGCACTGAAGGGCATCGGCGGCGGAGAACTGGCGATTGCGGTGGTTTCGACGGCAAAGTACTTCGCGCCGCGGCTGCTCGCCGAGTTCCGTCGCCGCCATCCGGAAGTGCGATTGCGCCTGGTCGTCAACAACCGGGAAGTCGTGGTGCGCGAACTGGGCGCAAATACCGTTGACCTGGCGATCATGGGAAGGCCGCCACGTGGGCTGGACACGGAAGCGACCGCATTCGCCAGGCATCCGATTTCGATCATCGCCTCGCCCGATCACCCGCTTGCCGGCCGCAAGCGGCTGCCCTTGGCGCGCCTGTCGGGGGAGACGTTCATCATCCGCGAGCGCGGCTCGGGAACGCGCGCCGCGATGGAGCATGCGTTCGCCGAGCGCGGATTCCGCCCGCGCGAGGTGCTCGAGATGAGCAGCAACGAGACCATCAAGCAGGCGGTGATGGCCGGCATGGGCGTGGCCTTCCTTTCCATGCACACCATCGGCCTCGAGCTGAATGCGGGACGGCTGGTGACGCTCGGCGTGTCCGGGCTGCCGGTCATGCGCGATTGGCACGTCATTCATCGCCGGCAAAAGCGCCTGTCGCCGGCTGGCGAGCATTTCAAGGCGTTCCTGCTTGCCGACGGCGCGCGCCTGATCGAGGAAACCGTAAACCTCGCGGACGTGCCACGATAAACTTGCCGCCCATGATCGTACTGCCCTTTGCCAGCCCGTCCGGGTACGAGCATCTCACCTCGGGCGGGGGCGATTCCGCCGGCCACTGGTTCGTGTTCCGCGGCGATCAACTGCTGGTCGAGATCGGGCCGCCCAGCGCCGAACCGACCGACGATCCCCGGGTGCGGGCGCGGCCGAGCTGGGCGCGAGTTCCGGTGAGAGGCGCGTTGCAGGAAAGCGACCGCAGCTTCGGGTCCGAGCCGGTCAGGACGCTCTATCTCGGACGGCTGGCGGAGGTTGATTGCTGGGCCGCCGAAGTACCGCGCGATGCACATGCGCCGGCGGGCATGAGCTGGGAGGGACTGAGGACGCTGTTCTCTGTGCTCGACGACGCGCACTTCGCGCTGGCCGGGCGCGCCATCCAGCTGCTCGACTGGGACCGCGCACACCAGTTCTGCGGGCGCTGCGGCACGCCGACCACGCCCAAGCCCGACGAGCGGGTGCGTGTCTGCCCCGCGTGCAAACTCTCGGTGTATCCGCGCATCTCCCCTGCCGTAATGGCGCTGGTGCGGCGCGGGCGCGAATTGCTGCTCGGGCGCGGCCCGCACTTTCCCGCCAGGATGTACAGCGCGCTCGCCGGCTTCGTCGAGCCGGGCGAGACCCTCGAGCAGTGTCTCGCGCGCGAAGTGCAGGAGGAAGTCGGCGTGCGGATCGGCAACATCCGCTACTTCGCCAGCCAACCCTGGCCGTTTCCGCATTCGCTGATGATCGCCTTCATATGTGACTGGGCGGGCGGCGAAATCGCGCCGCAACCTGGAGAAATCGAGGCCGCGGAATGGTTCGATGTCTTTCATTTGCCGAGACTTCCTAGTAAGATCAGCATCGCTCGACGGCTGATTGATGCCGTCGCGCACCAAATGCGCGAGACGTATTCGCGAAATGGGGGCGCTAAAGGAATTGAATAGAAAGTTTCGCGAGCCGCCGCAAGGCGTCTTTTTTCTGGATTGGGCGCACGCTGAAGGGCGGCTCACCACCGCCCCCGATGCGTGCGCTGCTTTTTGGAGGGGGACGAAATGAACGGTCTGCATCTCATCGGTGATCTGGGCGGCTGTCGCTGCGACCCACGGTTGCTCCTTGACGGCGAGGGCTTCCGCGAAAAGTGCATCGCGTTCGTACAGGCCTCGGGCCTCACGGTCATGGACGCGCGCTTCCAGCAGTTCGAAGGCTCCGGTTTTACCGGCACGGTAGTGCTCGCCGAGTCGCATATCGCGGTTCACACATGGCCGGAGCGCGCGGGGCTCACCCTCGACGTCTACGTCTGCAATTTCAGCGCCGACAACAGCGAGAAGGCGAAGACGCTGTTCGAGTCGATCATCGCCTATTTCCAGCCGACCGAAATCGCGCGCCACGAGATCGAGCGCGGTGGTCACCTTCTGATGGAGCCGCTCAACGACTCGACCGGGTTCTACATCAAGGCCGCGCGCCAGCTGGGCGAGTGGCAGACGCCCTACCAGAGGATGCAGATCTACGAGACGGCGCAATACGGCAAGCTGTTCCGCCTCGACGGTTTCAACATGACCTCGGAGCGCGACGAGTTCGTCTACCACGAGAACCTCATTCATCCCGCGCTCACCGCCCACAATGCGCCGAAAAAGGTGTTGATCGTCGGAGGCGGCGACGGCGGATCGTCGGAGGAGGCGCTCAAGCACCCGTCGGTCGAGCAGGTGACGATGGTCGAGATCGACCCCGACGTCATCAAGGTCGCGCGCGAGCATTTCCATGCGGTCCACAACGGCGTGTTCGACAACCGGAAGTTGCGCGTGCTGGTCGAAGACGGCATGAAGTTCGTGCGCGAGACCACCGAGCGCTTCGACCTGATCACGCTCGACCTCAACGATCCGGTGGGCCCCGCGGTGGCGCTCTACTCGATGGAGTTCTTCCAGCGGTGCCGCGCTGCGCTGGCCCCGGGCGGGGCGCTGACGCTGCACATCGGCTCGCCGGTGGCGCGCCCCGAGCGCGTGGCCGAACTCGCGGCGCGCCTAAATTCGGTGTTCCGCATCGTGCGCCCGTACACGATGTTCATCCCGCTGTACGGCTCGCTATGGACGATGGCAGTGTGCTCGGACAAGCTCGATCCGAAGGCCTACACCGCGGATGAGATCGACCGCAGGATCGAGCAGCGCAAGCTCACCGAACTCAGGTACTACAACGGCGAGACCCATGAGGGCGTTTTCGCGCTGCCGAACTTCGTGCGAGACCTGGTGACGCCGACGCGCCTGCGCCAGCCGTTGCGTGGACGGCGCTTGGGCGTCGTTCACGCAGCAGCAAAATAAGGGAACAGGGGGAGCCGCATGCCCTCCCCCCGTACCCCCGGCCCAACGCGATAAAGACTGATCGGTTCTATTCCAGTGTGCGGAGCACACTGGAAAGAGTCTCGAAGATCCGGTCGATTTGCGGCTTCTCGACGATCAGCGGGGGCGACAGCGCAATGATATCGGCGGTGACGCGGATCAGCACGCCCTGCTCGAAGCACTTCACGAACGCCTCGAAGGCCCGTTTGCCCGGCGCATCCGGCCGCGGCGCGAGTTCGATCCCCGCCATCAGGCCGAGATTGCGTACGTCGATGACATGGGGCAGGCCCTTGAGCGCGTGCGCGCAGTCCTCGAAGTGCTTGGCGAGCGACGCTGCGCGCGTAAGCAGCCCTTCGTCCGCGTAGGTCTCCAGCGTCGCGATCCCGGCCGCGCAGGCGACCGGGTGCCCGGAATAGGTATAGCCATGGAAGAACTCGATCGAGTTCTCCGGCCCCTGCATGTAGGCCTGAAAGATCTCGTCCCGCACGAACACCGCGCCCATCGGCACCGTGCCGTTGGTGATGCCCTTGGCGGTCGTGATCAGGTCGGGCATGACACCGAAATAGTCCGTGGCAAATGGCTTGCCCAGACGCCCCCAGCCGGTGATGACCTCGTCGAAAATCAGCAGGATGCCGTGCTTGT